>JBAOHO010000012.1:0-300000 GCA_037045355.1 Candidatus Nanopelagicales bacterium | reverse complement strand
TCAGGCGCACCGGCATCAGCAGGTACTTGTAATCAGCGGCGTCGCCCCCGGGGCTCAGTACGGCGGGCTTGGCGGCCGTGGTGAACGACAGCGTCGTCTCCGCGTCGCCGATGGCCCCCAGGCCATCCAGCAGGTAGTCGGGGTTGAAGGCGATCTCGAGGCTGTCTCCGTCCATGGAACACTCCAAGGACTCCATGGCCTGGGCGTCATCGAACGCGCCTGCGCTCAACATGACCTCACCGTCGCTGAAGTTCAGTTTGATGGGAGTGGTCCGCTCCGCAGCGACGAGTTTGACCCGCTTGACGGCCTCGGCCAACGCGGCAGTGTCGACGCGTGCGAGGGTGTGCGACTCGGTGGGGAGCAACTGCTCATAGCGGGGGAAGTCCCCGCCGAGCAGTCTTGTGACAAGTTCGCGCCCGTCGACCCCGAAGCCGATTCGGCCGTCGTCACCTTCGCCAAGAGCGATCTGTACCGAATCGGAGTGTCCGAGGGAACGAGCGAGGTCGGCCAGTTGCCGGCCCTTCACCAGTGCGAAATGGTCGGATCCGCCGCCGCTGGGCTGCCAGGGGATGTCGCGGACAGCCAGTCGGTAGCGATCGGTGGCGGCGAGCCGCATGGTGTCGGAGGACAACTCGACCCGGATCCCGGTGAGGACTGGAAGGGTGTCGTCGCGACTGGAGGCGATGGCCACCTGTCCCACAGCTTCCGCGAAGTCAGCTGCGGCGACTTGTCCCGCGTGGGGAGGGAGTTCAGGAAGTTGCGGATAGTCCTCGACTGGCAAGGTGGGGAGTCCGAATGACGAGCGACCACAGCGAACCGTGACGCGGCTGCCCTCCAGACCAAGTTCCACGGGTTGGGCCGGCAGCGCCTTCGCGATCTCGGAGAGCAGCCGGCCGTTGACGATGGCGACACCTGGTTCGTCGATGACAGCGGCAACATCGGCTTTGGCGGAAACTTCCAGATCGAACGCCGACAGCTGGACCCGGTCACCTTCGCCGCTGAGGCGGACCCCGGTCAACACCGGGCTGGTAGGACGAGTCGGCAGCGTGCGAGCCGCCCATGCGACTGCTTCTGCGAGATCCTCCTGCTCGACGCGGATCTTCATTGGCCCTCCCGGACATCAGTGGCTAATCCTGACATACGCATCGGTGCGCAGGGACCATCTGCGCTGGTCGGTGGATGGCCCGTTGCAGCCCCTTCCACCAAGTCGCTTGAACAGAAGACCGGAGCTTGTCCACACACACCAAGATGGTTCTTCACTGGATGAATGGAGAGGAGTAGTCGTCATCGTAGGTACTGGGGACAGTGTGGATATCCCGGTGTTGCAGCGGGGGCCCGGCGCGCCGTGATCCGCAGGGGGTGTGGGTGAGTCGGGTGTATCTGTTGATGACCGGGGACGAACGGTCAGACGACTTGTGGTTGTCCCGCACGATCCGGAATGACAATCATGTCGATCCCCCGGCGGTGCACATCCGTTGCACAGTTCCTTGAACGATCAAATGACGGGCCCCCGAACGTATCAACATGAAGTGGGCCCCGAGCGTTCAAATGACGGGCCCCCGAACGATGGAACGAAGGGCGACAGCAGTAAGGATTTCTTGGAGCCGTGAGCATTGGGAATCACCGGTAGAGGTCTTCGATCCGGCGGTCCCACGAGCGGACGATCGCGGTTTCAGCCGCCGCTGCCAAGGCCCCGGCCGCTGCGGCGGCGATGATGGCGGCGGACACGGCGGGGACGTTCATGGCCCCTGTCTAACCGATGGGCGTAACAGCCAAACATCCGGCGTGTAAACACTCTGCAAGGGCCAAGCGACACCTTGACAGCCCACCGAGAGGGACAGAAGGACCTCGTCGAGAGGACAGCAGAACCTCGCCGAGACACGCAGAAGAGCGGTCGAGACAGGAGAAGAGCGGTCGAGACAGGAGAAGAGCTCAGTGAGCGAGGACGCCGTCGAGAAGAGCGGCCCGCCGGCAGCGCCGGACCGGCTCGCGGGACGGTCAGAAGCTGCGGTTGGCCCGGGCCTCGGACTTGATGCGCTGGGTCAGGTCGGCGACCTGGTTGTACAGACTGCGCCGCTGGGCGATCTCCTTGCGGATCTTGCGTTCGGCGTGCATGACCGTGGTGTGGTCCCGACCCCCGAACTCCTGGCCGACCTTGGGGAATGACAGATCGGTCAACTCCCGACACAGGTACATGGCCACCTGCCGGGCGACCACAAGATTCCGGCTGCGCGAGGGCCCACACAGGTCCTCGATGGTGAATCCGTAGTACTGGGCGGCCTCGGACATGATCAGCCCGGCGGAGATCTCAGGGCGGGACTGATCGGTGATCAAGTCCTTCAGCACGTCCTGGGCAAGATCGAGGTCGACCGGGGAGTTGTTGAGACTGGCGAACGCCGTGACCCGGATCAGGGAGCCCTCGAGTTCGCGGATGTTGCTGGAGATCCGGTCGGCGATGTACTCGAGCACGTTGTCGGCGACGTTCATGCCCTCCTGGTTGGTCTTCTTGCGCAGGATCGCGATCCGGGTTTCGAGGTCCGGGGGCTGAACGTCGGTGATCAAGCCCCACTCGAATCGCGACCGCATCCGGTCTTCGAAGTCGGGCAGCTGCCGCGGGTGGATGTCGCACGTGACCACGATCTGCTTGCTGTTGTTGTGCAGCGTGTTGAACGTGTGGAAGAACTCCTCCTGCGTCTGGACCTTGCCCGACAGGAACTGGATGTCATCGACGAGGAGGAGGTCGACGTCGCGGTACCGGCGCTGGAACACGGCGGCCTTGTCGTCGCGGATCGAGTTGATGAACTCGTTGGTGAACTCTTCGCTGGACACGTAACGCACGCGGGTCCCGGAGTACATCTCACGCGTGTAGTGGCCGATCGCATGCAGCAGGTGGGTCTTACCCAGCCCACTCTCCCCGTAGATCACCAGTGGGTTGTAGGCGCGGGCGGGCTGTTCGGCGGCTGCCACGGCAGCGGCGTGGGCGAATCGGTTGCTCGAACCGATGACGAAAGTGTCGAACGTGTAGCGCGGGTTCAGCCGGCTTTCTTCGAGGCGAGGGGTTCCGGGGCCGCCGCTGCCGGGGCGAACCGGCTCGATGACGGTGCGCTCGGCGGGTTGGTTGATGGGGCCGCCGGTCAGTGAGACCCGGGGGGTCTCGGGGATCGTGGTGACACCGGTGCGTGCCGGAGCGGTCTCGGTGGCTGCGGCGTAAGTGGCATCAGCGACGACGTCGGTAGTGGCTTCGTCGGGTCCGGGCGCTAGATCCGGATCGACCGTCAGCGCCAGTTGGACTCGTTGGCCCATGTGGCGCCCGAGACTGTCGGACAACGGCCCACGGTGCCGGGTCTCGACCGCGTCACGGGTGAAGTCGTTCGGAACCGCCACGACGACGGTGTGGCCGACGACCCCTACCGGGCAGGTGAGCGCCAGGATCGCTCGTTGATGTGGAGTGACATCCGGACCTGTGATCTCGGTCAGTACCTCCGGCCAGATCGCGTTCAGATCCGTCATGCCCATTCATAGCCCCTCGCGATATCCGGCCGGCGAATAACGATTCACAACAGTATTCACAGGCTGTGGATAGAGTCGCCGCAGCACCCGCCCCCAACGGCGTGACGCTGCGAAGATTTCCCCTCCAGTGCGGTGTGACCTTAGTCGCAGCAGCCCCGGTCGCGTCAAGGCAGATCCCCATTTTTTCCTGGAACTGGGGGACCGCTTCGGCGTGTCCCGTTCACCAGTGACCGGAATCGCCCTATCTTTCCCGGACACCATTGCCCGAGGGGCCCAGGTGTCGGGAGTTCGGCCCACATTCCGTGGGTGCATCGCTGCTGAAACGGGGCTTCGATGCCGTTCAGGAGCGGCCTCGGGTTCGGTGTCGCGACGAGCTCGGGCCGAGCCCGGATGCACGGATCCGAGCACGTCGTGGGGTGACGGATACGCCCGCAGTTTGACCGGAATCGGGTCGGGTCCGTACCGTTGGGGCGTCGCCGGGCGCAGGCTCGCGACCCCACCGCGTCTTTCCGGGAGTCCCACCATGTCGAAGCGCACCTTCCAGCCGAACAATCGGCGTCGTGCGAAGAAGCACGGATTCCGTTTGAGAATGCGCACCCGCGCGGGGCGCTCCATCGTCAACTCCCGTCGCTCGCGTGGCCGCGCCAAGCTGACGGCCTGACCCACACCATCATGCTGCCGCGGCGGCACCGCCTGGTCAGCAGTCGAGAGTTCGCCGCCACCATCCGGACCGGTCGACGGATCCGGTCCGGGCCACTGCTCGGGCACTATGCACCCAGAGCCGACACCGCACCCAGAGCCGACACCGCAATCGGAACCGACACCGCAATCGGAACCGGCGGCAGGACCCGAACAGACGCGGAGCCAGCACTGGTCGGACTCGTCGTCTCGAAGCGGATCGGCAACTCCGTAACCCGACATCGGGTGAGCAGGATCTTGCGCCACGCTGCGCGGGACTCGGTGTCGACCCTGCCCCCTGGCTCTGTTCTCGTGCTGCGGGCCCTGCCGGGCGCCGCTGAGCGTGACTCCGCACTGCGCGACGATGTCCACAACATCATCCGCCGAGCGGCCGGCGGACCACACTCATGACCGCACCCGATCGGCTCCCGCAGGCAGACAGTCATGACCGGAGGGCGAAGTCAGCGCCCGTAGCGTCGCTGTCGAGGGGCTCGGGCGCGTCTTCGTCGGTGGAGTCGACATCGGTCGGGTTGCGGTTGCGGCAGGGGGTCACCAGAGCGCTGTGGGTGATCGGATGGCCGGTGCGCATGATGCTGCTCGGGGTGATCCGCATCTACCAGCGGCTTATCTCGCCGCTGCTGGCCCCCTCGTGCCGGCTGTATCCCTGCTGTTCGGAGTACGGGGTCCGCGCCATTCACCGTCACGGGGCTGCGAAGGGTTCCCTACTCACCGCGGGCCGCCTGGTGCGCTGCAATCCCTGGAACAAGGGCGGGATCGACCAAGTGCCCCGCCGGGGCCAATGGCGTTCACCGGTGAACCCCGACGGAACCGCACGCGAGGTGGAGGCCGATCCAGGAGGCGAAGCAGCCACCCGTCCGCGGTAGCGGCTGAGCGGAGTTTCCGATCCCGTTCACCGCGCTAACCACTCGGTGAGCCGCAACAATGCCGGGCATGCAGCCGCATCACAAGGTGCTCACTGTTCTCGTCGTCGCGGTGGTGACGGTACTGGCAGCCGTCCTGCTCAACCTCACCGCCGGGACACCGGACCAAACCCTGGCGGGCGGGAACACCACAGCAGCCACCCAAACCCCGTTCAGCGCCGCCAAAGGTGTGGAGCCGACGTCCTTCTACGACCCGCCGGACACTTTGCCGGACGAGCCGCCAGGGACAGTGCTGCGCTCCGAGCCGATCAAAGACGCTCCTGAGGGAGTGTCCGCATGGCGGTTGCTGTACTTGTCGCGCAACAACGCGGGCGATCCGATCACCATCTCGGGGCTCTATCTGGAGCCCACCACACCACCGCCGACCGGGAGCCGGTATCCCCTGGTCGCCTTCGCGCACGGCACCACAGGCGTGGGCCGGTCCTGCGGCATGTCGCAGGCCCCGTTCACCAATGAGACCGCTGGCAACGAGTACTGGCGGACGTTGATGAGTCCCATGGTCGGCGCCGGTTACGCCGTTGTGGCCACGGACTACGAGGGAATGGGCGCACCCGGCACCTACACGTACCTGCTGCGTAAGCAGTCCTACGACGTGCTCGACAGTCTGCGCGCTGCGCTCGAATTCCGACCCCAGATGCTCGACAGCGGCAGCCTCGGGGTCCTCGGGCACAGCGAAGGGGGATTCGTCGCGCTGACGACCGCCGACATGGCACCGGACTACGCTCCCGAGTTGGCGATCCGCGGGTCGATTGCGCAGGCTCCCGGTGGAGTGCCCCCGTTCCCGGCGGCGATTCAGAGCTCTGCTCGGCTCCACAGGTGACGACGGCCCCACCCCGCGCAGTGGGTACCTCACGGACCTGACGGCGTCGTGGAACGCGACCTTCCCCGAGTTGTCGAAACCGGAGTACTGGTACACCCCGCAGGGAATGACGGACATCCCTGCGGCGTACGACCTGTGCCAAGGCGCCCAGTTGAAGGCTCTCGACCAGACCTTCCACACCTACTTCAATCGTTCGGTGCCACTGAGCGTGGCCAAGATCCCAGCGATGGAGCAACCGTTGCTGGGGACGACGTCGATCCCGATCTTGGTCCAGCAGGGAGCCGCCGACACCAGCGTCGTACCGCAGTTGAGCCGCGCGATGGCCATCCAGGGTTGCGCTCTCGGAAACTCGATACAACTGCAGGAGTTCCCCAACGACGTGCACCGGTCGGTGCAGTACACCGCTCGCAGTCAGTATCTCGATTGGTTCGCGGAGCGATTCGCGGGAGAACCGGTGACCGGCGATTGTGTGGGGTGGTGACGGCATGATCAGCGCGTTGATCGCAGTGGCCATGGGAGTGGTGGCCCTCGTCGGACTCACGGGCAAGCAGACCGTACCGCGCACTTGGATGCGCACGTTCATGGCCGGTTTGCCGGTGGTCGCGGTATCCGGAACGTTCTTCGCGGCCGGTGGGTGGACCCTGACCACGGCCCTCGCCATGACCGTATCGGTGGTTCTCGGCATGCTCGCGTCCCTGATCGGACCAGCGAGCCTGACGTTGCCGCGGGATCACTGGGTCGCGGCGGGGTGGCAGATGCTTTGTGCCGCCGCGGTCGCGGTGGTCCTGGGATCAGGGGTGGTGCGCTGGGGCGCCAGCGCCGTGGCTCCTCTCGAACTGCTCAGTCCTGAGGCGGTGGCGGTCGTCATCGCAGTCGCCGCGGTCGCCGCGGCGATCGGAGGGGCGGCGCAGCGGGGCATCGTCTCCACCGGAACGGTCATTGCGCTGGTCTTGTTCCTCGTGCTGGTCGCAATCGGGGGAATAGCGGGTGCACCCGCAACTCTGGCTGATCCACTCGTGCCGGCCGCCCAGTCCACTGGAGCGTGGCTGTCCTGTTTGGTTACCTTCGTGCTGGCCGCCTCGAACCCGGCACTGCGGGAGATCCGCAGCGAGGGTGGGTCCATCGTGGCGGGAACCATCGTGACGGGTGTGCTCATGCTGGTGGCCCTCGTGGCATTGCTGTCGTTCAATGGCGGGTCGATGTCGCTGCCGTCGTTCTCGCTGGCGATCGTCGCAGGCTACGTCGGGTTCGGGTCGCTGCTGCCAGGTGCTGTGTTGTGTGTGGTGCTCTCGCTGGTTGTTGTGGCGTCCGCTGTGGTGCAGTACCGCAGCGTGTACAGCGCCTTGCAGGCGTACGCGGATACTCCTGCCGGTCCCCCCGGATTCTGGCGGCACCCCGTTTTCAGCGCGCTCTTGATCGGCGTGATCGCGGTGGTCTTGTCGGTGCTGGTGGTGCCCCTCCAGGCGATGCTGGTGGCGGCTGCCGTGCTGGCGGTGACCGGGTGGATCGTCGCCTGGTGGACGTCGCGGACGAAAGACTCGCAGGTTCACGGCGAGGCTGCTGTGGCGGGAGTTGACCCGGCCCCGGTGGGTCAGGGAACATCGTCGTGACCCTGACGTCCGGTCGCTGAGCGGCGAGGGGTGACCCCGGGTCACCGTCTCCTTCATTCGGCAGTCACACTGGACGGCACACCCTGCTCGCCTGGAGTTCGCCCGTGTTCATACTGGACTGGCTGCGCACTGCCGTCTCGTGGATCCTCGTCCAGTTCCACAGCCTGTTCGGCGCCATCTTCGGAGAGGCGAGCGGATGGGCCTGGGCGCTGTCGATCGTCGGTCTCGTCGTCGTCATCCGGATTCTGCTGATCCCGCTGTTCGTCAAGCAGATCAAGGCTCAGCGCAACATGCAGCTGATCCAGCCGCAGATCAAGGAAATCCAGAAGAAGTACGCCGGCGACCGAGAGCGCCAGTCGCAGGAGATGATGAAGCTGTACCGGGAAACCGGTACCAACCCCTTGTCGTCCTGCCTGCCGATCCTGCTGCAGATGCCGATCTTCTTCGCGCTGTTCAGTGTGCTGCAGGGTATCGCCACGAACACTCCCGAGGGGGTGTTCAAGTGGGAGCAGTACGCGGACCTGTTTCAGCAAGCGCGTGAGGCGACCATCTTCGGGGTCCCGTTGTACGGGACGTTCCTCGGCGCGGCCGAGACCCCGAACCCCATTAACACCCGCATTCTGACCGTCATCCTGATCATCGCCATGACGGCGACGACGTTCCTCACCCAACGCCAGTTGATCGTGAAGAACATGTCCGACGACAACCCGATCGTGCGCCAGCAGAAGATCCTGCTCTACGTCTTCCCGTTCATGTTCGCCATCGGGGGCATCAACTTCCCCGTGGGTGTCCTCATCTACTGGTTCACCACGAACCTGTGGTCGATGGGGCAGCAGTTCTACGTGATCCGCAACAACCCCCAACCGAACACCCCCGCCTACGAGGCATGGGAAGCCCGCAAGGCTGAGAAAGAGGCACGCAAAGCCGTGAAGCGCGGCGAGATCGCCACCGTGGAGGAGGCCTTGGCCCCCCCGCCCGCGGCACCTGTGAAACGAGCGCAGCCCAAGCGGCAGTCGCGCAGTCAACGCAAACGGGGCCCCGGCGCCTCGCCCGACCAGACCTCCAGCAGCAACTAGGAGACACCATGACCCAGGAAGCCCACGAAACTTCCCCAGTTCACCAAGGGGATATTCCGGATAACTCTGACAATTCAGACAGTCCAGACGGTCCAAACGGTCCGGACAGCGCGAGTACTCCGGACACTCCCAGCGGCGGAACCGTGCCCGTTGTGGATCACGAACCTTCGGAGTCCGCCGGTCCCGGGCACGCTGAGTCGGGCAGTGAGGCGATCGGGGACGACGCGGTTGCGCAGTCCGGCGGCGCGGATTCGGAGGGCGAGCCTGAGGCTGCAGCGGGGACCGCACAGCCGGACCAGGCGGCCGTGTCGGACCAGGGCGCCGAGTCGGACGACAGTACCGAGTTGGTGGATGAGGGCGAGGTGGCCGCCGATTACCTCGAGGGCCTGCTGGATATCGCCGACCTGGACGGCGATATCGACATCAGCGTCGAGAACGACCGGCCGGCTGTTGCGGTGATCGAGGTGAACGAGGGCGACTTGGCCCATCTGGTCGGCGATCGCGGGAAGGTCCTGACGGCGCTGCAGGACCTGACCCGACTCGCAGTCGCCCGAGAAACCGGTCACCGGTCGCGGCTGATGCTCGACATCGCCGGACATCGCGCCACCCGACGCGCCGAGCTGACGAGACAGGCCCAGGATGCGATCACGGAAGCTCGTGACAGTGCGCAGCCGGTGCGGATGCCCGCTATGAGCGCGTTCGAGCGGAAGGTGGTGCACGACGCTGTCGCTGCGGCGGGCCTGGCCAGCGAGAGCGAAGGCACCGACCCGAATCGCTACGTGGTGATCACGCCGGCGTGAGCGCTGTTTCACGTGAAACAGAAGGGCTGCGCGAGCTCGAGCAGTTCCTCGCCGGTCCCGGCATAGAACGGGGACTGATCGGTCCCCGTGAGGCAGACCGCCTGTGGGATCGGCACATCCTCAACTGCGCGGTCGTGGCGTGGGACAACACCTTGGTCCCGGCATCCGCGCGTGTGGTGGATGTGGGATCCGGAGCCGGGTTGCCCGGGGTGGTCTGGGCGGTCGCCCGTCCCGATCTGAGGGTCTCGTGCGTGGAGTCCCTCCAACGCCGGGCCACCTTCTTGTCCGAACTCGTTGCGCACCTGGGGTTGGGGGCCCGCGTCTCGGTGGTGCGTTCCCGCGCCGAAGATCTGCCGACCGGTGAGTTCGACGTAGCAACAGCCCGTGCCGTGGCGCCACTGCCCCGACTTCTGCCCTGGTTGGCGCCACTGACCCGGGGGACGGTCGTGGCTTTCAAGGGTCGGATGGCTGCCCAAGAGGTGGCAGCGGCCGCGGAGGTGGCCGACCGGTTGGGCCTGACCGATCCTGAGGTCCTCCAGGTGGGTGGCGAGATTGTCAACCCGCCGACGACAGTCGTTCGGTATCACGTCCGCAGCACCTAACCTGAACTCTCGACGCCGGGAATCTCGACCGGGAGGGTGCTGTGGCTGGAACGTGGGAAGTGGTTCCCCCGCTGGGAACATGCGTGGCTCCAGTGCCCGTGTCTGACGAAACTCCGACTGTTTCACGTGAAACACCGCTACCGCAGCCCGACCCGGAGGTGATCGCCCGGCAACGCATGATCAAGGCCCTCGGTCTGACTGAATCCGAACCTCTGCCTCGGCCGGCAGGTACTCGCCTCGTCGCGGTCGCCAATCAGAAGGGCGGTGTCGGCAAGACAACGACTGCCGTCAATCTGGCAGCGGCCCTGACATTGCTGGGACAACGCGTTCTGGTGATCGACATGGATCCGCAGGGCAACGCCTCCACCGCCTTGGATCTGCCCCATGAGTCCGGTGTCACCGGTACGTATGAGGTGCTCGTGGGGGGCAAGTCACTACTGGACGCTGTTCAGGTAGTTCCGGGTCTGCCGGAACTCTGGGGAGTGCCCGCGTCAGTCGACCTGGCCGGCGCCGAGATCGAGTTGGTGAGCCAGGTCGCGCGCGAGAACCGGCTGCACAAAGCGGTGCAGACCTACCTCTCCGAGCACGAGACCGCACACGATCGCCTTGACTACGTCATCATCGACTGTCCACCCAGCCTGGGGCTGCTGACCCTCAACGCCTTGGTCGCCGCGCAAGAGGTCCTGATTCCCCTGCAGAGTGAGTACTACGCACTCGAGGGGTTGTCGCACCTGTTGGGCACCATCGGTCTGATCCAGGAGCACTTGAACCCCGGCCTGACAATTACCGGGATCCTATTGACGATGTACGACGGCCGTACAAAGCTGGCGCCTCAGGTCGCCGACGAGGTCCGCACACACTTCCCTGATCGAGTCCTCGACACGACCATCCCGCGCACGGTGCGGGTCAGCGAGGCTCCGTCCTACGGTCAGACGGTGCTCCAGTACGACCCTCAGTCCCCGGGTGCGCGCGCGTACCTGGCCGCAGCCCGAGAGTTCGCGACCGGACAATCGCCGGTGACGGTCGAGAGTGCGGCCCGGTCCGCGTCCGCCGACGAGTCCATAGCGTCCGATACCGCAGAACCGGTCGCTGAGGCGGACGTCCCTGACACCCATGTAACAGACATTACGAACATTCCATGACATACCGGATTAAACGGACGCTCCTCGCTCATGATGCGGGCATCCGGACAGAGCACGAACGGCCACACGACTCGCGACGACACAACAGAACGCCCCGGGACGAAGGGAAGAACATGACACAACGACGCGGACTCGGAAAGGGCCTCGGGGCGCTGATCCCGAGCGGAGGAGTCTCGGTGCCAGTCGTGGTCGCCGAGGGATCGACACCAGCGACCGAGAAGGTCAT
The DNA here is from genome assembly GCA_037045355.1 of Candidatus Nanopelagicales bacterium. Taxonomy (NCBI): domain Bacteria; kingdom Bacillati; phylum Actinomycetota; class Actinomycetes; order Candidatus Nanopelagicales; species Candidatus Nanopelagicales bacterium. The sequence continues at coordinate 288,595 of JBAOHO010000012.1, read as the reverse complement.
CGACCTACGTCCAACGCCCCCGGCAGTGCGTGAGGAGCCGATGACCGAGTCGGCGGCGGGACTGCAGTACCGAGAGATCCCCCTCGATCAGGTCGTCCCCAACCCGCGGCAACCACGGCAGGTCTTCGACGACGACGCGATCAGCGAACTCGTGCAGAGCATCACCACGGTCGGGCTGCTCCAACCGATCGTGGTGCGCCCAGCCGAGCAAGGCTTCGAACTCGTCGCGGGCGAGCGTCGCTTGCGCGCCGGGCGATTGGCCGGCCTCACCCGGATCCCGGCCCTGATCCGTCAGACCGATGACGACGTCATGCTGCGCGATGCGCTGCTGGAGAACCTCCACCGGGTCCAGTTGAATCCTCTCGAGGAGGCGGCTGCCTACTCCCAGCTCATGTCCGACTTCGACTGTACCCAGGAGGAGTTGGCGCAGCGGGTGGGGCGCTCGCGTCCGCAGGTGGCCAACACTTTGCGCTTGCTCAAGTTGCCTCCGACAGTTCAGCGTCGGGTCGCGGCCGGGGTGCTGAGTGCCGGACACGCACGGGCGATCCTGGCAGCCGGTGATGCCGATCGGATGGAACAACTGGCCATGCGCGTCGTCGCTGAGGGGCTGAGCGTGCGCGCCGTCGAGGAGCTCGTGCTGGTCGATGACGCTGCCCCCGACGCCAAGAAGCGTCGCTCCCGCAAGACCCGAACCCCCGTGGAGTACCGCGAGGCGGCGGACCGCTTGGCGGACCGGCTCGAGACGCGGGTCCGAATCGAAGGCGGGTCGGGCAAGGGCCGCATCGTCGTGGAGTTCGGCGGCGTCGATGACCTGGCGCGCATCGTCGACCAGATCCTCACCGAGCCCCGGGACTGAACCCGCAGAGATCCCCCATGGCGCGGTCCGCAGGCAGTTATCGGGAACCGCGGGCAATCGCGGTGCGGACCAAGGCGGCGAAGACTGTTCCCAGGTCCCGCGAGGCTGCGTCGAGCGCCTGCGGGAACAACGATGTCTCCGTCATTCCGGGAGCCATGTTGACCTCCAGGAAGGTCGGTCGATCGGATGCATCGATCATCAGGTCGACCCGCGAGTAGTCCCTCAGGCCGATCCGGCGGTGGACCTCGAGTGCCAGATCGCAGGCCGCGCGGGACACGGGTTCGCTGATCCGCGCGGGGCAGAAGAACTCGGTCAGCCCGGCCGTGTACCGGGCGTTGTAGTCGTAGAACCCACCATCGGGAACGATCTCGACTGGGGGCAGCGCGATCGGACCGGACTCGGTGTCGATGATGGACACGGCCACCTCGGTGCCGACGACACACTGCTCGATCAGCGCCACGTCGCCGTAGGCGAACGCTCCCACCATCGCGGCCGGGAGTTCGGATGGGTCGTGCACGACAGCCGCCCCGAGCGATGAGCCCCCCCGCGTGGGCTTGACCACCAAGGGCAGCCCCAGACGCTCGACGACCCGCTCGAGAAGCTGGTTCGCACCCAGTTCGCGGAACATCGTGTGGGGCAGCGCCACGGACCCCGGGGTCGCCAACTCCCACCGTCGGAGCGCGGCCTTGGCCACACTCTTGTCGAAGGCGATACGGGTGGCGTCGGGCGGGGAGCCGACGTAGGGCAGACCGAAAGTGGTGAGGACATCGGCCAAGGCGCCGTCCTCCCCCGCAGCGCCATGCAACAACGGGAGCACACAGTCGGGGGGCCCGTCGTTCAGCTTGCCCAACAGTTGGGCGTCGACATCTGAGACGGTGACCGCCATCCCTTGACCACGCAGGGCCTCGGCCACGCGGCGGCCAGACCGGATGGACACGTCACGTTCGGGGGACAGGCCCCCGCACAGGACCAGAACGGTCGGCGAGGAGTCGGGCATGACGCCGATTGTGTCACTGACCCCCCGGCGATCCGGCCCCCGGATCGGATCAGGGATTCACCCGGGCCCCGATTCGGGATGGCAACTGATCAGTGCGGAGACCGGCCCGTGATCGCCGGGTATCAGGCCAGATCGGGGCCCGGCGTGTCGCTGCCGCTGGGGTGGTGCAGCGTCGAAGCAGTCCCGAACGTCTGTCCGATCTCCAACTCGGCCTCCATGACCGTGGCCAGCCGCCGCACGCCCTCGCGGATCCGGTCCGGCTCGGGATAGCAGTACGACAGCCTCAGGTTGCGTCGACCCTGTCCGTCCGTGAAGAACCCGGTCCCAGGGACGTAGGCGACCAGCGCACTCACCGCGCGCGGCAACATGGCAGTCGCATCGAGACCCTCGGGCAAAGTCAGCCACGAATAGAAGCCGCCCGCCGGCTCGGTCCAGGTGGTGCCGGGAGGCATCTGCGCGGTCAGCGTCTCCAGCAGGGCATCACGGCGCTCCCGATACACACCCCGGAACACGTCGACCTGCCGGCGCCACGGTTGGGTGGCGAGGAACTCCGACACAATTCCCTGGGTGAAGTTGGAGGGACACAACACCGCTGCCTCAGCGGCCAGCACCAGCTTCTCGCGCACCCCATGGGGCGCGACTGCCCACCCGACCCGCAAACCGGACGCGAGGGTCTTCGAAAACGAACCCAGGTAGACGACCTGTTCGGAGTCATCCGCGCGCATCGCCCGGGGAACAGTTCCATCGAATCCGAGTAGGGCGTACGGATCGTCTTCGAGCACCAGGAGGTTCTCCCGAATCGCGACGTCGAGGACCTCCTTGCGGCGTTGCGCGGGCTGGGTGATGCCGGCCGGATTGTGGAACGACGGGATCGTATAGATCATCTTGGGCGTGCGGCCGGAGGCCCGCACCGCGGTGATCGCCTCGGCCAACGCCTCCGGCACCAGGCCCTGGTCGTCCATCGGAACGTGGACGACGTCGACTTCGTAGGACCGGAAGATGCCGAGCGCCCCCACATAGCTCGGAGCCTCGACCAACACGACGTCACCGGGGTTGCAGAACACGCGCACCACAAGGTCGAGCGCCATCTGCGAGCCGGTGGTCACGATGACATCGTCGGGGTGTGCGATCACGCCGACATCCGACATGACGTCGAGGATCTGTTCGCGCAGGATCACGTCTCCTTGTCCTGAGCCGTACTGCAGCGCGGTGGCTCCGCGCTCTCGGATCAGGCGCGCGACGGTGTCGGCCAGATCGTCGAGTGGCAATGCCTCCACGTAAGGCATCCCACCGGCCAGCGACACGACCTCAGGCCGCGAGGCCACCGAGAACAGGGCCCGAATCTCGGAGGCGGTCATACCGGCCGCACGCTCGGCGTACGCGCCGATCCAAGGATCCAGACGCGAACCGGGGCGATCCAGGGACACGGGACTCCTCACGGCCGGGCGAACATGCAGCGGGCGACGTTCTACGATGCCTGAATGTCCCCTGGAAACCAAAGTCGAACCACCAGGTGGGTCGTGATCGCGTTCCTGGCGGGTGGCCTGGTGGGCTTCCTCGCGTCATTACTGCGGGCGCACCCGGTATCGCCGTATCGCGACGACCTGGAGCATCAGCGCCTCGGGCGGTGAGACTTTCGACGAAGACTCCAGCCGGGCTGAGCTACAGGACGTGTTCCGGTGAGAAGAACCGCTCGACCGAATCCGCGATGGCGCGCGCGAGGGAGTCGACGAAGACCGGGTCGGACAGACGGCTGGCGTCGCGGTCGGCCGCGAGGTTGCCGCACTCGATGCGCACGGCCGGCATCCGGGTCAACCGCAGCAGATCCCATGTGCGGGCATGTCGGGACCTGTTGTCCAGATCGGTGTGGTCGACGATCCCGTCCAGCAGCAAGGTGGCAGCCAGTTGGCCGGGTACGGAGAAGGACGTGTCGTCGCGGCCGTAGAAGTAGGTCGCGGTGCCCGCTCCCGCGTCGGGGTCGTTCACCACAGTCAGGTTGAGTACCAGGTCGGCTCCGACATCGTTCGCGAGATTCGCGGTGGAGTCGTCGGTATGGTCTGGACCCGGGACCGCCAGGGATCGAGTGATCAGTACCTGGGTGCCGAGCGCGGTCAGGCGACCTTCGATCCGCGCCGCAAGGTCACCGCAGATGTCGGCCTGGGTGGGTGCGTCGGTTCCGGTCGCCGGGTCGATGATCACGACCTTGCCGCGCACGCCCGTCCGGATGTCGTGCAATGAGTACCGTTCCCGGACGGCGTGACCGGAGTGCCGCCCTACCGTGCGACGCAGTCGGCCGAGCGCCCGGAACGTCGCGGGACCGCACACGCCGTCCGATCGGATGCCGGTGTTGCGCTGGAACTCACGGATCCCCGCGTCAGTGTTGGGCCCCAGATGCCCGTCCTCGCGACCGCACGAGAATCCCATGGCGTTCAGCCGCTTCTGAAGGTCCAGGACGTCCTCGCCGACGGTCGGATGCGCGGCGGCGTAGGAGAGTATGCGGTCGCCGAGCTGCCAGCGGGCCTCTTCGAGGCGGCGGAAGGTCTCGGGCCCCACGACCCCATCGACGGTGATCCCGCGCTGCTCCTGGAACGTCCGGACGGCGCTCTCGACGGTTTCGTCGAATTCCGCGCTCGCGAGCGCGGTGGTCTGCCACTGCCAGGGTTCCCCGGGTTGGGTGCTCATCCCTGAACGCAGCGGGTCCTCACCGGCGCGCTGTTCGGCGTACTGAGATCCGGGGAGCAGCCCCAGTCGGGCCAGGCGAGCACGAACTTCGGCGACCGCGGGCCCCCGGTCGCCCAACTTGAAGCCGGTCACCTCAGCAAGCCCCGAGATAGCTGAGCGTCACAGGAACTCGGCTAGGTCCTTCAGCAGTGCCTGCTTGGGTTTCGCCCCGACGATCTGCTTGACGACCTGGCCACCGGAGTACACGTTCAGGGTCGGGATACTGACGACCCCGTAGCTGGCCGCGGTCTGTGGGTTCTCGTCGACGTTCAGTTTGACGATGCTCAGCTTGTCGCCGTGTTCCGCTGCGATCTCGTCGAGGATCGGCGCGACCATGCGGCAGGGGCCGCACCATTCGGCCCAGAAATCCACCAGGACGGTCTTGTCCGCCTGCAGGACATCCTCGACGAACGAGGCGTCGGTTACTGCCTTCGTGTGTGCTCCCACGATTTCTCCAGTTTCTCCTGTGGTGTAGCCCTCACCCTACGGTGCGAGATTCGGTGCGGGTGGCGGCGTGGCCGTCACATTCCCAGGTCGGCCAGGAATCGCTCGGCGTCGAGTGCGGCGGAGCACCCGGTACCCGCGGCGGTGATGGCCTGGCGATACGTGTGATCGACCACATCCCCGCACGCGAAGACGCCGGCGACGTTGGTGCGGGTCGAGGGGTGGTCCACGATCACGTAGCCCTCCCCGTCGAGTTCGATCTGGCCCTTGACCAACTCCGAGCGAGGATCGTGACCAATCGCGATGAACAGACCACTCACCGTCAGTTCTCGCCGCTGTCCGGTGACGGTGTCCTCCAGCGTCACGCCGGTCAACTTGTCGTCGCCGTGCAGCGCCGTCACCGTGCTGTTCCACGCGAACTCGATCTTGGGATCAGCCAGCGCCCGCTCGGCCATGATCTTGCTGGCGCGCAGTTCAGTCGCGCCGATGGATCACTGTGACCTTGTCGGCGAACCGGGTGAGGAAGGTGGCTTCCTCCATGGCCGAGTCGCCGCCGCCCACCACGGCTATGTGCTGGTTGCGGAAGAAGAATCCGTCGCACGTGGCGCACCAGGACACCCCGTGCCCGCTCAAGCGCTTCTCGTCGGGTAGGCCGATCTCGCGATATCCCGATCCCATGGCCAGGATCAGTGCCCGGGCGCGATGTTCCTGACCGGCACCGTCGACGACGGTCTTGATGTCACCGTCCACCCGGATGTCGGTGACGTCATCGGTGATGAGATCGGCGCCGAATCGCTCGGCCTGCAGCTTCATTTGGGACATGAGTTCCGGACCCATGATGCCCTCGGCAAAACCGGGGAAGTTCTCGACCTCGGTGGTGTTCATCAACGCTCCACCGGCGGTCACGGCCCCCTCGAAGACCAGTGGCTGCAACTGCGCCCGGGCGGCGTAGACCGCCGCCGTGTATCCGGCCGGTCCAGAGCCGACGATGATGACGTTGCGGATATCGGTCACGATGGTCCTTCCCGGGCGTACCGACAGAGGGTACCCATGGCGTGCAACGAAGCGGCTCCGGGGATCATTCCGCCCCGCGGATCGTCCCGGGGGAATCAGGTTCAGAGAGGAGATCCGAGGAGGACCCACCGAGGATCCCAGGCGAACCAGGAAAAGCCCAAACTCAAGGAACCGAGAAAGCCGAAGGACCCGAGAAAGCTCAAGGAACCGAGAAAGCCCAAGGACCCGAGGAAGGAGGAATGGACTTTGCGAAAGGGACTGACGGGCGTCAGTCCAGACCCACCTCGGCAACGACCCGTTCGGGCTGGTCCTGGCAGTCGATGACGAGCGCCCGACTGGGTGGTCCGACGACTGCGATCGTCGCCGGGTCCGTGCCGTAGTACCCACGATCGACGACCATGACATCTGCTGTGGGTGCTGCCTCGATCACGCACCGCATGGATCTCAGGGCCAGACCGGGGCTCATCGCCGGAACTGGGTCACGAGTGGGTTCGGCGGGTCGCACCTGGTTCTGAGTGGATACTGGCGAGCGGGCCTCCGCCGAACAGTAGGCCGCCAGATCCTGGGCCTGGTCAGTGAACGATGCCGGGACATACCTGGTTCCCGACTCGTAGGTCAGGGGCTGCCCTCCGCACGACACGTCAGTGGCGACCTTGTGATCATCGCCCACGGAGGGCGCCTGCTCGCCCGCGATGGTGGTGGCCGGGGGTTCGGAGGACCGCGGCAGGAACACGACGCCCACGAGGAGCACAAAGGCTGCCGCCACCGCCGCAAATGTCCACCATGCCTTGCCATTGGACCCGCCAGTGGCCCCACCGGCGGCCTTGTTGTTGCCAGGGGTTGCCGTGAAGTCGGGCTGGGGTTCGGCCGCCAATGCAGCCAGGATGCGTTCGCGAACGGCGGTCGGCATCTGCGGGCGGGGTTGGGCCGCCAAGCAGTTCCCGGATCCGCGCCTCACTGGTGAATGGTGATTCCGGGCTCGCGCCTGCGGGGGACTCCGCGCCTTGGTGGGACTCCGCGCCCGTGGGGGCCCCGGGGGATTCTTCGTCCTGGGGGGATTCTTCGTCCTCGGGGGACTCTTCGTCCTCGGGGGAGAAGCCGTCGTCGACAGACCTCACTCCTGGTCACCTCCCGATGGTGGGACGCCCGATGCAGCGGGCTGGTTCCGCAGCAACTGGGCCAATCGGGCTCGACCGCGGTGGCATCGGCTTTTCACGGTGCCCGGGGGACACTGGAGGACGTCGGAGGCGTCGTCCACGGACCATCCCTCGAGATCCACCAACGTGATGGCCACTCGCTGGTCCGCCGGCAACTGCGCGAGGGCTCCCAGGACCGTCAGCCGGGTGGTGTGTTCGTCGATCGGATCGCGGTGATCCGGGACACCGGCGTCCGGAGCTTCCTCGGGAAGCGCGACTGTTGGGCGCACCTTCTTCGCTCGCAGTCGGTCGAGGCATGCGTTGACGACGATCCGGTGCAGCCAGGTGCTGACCTTAGCCGTCCCCCGGAATGTGTCGGCGCGGCGAAACGCGGAGATGAACGCATCTTGGACCGCGTCGGAGGCTTCCTCGGGATCCCGACACGTGCGCAGGGCAACGGCCCACATCCGGTCGCCGTGCCGACGCACCAGTTCGTCGAACGCACGTGGTTCGCCGGCGACGTGGGCTGCGAGGAGTTCCTCGTCGGACTCCGGGCGGCCCGAGATCGTGGCGTCGGTCATGGCGCTTGGATGGTATCTGGGTCAGCCGACGACTTTGACGTCGCGCACGCCGCCGGTGTAGTAGCTGCCGTCGAAAGGCAGCCGCGTCAGCCAGACGAGGACGAACCGGGCATTGCGGGCTTTGGGGGTCCGAACCTTGATGGCGTCACCCGCACCCTTCACCGAAACGATCCGGCGGAAGTCGGAGAGTCGACGCGGACGCTCCTGGGCGGTGCGGATCTCGAAGTCGCTGCCGGTTCCTACGAGACGCAGGTTGATCGCCCGCACGGGGCGCACCGCGCCGAGGTCGAGGAGCAGTCCCACTCCACCTTTGCCGTTCAGGTCGGGGCTGCTGTAGGAGTCGGTGTACCACGCCGTGCCACGCTTCCGATCGATCGCCTTCCGCGCTGTTCGACCTCCTTCGAAGCGGTCGCCTGCCGGATCGAAGTCTTCCGCACCGACGATTGCGAACGGGGACTCGGGGGCGGGAGTTTCGACGGGTGGCAGCGCGTCAAGCGGAACGGCGGCTTGCAGGGCGGTGTCGGGTTCGGAAGCAAGGTTGGTGACGAGTTGCCAACCGAGCAAGACCAGCCCGGCGACGGCCAGTACTCCGACGGCAAGGGTGCTGACCCGCCCGACGAGCCTGTCGGTGGCCGAGTCCTGGTCGGTGGTGAACTCGGTATCGGAGTCCTCATGCGGCACTGCCGTGAACGCCCGCTCCAGCGCATCGACACATTCCCCCATCTCGGTGAAGGAGTCGGACCTCTTGGCGGCGGAGCCCCGGGCCGCCCGACAGCGGGCGATGATTCGGTCGAGGCTGGCGGGGACGTCGGGGGCGACTGTTGAGGGAGGCTGGGGGACCCCATGCGAGAGGGGGGCCGGGGGCAGTCCGTCCGTCGGCTCCCCGTCGGCGCTGGGCCACCGACGGGTCAGTCCGGCGTACAGCAGGGATCCGACGCCTTCGATGTCGGCCCGGCGGGGATCGACCGATGGGTCCGCCCCGAGGAGGACAGCGTCGATCCCCAAGCCGCGCAGCCGTACCTCTTGGTTGTCGGTGATCATCACCGAATCGGGTCGCAGGCGGCCGTGGGTGACGCCCACGGCGTGGGCGGCCTCGAGAGCTTTGGCCACTTCGAGGGCCACGACTGTTGCTTCCTGCGGACTCCACCGTTCCGTGAGCAGTTCGGGCCAGGAGTTGCCGGGGATCCATTCGGAGATGATCGCCAGGTAGTCGTCGGTCTCGACGACATCCAGCATCCGGACCACCCGGCGGTCCTGCACACTGGCTGCGTGTTGGGCGGCCGCGCGAAGGTCGGCAACCCGGGGATGGTCCAAGGGGATGAGGCGGGCGCTCACTGGCCTGCGCAGGGCAGGATCTGTCGCGCGCCACACAGTGGTACCGGCCTTTTCGGCCACTAGATCATTGAGCACGTATCGGCCGATGGGGCGCCCGGCAAGGCCCGCGTCGGTCCGATCTGTCACACCCAGCAGGTTACGTCACAGCAGCGCCGACAGGTGCCCAGCACACCGTGGGCTGCCGTCATTCTCAGCGCCTACTGCGGCGGTTCGAGTGACCGGGTCCAGGGCCATCGCCAGGGCCCAGGTGGTGTCAGTCCGCCGGGGTGCGGGGTGCGGGTGGGACGCGGTGGGGTGATAGGCGTGGCGCGGGTGGGGCTTTTCGGTGGCGGGGCTATTCGGTGGCGGGGGTGGTGCTATTCGGTGGCGCGGGTGGGGCTATTCGGTGGCGCGGGTGGTGTAGGTCTCGTCGACTTCACCGAACTGCTGCAGTGGACCGATCCGGCTGACGAACAAGGTGTCCGCGGTTCGGTGAACAGACACGGTGACAGATCCTTCGGAGTCGATGGTGATGTCGTCGCCGCCGAGTTTGACTCCGCGCGACTTGGCGCGCTCCTTGGCCACCAGGACGGCTTCCTCGGCGGTTGCGTTGCGCAGCACGATGGCCTCGGACGCTCCGCGAGCGATGAACGAGGTGTCATCGGTGGTCGTGACCTTGGCGACGGCGATAACGACCAGATCGTAGGCGGCCAGACCGAGGATCAGGAGGATCGCGACGATCTTGAGCAACCACCCCAACACGATTCCGCCGCTGTCGACGCATCGGTCGCTCGGGCCCATGACTGGGGGATCGGAGTGCGGGAACGACGGCTTGAGACGGTGCTCAACGGCTGCGACGGGCAACTCCACCCACCCATGAAAGCAGTTCTCGAACCTCAGCGACACGAAGCGCCCACGTCAGGACCAAGTATCCGAGTACGACGACAGCAGAGCCCACGATCAGGTCGACAAGTGCCGTCATCTTGCTGTCACCGGGCTCGAACACGTTGAACAGCGGAACCCAGGTGGTGAGGACCATCGCGATCACAACCGCCGGCACGATGCGGAGCAGGGCAAGGGCTGTGCGCCCTGAGTCGAGGAATCCCAAGGTGTTGCGCAACGCAGGCCAGGCCACAGCGAACGTGATGATGTTGGCCACCGAGTACGCCAGTGCCAACGCCTGAACCTGAGGTCCGCCGGGTTCTGCTCGGGGAAACAGGAAGAGCGCGAACGCCACGAAACACACATTCATGAGCACCGCGAACAAGAACGGGGTCCGGGTGTCCTCGCACGCGTACCACCCGCGTTGGAGCACGTAGTACAAGGTGAAGGGCAACAGTCCCACCATGAAGATCGAGATGACACTCGCCAACTGTGCTGCCTGTTCCGCACTCCCGGCGCCGTAGTTGAAGAGCAACGCGGCCAGCGGCTGAGCGCCCAGGAGTAACGCCCCCGCGAGCGGTGCGATGGCCGCGGCCGTCAACCGCATGGTGTGTCCGACGTCCCGACCTGCTGCTCGCCGATGGCCTTCGTGGATAAGCCGGGACAGGCCAGGCAGCTGTGCGGTCACGAGGGACACAGTCACGATGCCGTGAGGGATCATGAACACCAGGTAGGCATTGGTGTAGGTAGCCAGCCCGGCCGGAGGCGTCCCCGCTTCGGCGGCGTTGACGTTCGCCGCGGTCGCCAAACGGGTGATCACGACGAATGCCGCCTGGGTCACGGCCACGAGCCCGATGGTCCAACCGGCGAGCCGACCGGCTTTGCCCAGACCCATCCCGCGCCACTTGCGCGAGAAGTGAAACCGGTAGCCGGAGCGCATCATGACCGGGACGAGGATCAGGGCCTGGGCAGCGATCCCGGCGGTGGTGCCGACCCCGAGCCAGGCAGTCTCGCCACCGGACAGTTCGCCGTCCGAGGCCACCTCGGCACCGAATACGACGACGAACGACACGTAGGTGGCGATGGCCACGAGGTTGTTGAAGATGGGCGCGAACATCGGCATGCCGAACCGTCCGCGGGCGTTGAGGACCTGACTGAGCATCGTGTAGAGGCCGAAGAAGAAGATCTGGGGCAGGCAATACCGCGCGAACGCCACGGCGAGATCGACCTGACCCTGCGTGTACTCGCTCGTGGCGTACAAGGACACGATCAGTGGCGCGAACAATACGGAGGCCGTCGTCACGATGAGCAGGAGCACCGAGGTCGCGGAGATCAGCGAATCGGTATAGCCCTGGCCACCGTCGGCGTCCTCCTTCATCCTGCGTACCAACTGGGGCACGAAGATGGCGTTCAACGCGCCGCCGATCACCAAGACGTAGACGATGTCCGGCAGGGAGTTTCCCAACGCGAACGCGTCTGCGGTGATCGTCAGACCCAGCGCCGCAGTCAGGCTGGCGTTGCGCAGGATCCCCGTGACGCGCGAGATGATCGAACCGGTGGCCATCACAGCGCTGTTACGCAGCAGGCCGACCTGAGCTCGCTGCGCCAGATCGGCCTCGCGCTGATCGCGGATATCGTCTGGCTCGAAGTCCGCAGTGGGCCGCTGCGACGCGTCGAAGTCAGACACGCTCGTCCTGCCGCTGGGGTTCTGGGTCATTGGTCCGTAGGCGGGTGCGACGACGGCGGACGAGGTTCAGTCCCGTCAGGATCACCAGTGCAACCCCACCCACTCCGACGACGACCGTCGCGATCCGGGTGGCAGCGGTCGAGCGCAACTCGATGGTCGCGGAGTCGTCGTACAACTCACCGTCTCGGTCGGTCAGCAGCACGTCGACGGGCATGGTCTGACTCCCCACCACCCGCACCGGGACCTCGAGCCCGACCTTCTCCTTGGCCTCGATGCGGACCGGATCTGGCGGGGTGTACTGCAAGGTGATGGGGTTCTCGGTCGCCAGTTGGACCCCGACCGACACCGGTCGGTCCAGATCGTTGGCGATGGTCAGCGGAACGACTCCGCTGTCGCCGGCGAGCGTCACAGTCCCCGCCGACACCACCCGTACCTTGTCCTTCTGCTCTTGGAGTTGGCGGTCGATGGTCTCCAGCAGCGCATTACGAGCAGCCGGCTCATCGCGCCACACGGCTGACCCGGCGCGCTGCAGCGCCAGTCGGAACGACTCCCCATACCCCGCCGGGTCGATGACGATCCGCGACAGCCGATCGAGTTCGGTGTCGAGCTCGCCCAGCCGACGGGTGTAGTCAAGGGGGAGTTCCTTGCGCCGGGCGACATCGGAGTAGCCCAGATCGATGCGCGGAACCGCGGGGGCGGCCGCGACCGAGTCGAGTCCAACCAACTGAATCCACGGCGCCTTGTCGAGAGTGCCCACGAGGGCGGTGAGCCATGACTCGGGGGGATCCCACAGCATCGGGGGGACCGCCACGACGCTGCGCGATTCGCCGGGGAGTTCCAAGGTGATCATCGCGGTGTCGGCCAGGAACTCCTGACGGGCCCGGGAGCGCTCTGCCGCGGTGGCGAGCGGTCGGTTGAGGATGCGGCCGAGTAGTCGGTCGGCAAGCAGTACATCGAGTTTCGTGCCACCCACGGTCATCGATGTGATCCCCGACGGGGTGAAAGCAGTGGGCGGATCGGGGGGGAAGACCTGATCGCCGAGCAGGGCCCGCCGCACCCCCGCATCGGTGAGGGTCTGCAATGTCGCACGATCGCTGTTGCCGCCAGGTGCCAGGAACAGGACCCCGGCGTCCGACGCGCGGGCTGCGCCACCGGAGACGACTGCCGGCAGCGATGCGCTGCGTACGACGAACGGTTCGAGGCCTGCGCGTTGCAACGCGTCCGCGTCAGCCAACGCGAACTGAGACTCCGCGACCTGGGCGTCAGTGAGCAGTTGCTGTAGTCGGCGGGCGAATTCGGCGGCGCTGTCCGTCTGGTCACCGGGTTCCGGTCCGTCGGGTCCGACCACCTGATAGCCGTCGGCCATGGACCGGGCCGCTTCCAGGACGCTGGTGTCGACCAGCCAGGAGACAGGTCGGTCTTGGCCCAGGGTCAGCAGCCGTCCCAGCCGCCCGCCGGCGGCGTATTCCCCGGGTAGGGATGGGTCCAGCACCAGTTCATCGGCAGCGATCGCCGGCTGTTGGGCGATGGGCCACACCCAGGCAAGTTCGGATGCGGTGAAGTCGGCGTCCGACCCGAACCAGGGGAGGACCGTCCCGGATTGGATGACGGTGAACCCACCGGACAGCAGTTCGACGAACACCGCGTACACCCCGGATCCGCCCGGGTCCAAGGGCAGATCGGCGAAGGGAACCGTCAACCTGAACTGTGCCTGCTGGCCGACTTCGAGGGTCTCGCCGATGGGAGTCAGGGTGAACGGGATGGGGTTGCCGGTGCGGTCGGTGGATCCGTTGAGGACCTCGGTGACCTCACCCCGACTGTTCAAGGGCAATGGGGACAACCGCAGTTGAACCTCGGGGAACGCAAGATCGGTGTCGCCGGTGTTGGCCACGCGACCCGAAATCCGCAGCGTCGCCTTCTCGTCGGGAATCCCCGGCGCGACCGACTCGATGAGGACTTCGGCGGGCTCGTCCGCGGCAACTGCCGCAGGTGCACCAGACAGCAGAAAGATGGGCAGCAGAAAGCTGGGGAGCAGCGCCCCCCAGATCAGCACGACCGGCACGGCCCGGCGGATCGCGCGCACCTACGCCAGTTCCGACAGTCGTTCACGGGCCTTAGCGAGCAGCGCCCGTTCGTCGGAGTAGGCGAGCCGTCCGGGGACCGCGGAGATGGGGACCCACTCGACCGACTCAACCTCGGGGTCGTCGGCACACAGTTGGCCACCGCGGCTGACCATCAGGAAGTGGTGGACGGTCTTGTGGATCCGACGCCCATCCGCCATGAACCAGAAGTCGATGTCCCCCAACCGTTCGACAACCTCGGCGGTGATGCCCGTCTCCTCGCCCACTTCGCGGACAGCTGTCTGGGCCTCGGTCTCACCCGGTTCCACGTGACCCTTGGGAAACGACCAGATCAGCCGCCCGCGTCGATCGAACCGGGAGATCAGCAGCGCCTGTGCCGCGGGATCGAGGCGATCCACGACCAATCCCCCGGCGCTGACCTCGTCGACGGTGCGCACGCGCCGGGGTGGTCGCGTACGGGGCCGGGGTGGTCCGGCGGGGCGGGAATGAGTGCGCCGCTCGGACATGAAATCCACCATAACCGTCCTGCTGCTGCCGCGGGGTCCCCGTGACTGCGTGGAGTCCTACACTGGCGAGGTTCGGCGTCTGGCCAGATTCGGCGAACGACTGGCGAGGTTCGGCGCCGAGGGGTGGAGGCTGGGCATGCGCATCGGCACGGCCTCGCTGGTCCGAGCCCCCGTTGAGATTCTGACCGAGTGGGTGGCCTACCACCTCAATATCGGGATCGACCGCATGGTCATCTACTTCGACGACCCCGAGGATCCGGCGATCGCCGCCCTTGCCGGGCAGCCGAGAGTCCAGGCCATTCCCTGCGACGACAACCTATGGCGGGAGTCGCTACGGCCGGGCGTCACCCGGCTTCCGGAGCTTGTCCCGGAGAAGCAGCACGCAATCATGTGGCACCTGATGAACGTCATGGCTCCCGCCGACCTCGACTGGGTGGCCCACATCGACAGCGACGAGCTGATCTGGGCGCCTGGTGATGTCCGGTCCGCGTTGGAGCAGGAGTTGGTGGCGGGCGTCTCACACGTGCAGATGATGCCGATGGAGGCCGTGCCACCCCGGCTGGACTCGGTTGATCCGTTCCGCGAGTTCACGTTGTTCAAGGAGAACCGCACAGACCGCATCGCCTTGGCGCAGCGGTTGGGTGTTCGGTCCCCGTTCCGGCGCGGCAAGTACTTCCGCGGTCACACCAAGGGCAAGGCCCTGGTGTGCCTGGACGGTTCAGTGCCGTACATCCGCATCCACGGGCCGCCGCCGGCCATGCTCGAGGCAGCCACGTTCACGACAGTGGTTGCTCGGGACCTGAGAGTCCTGCACTACGACGCCGGCACCTATACCGGGTGGCTGGCCAAATGGTCCGGACGCGAAGATCGGGCGGACATGGTCGGCCACACCACAAAGCGTCGCCGTCGGCAAACGGAGCGATTCCGCCGTGAGTCGGCCCGGGCTCAACGCCGCGGCAAGGATCGGCGCCTGCGGCAACTGTTCCGGGACGAGTACATGCTCACCCCGCGCGACGCCCGAATCCTGCGGGTGCTCGGGCTGGCGCGGCGAGTCGAACTCGACAACCGATTGTTCAGCCTCCCGATGCCTGAGTCAGGCCCCATGCCCCAGTAGGGCCCCAAACCCGAGGCGGTTCACAACCCGAGCCCCACGTCGGCCGGGACGACTGACCGTCACCAGTCCGGCAAGGTCGCCTACCCTGGGCCGGTGACCACCTCTCTGCCCGCACCGCTGGTGGCCGTCCAGGAGCAGGCGGTGCAGCGACTGGTTGACTCCGAGCCGCGAATCGTGGCACTGGGGGAGCGGTTCGCTGCGGCTGGGTTCGAGTTGTCCGCCGTGGGGGGCTGTGTCCGTGACTCCGTCAGTGGCGACATGGCTGACGTCGATATCGATCTCGCCACCGATGCCCCTCCGCAGGACACCGTTGCGCTGCTCTCCGGCTGGGCGGACACGGTGTGGGACGTCGGAATCCGGTGGGGCACGGTTGGCGCCCGCAAAGGAGATCGAGCCTTCGAGATCACCACTTACCGCGCCGACGTGTATGACGGCGAGACGCGCAAACCTGACGTCACATTCGGCACCACGTTGTCCGGCGACCTGATGAGGCGCGACTTCACCATCAACGCCATGGCGATCCGACTTCCAGAGCTGCGCTTCGTCGATGAGCACCGCGGCCTGATCGACCTGGCCGCGGGGCGGTTGCGCACGCCGGGACGTCCCACCGATTCGTTCCGGGATGATCCGCTACGGATGATGCGAGCCGCCCGGTTCGTGTCCCAGTTGGGGGTGTCCATCGAGCCAGACACATATGCGGCGATCTCCCAGATGGCCGATCGCCTGCAGATCGTGTCACCCGAACGTATCCGCGACGAGTTGGTGCGTTTGCTCCTGGGGGAGTTTCCCCGCCGAGGGCTGGCGGTCCTGACCGAATCGGGGCTGGCCGCCGTGATGCTGCCGGAGTTGCCCGCACTCCAACTCGAGATCGACGAGCATCACCGACACAAGGATGTCTACGAGCACAGTCTCACGGTCCTCGAGCAGGCTATCCAACTCGAGGACGGGGGCCCGGACTTGACGCTCCGCCTGGCAGCAGTGCTGCATGACATCGGCAAACCACGCACCCGACGCCATGAGTCCGGGGGCGGCGTGTCGTTCCACCACCACGAGGTCGTGGGCGCCCGCATGGCCGCGAAACGTCTGCGGGCACTGCACTTCGCGAAGACCGAGATCGACGATGTTTCTCGGCTCGTGGAACTGCACCTGCGATTCCATGGCTACGGCAGCGGGGAGTGGACCGACTCGGCGGTGCGCCGCTATGTGCGCGACGCCGGCGACTTGTTGCCGCGCCTGCACAAGCTGACCCGCGCCGACTGCACCACCCGCAATCAGCGCCGCGCCCGAGCCCTGCAACGTTCGTACGACTCATTGGAAGAGCGCATCGACCGACTGGCGGCGGCTGAGGAACTGTCAGCCATCCGCCCCGAGTTGGATGGCAACCAGATCATGTCGGTGCTCGGCATCGGCCCGGGACGCGAGGTCGGTCAGGCGTACAAGTTCTTGCTCGACCTGCGTCTGGACCGCGGCCCGATCGGACCGCAGGCGGCCACGAAAGAACTCACTGAATGGTGGGCGGCTCGCCAGGAGGACGATCAGTAGCCGAAGTCATGTCGTCCCGCGCGACTCGGACGAGATCGTCCCCCGGGGTCCGCAGGCACGGTTCGGGTGCCTCTTTCTACTGCGAGGCACCGCGTTCCACCCGCGTCGGATTAGGTGGTCGAGGTGTTCCTTCCAGCCGGAGCATCCTCGCGGGTGCGGCGGTACCAGGCAGCGATGACGAGGTAGAACATTCCAAGAGCGAGGAATCCGATGATGGAGACTCCGCTCGGGGGCGCAGTGACGGCGACGAGCAGGGCCCCGGCCACGAGGGCCACGTTGACTCCGACGTCGTACAACGAGAAGACCCGCCCGAGGTGGTCGTCGCTGATGCGCCGCTGCAGTGTCGTGTCGCCGCCGATCTTGGCGGCCTGCTGGGTCAACCCCAGGACGAACCCGGCCGCGGTCAGTGCGGGCATCGTCACCGGGAAGAGCAGCACCGGGGCGGCGATCCCGCTGATGACCAGCGTGATCGTCGTCCACCGGATGGTGCCCAGCCGCCGCGTGATGCTCGGTGTGATCAGCGCCGCTCCCAGGGCTCCGACGGTGGCTGCCCCTGCGACGATCGCGAAGTCGGCCAACGCCGAGTCGGCGTCCGTCGGCGGATTGAGCGTGTTGCGGAGCACCAGCAGGAGGAGCACGGTCAACGAGCCGAACGCGAGCCTGTTGAGCAACACCACGGTGACCGCCCGCCAGGAGGCAGCGTCGGAGCGCAACACCGAGAATCCATCGACGAACCCGCGGGCGACTCCCGCGAATGTCTGCCCAGGTCGGTCGCCGGTCGGTCCGAGTTGGTCCGCCCGCAGACTCAGTGGGATCAGCCCGGCGGCCACGTAGACCACGGCAGCGCTGATCAGGACCCATCGGATGCCCTGGTCTCCACCTCCGGCGAGCCCGCGGATCCCGATCCCCACCAGAGCCCCGATGCCGTACACGACGGTCCCGGCGGTCGGTGCCAGGGAGTTCGCCGTCACAAGTTGCCGCTGCGGTACGACATGGGGCAGGGCCGCAGACAACCCGGACAACACGAACCGCCCCAGGCCGAGGGTCGCCAGGACGATCAGGCCCAACTCCACGCCGACGCGTCCGGTCGCGACGACGAGGATCACACCGACCGTCGTCACGGCGCGCAGCCAGTTGGCGAAGACCAGTACCTGCCGCCGCCGCCACCGGTCCAGGAAGACGCCTGCGAAGGGGCCGATGAACGAGTAGGGCAACAGCAGGATGCCGAACGACGCCGCGATCGCCAGCGGAGTCGGCTGGCGTTCGGGAGAGAACAGGACGAACGTCGCCAACGCTGCTTGCAGGATGCCGTCCCCGACCGAACCGGTCAGACGAGTGCCGAACAGTTTCAGGAAGCCGCGATTGTGCATGAGGTCCCAGATGGGGGGACGCGCTGCCGTGGCCACGCCTGACGCTACCGTGCCATGCGCCGACCGGTCCGGCACGTGGTCTGCCGGGCTGACCACGCCTCGGCGCTTGGTTGATGGGCCACGCCGGTCCCGGATGCGAGGATCCTGCTCCGCTCGTGGGGTCCATGGGCTCGTGGGGTCCATGGGCTCGTGTGCCAGGGCACTGCCCTGGTGGCGCGGAGCGAGCCGGGGGATCGGCGCTTCCGGGGTAGGGTCGGGCGCGTGAACGGATTCGACGGCCGCAGCATGGGAGTGGGCATTGCCGTCGGTGTCCTGGTCGGACTGCTCGTCGCCTACTTCACCGAGAACCCGGTGTGGGTCAGTCTGCTGGCGGCCATCGGTGCGCTGATCGGGATCAGCCGCAACTGGTTCGACCGCAGCTGACCTCTGACTCGAGCCCACACTGCACCTCGAAGCGGCTACTCGTCCGCTGGAGTGGGTGCCAGCCTCGGTGGGGCGAGCGCCAACGTTGCGGGCAGGTCACGGAGTCCATTGGTCGCAGGGCAGCCCCCCGCGCACCCACTGAAGGCCCGTGATGGGCTCACCGGTTGTTGTGTTCGGATCCCTGCCGGGACCCCAGTACTCGCCGGTCACGGAACCGTCGGAGGCAACCCGCCAGGTGTAATGAGTCGGGTTGCCGTAGGAGTCCATGACGTACGTGACCGCCCACGAGCCGTCCGTCTTGAACTCCGCCCCGAGGATGCCGACGATCGTGCCGACCGAGTTGATGTCCGGGCCTGATGCATTGGTCAGGCGGCAGTAGAACTGCCGGCCATCGGACATGTGGGAGTATCGCGTCTCGACCGCGCAGCTGCCGCTGCCCCAGCCGGCCGGGCAATCCGTGAAGCGTGAGTCCAGGAAGTACGGTTGGAGCGCCGCTACCGCGTCGGGGCCGATCAAGTCGCTGCTCGGCGCCGCGAACAATGGGGCGGGCGTTGAACCACCGCCGCCGTTGTCCGCACCTCCACCCGGGTCCGGCGCGGGGGTTCCAGGGTCGGTGGGTGGCGTCCCGGGGTTGGTTGCCCCGCCGCCCCCATCGGTGCCCGCGGGTTCGACCTCAACCCGCTCGCGGACGAGTCCGGTCTTCGTCGAGAGTGCGACGGTTGCGGTACTCCCGAATGAGTCACGCAGCTGAATCGCTGCAGAGCCTTCGCGCCACGAGGAAGCCAGCGTGAACCCTGTGCGCCGGGCTTTCGCGGTCGCCTTCGCCTTACGCAGTTGGTACTTGGCGCCCCCAATCGTCACTCGCGCCTTCTTCACTCCCCTCCCTTTGCCCGTCAGCACCAGGCGGGCATCCCCGTCGGTTCGCGTCGCGACGACCAACTTCTGGATCTTGGCCGCCTTCGCCGCCGGACTGGTGGGCGCTGCCGGAACAGCGGTTGCCGACGGGACCCCGATGAGGCCAAGCGCAAGCGATGAAGCGGCCAAGGCCGTGAGTGTCCCCGTTCGGGTCACGATACGAGTCATGGGGAATAGAGAACTCATAGGGGAAAGAAGAGCCATAGGGAGAAGGACACACCGAGTCACCCGCTTCCCGCAAGACATCCGTACAAATCACGCGACCGGATCATTACGCTGCGGTCATGCCGGACCTCGCGCTCGCACTTGTCGCGGGGTTGATCCTGCTCTACGCCCTGACGGCTCAGCGATCGCTGAACTGGAACATCACCGCTCCGATGATCGCTCTCGTCGTCGGGGCTGTCGTGTTCCGGCTGAGCGGTCTGGCGTCGATCGACCTCAGTTGGGTGCACCTCATGGCCGAGGTGACGCTGGTCATGGTGTTGTTTCATGACGCTGCCACCGTGCAGTTGTCCGGGTTGGTGCGTGACTACGGGTTGCCGCTGCGATTGCTCGCCATCGGGTTTCCGCTGGCCCTCGTCGCGACCCTGGGCACTGCTCTGTGGCTGCTGCCGGCTGTCGGCGTGGCCGGAGCGCTGCTACTCGCAGCGGCCGCCACTCCCACGGATGCCGGACTCGGGGCGCCGACGGTGCTCAACCCGTCCGTCCCGGTCCGCGTTCGCCGAGCCCTCAACGTGGAGAGCGGACTCAACGACGGTCTTGCGACTCCGCTGGTCCTCCTGGCACTGGCCGCCATCGCGGCTGAGCCCAGCGAGGACCCTTCCCTGTTCGGCATCGGCGTGATTCCGGTGGCCGTCGGCCTGGGTCTCGCCGTCGTCGTCGGATTGGCGGGTGGGTGGCTCACGGATCGTTCCCGGGAGTTCCAGTGGAGTTCGGTCGACAGCCGCGAAATCGCTGTGTTCGCCCTGCCTCTGCTGTTGCTCGGGCTCGCCACCATGACCGGGGGCAATGTCTTCATCGCAGCCTTCGTCGGTGGTCTCATCTTCGGTGGCGCCTCCAGCACCTTGCGAGCCGAGCCCGAAAGCAGTCAGTTGCTGCAACTGATCACGGACCTCTTCAGTCTGGCCGTGTGGTTCATGGGCGGTGGCCTCGTACTGCTGGTGGTCGAGTTCGGGATCCGTTGGCAGTGGGTGGTCATGGCCCTGTTGATCCTCACCGTTCTGCGCATGGTCCCGGTCTGGATCAGCCTGTGGGGCACGGGATTCCGGTGGCAGACGGTCGCTTTCTTCGGCTGGTTCGGGCCGCGCGGGCTCGCGACCGTCATCTTCGCGATCCTCGCCATCGAGGACCTGGGCGACTCCGCACCGCTGATCACCGATGTCATCGGCACCCTCGCGGTGACCGTGCTGATCAGTGTCTTCGCACACGGCATCAGCGCCGGACCCCTGGCTGGGCGCTATGCCGCCTGGGTCGCCCGCACGCACCCACCGATCGAGCACGAGACGGCCCCGGAACCGGCTCCCACCCGCGGTGGCATCGCCGGTCGCCCGGGCTGAGTCTCAGCCGGCTGAACGGGATCGACCACACCCCTGCCGAGCACTTCGCGCCATCTCACGCCATCTCGCGCCATCACGCGGCTTGTGCGGCGTTCCCGCCAGCCGGACTGCTCACCCCGCCGGATATGGCGCGGTGAGCGCATTCCACTCCGTACTGGAGGGCCTCAGCGCTCGATATCGCCGGCGATGAAGGCCTCGACAGCCGTCTTGGCCTCATCATCGGTGTACTGCACCGGCGGGGACTTCATGAAGTAACTCGATGCGCTCAGGATCGGGCCACCGATGCCGCGGTCCTTGGCGATCTTCGCTGCGCGCAGGGCGTCGATGATGATCCCGGCGCTGTTGGGGGAGTCCCACACCTCGAGTTTGTACTCCAGGCTGAGCGGCACATCACCGAAGTTGCGACCCTCCAGGCGGATGAACGCCCACTTGCGGTCGTCGAGCCACTCGACGTAGTCGCTGGGCCCGATGTGGACGTTGCGCGATCCGATGTCCCGCGACATCTGCGAGGTCACGGACTGGGTCTTGGAGATCTTCTTCGACTCCAGTCGCTCGCGCTCGAGCATGTTCTTGAAGTCCATGTTGCCGCCGACGTTCAACTGGTAAGTGCGGTCGACGGTGACGCCCCGGTCCTCGAACAGTTTGGTCAGCACCCGGTGGGTGATCGTGGCGCCGATCTGGCTCTTGATGTCGTCGCCCACGATCGGGACGCCGGCATCGGTGAACTTCTGGGCCCACTCGGGCGTGCCCGCGATGAACACCGGCAGTGCGTTCACGAACGCCACACCCGCGTCGATCGCGCACTGTGCGTAGAACTTCGCGGCTTCCTCGGATCCCACGGGCAGGTAGCACACCATCACATCCACGCGGGCTTCGCGCAGCGCCGCCACCACATCGACGGGTTCGTCGGCGGCTTCGGTGATGGTCTGCATGTAGTACTTGCCCAGACCATCCAGGGTCGGGCCGCGCTGAACGGTGACACCGCTGGGCGGGACGTCACTGATCTTGATCGTGTTGTTCTCGCTGGCGAAGATGGCGTGGGCCAGGTCCTGCCCGACCTTCTTCGCGTCGACGTCGAACGCGGCGACGAAGTCGATGTCATTCACGTGGTAGTCGCCGAACTGCACATGCATCAGCCCCGGCACCCGGGACTCCGGGTCGGCGTTGCGGTAGTACTCCACGCCCTGGACCAGGGACGAGGCGCAGTTACCGACGCCGACGATCGCGACGCGGATGGATCCCATCGTCGTACTCTCCTTCGTTCACCGGCGGGCGTTGTGCCCGTTGTCCGGGTT
The DNA here is from genome assembly GCA_037045355.1 of Candidatus Nanopelagicales bacterium. Lineage (NCBI taxonomy): Bacteria > Bacillati > Actinomycetota > Actinomycetes > Candidatus Nanopelagicales > Candidatus Nanopelagicales bacterium. The sequence goes on along the minus strand of JBAOHO010000012.1, from coordinate 266,161 downwards.
GGTGGTGACGGCGCTGGATGCGCCATGTGTCTCTTCGTTCTCGATCAGTTCTCGCAACCAACTGACCTCTCGCTCGACGGAGTCGAGGCCGTGCTGTTGAAGTTGCAGCGTGTAGGTGTCCACTCGCTCGCGGGAGCGGGTCATGGATCCGCGCAGAGTGGCCAGGCGTTCCTCGAGTCGCGAGCGGCGGCCCTGCAAGATACGCATACGCACATCGGCGTTGGTCCGCCCGAAGAATGCCAGATGGACTCCGAAGCGGTCGTCCTCCCACGCCTGCGGGCCACTGTCGTCGAGCAGTTCCGCGAAGCGATCCTTGCCGTCGGCCGTCAAGCGGTAGACCACCTTGGCGCGCCGGCCAGACAGTGCCGGCGCCCCCTCCGGGGTACCGATCGGTCGCTCTTCCTCGATGAGCCCCTGACGCAGCAGGTCCTTCAGGCACGGGTACAGCGATCCGTATGAGATCGCACGGAACGTCCCGAGTACTCCGTTGAGTCGCTTGCGGAGCTCGTAACCGTGCATGGGGTTGTCCTGCAGCAGGCCCAACACCGCGAACTCCAGGACGCCGGAGCGCTTCGCCATGCCGTCCCTCCTTCGCAGTCGGACCGCGGGTCGGTGCGTCCCGCGGCGGGAGGCAGTGATAGGAATGCCTAACGCTGCCGGATACATCGTCCGGTTCGATCGTTCCGACATATTCAGTCGACGTATCTCACCAACGTGTCGAGTCAATGTATCGCATCGATATATTGACCGAAAGCCTCAGCACGCGGTGGGAATAGATTTGTGACGGGAATCACAAGTTCAGCGCTCCCCTGGGAGCCCCGTCAGTAGGGTGACGGAGCGAGCGTCAGGCCGCACGAGCCACAATCGGAGGGTGCGCGACGATGTGCGAGACGATGATGTGATCTCCGGGCCGAAGGGGAGCGATGCGCCCTCGGGTCCGGCCGTCCCCCACCGCCGGAGCCGCACGCGCAGCAGGCAGATCCTGCTGGTGGGAGATCTGCTGGCCATCGTCCTGGCGTATCTGACGTCGGTCTCCGATCCGCCGTGGTACGAGATCATCACGGGTGTGGTCTTGATCGTCGCACTGCGTGCTGGCGCGTCAGTACCAGATGAAGATGTCACTCCACGTACTCGACGACCTGCCGCGCCTTGTGGCCGCCACGATCGTTGCGGGAGCCGCCAGTGCGGCGATCCTGGCGCTCATCACACAATCTCTCCTGGGCGGCCGGGATCAGATCTTCCTCGCCGTCGCTCGTGGTGCTGGTGGTGGTCGTCCGTACTGCTACCTACTGGCTCGTTCGCGAACTGCGCCGTCGGGGGCATCTAAGAGAACGAACGGTGATCCTGGGAGCGGGTCAGGTGGCCCGGGATCTCGGGGTCTACATGGTGACCGATGGGTCGTACGGGTGCACCCTGGTCGGTTACGTGGACAGCGACCCAGCGCTGCCCGATTCGGCGCTGCCCGCCTCCAATCTCGGCCCATCCGAGAATATGGCGACCATCGTGTCCGACGAGCGTGTCGATCAGGTCATCATCGCCTTCACGGTCGCTCCCGAAGACCAGTTGGTTCCGATCATCCAGACGTGTGATCGGGCCGAGGTGAGCATGTACATCGTGCCCCGACTGTTCGAGCTGACGGCGCAGCGCGGCGCCTCGGATGAAATAGACGGGATCCCCTTGCAGCATCTCCATCGAGCGCCATTCCGCTCCCCCACCTGGTGGCTCAAGAGAGCGATCGATATCACGGTGTCCGGTACTCGCGCTCTTGCTGCTGTCGCCGTTGCTCCTTCTTCTGGCACTCATCAATCGCATCGTGGACGGACCCGGAGTTCTCTTCCGGCAGCACCGGGTGGGAATCGATGACGTGGAGTTCGAACTGTTGAAGTTCCGCAGTCTCCGCCCGGCCAGCGAGACGGAGAGCGCCACCAACTGGAACGTCAAGCATGACGATCGACTGTCCTGGTTCGGCAAGTTCCTGCGCCGGTCGTCGCTCGATGAGCTTCCCCAACTGTGGAACATCTTCCGGGGGGACATGAGCCTCGTCGGGCCCAGGCCGGAACGACCTCACTTCGTCGACGAGTTCTCGGATCGTTACGCCCGCTATGACGCGCGGCATCGGGTGCCGTGCGGTTTGACCGGTTGGGCGCAGATCCACGGCCTGCGCGGGGACACCTCGATCGAGGAGCGTGCGCGCTACGACAACTATTACATCCAGAACTGGACTCTGTGGCTGGACCTCAAGATCATGCTGCGAACCCTGACGGCCTTCATGAAGGGCTCCGGATGACGGGCGCGCCGGACACTCCGTTCGCCGACCCGCTTCGGGTTCTGCATGTGTGGCAGCCGATCGAGGCCGGGGTTCCCCGGTACGCCTGGGCCGCTGCGGAGTATCAAGGCGATCATGGCTGGGACGTGCATGCGGCGTGCCCGAACCCAAGTCCACATCACGGTGTGACCACCCACCGTTGGCCGGCGCAGCGCAACCCGATCAAAGGCCTGCGTCGCGAGTCGCGGCGACTGCGCCAACTCGTGACTCAGATCGCCCCGGACGTGGTGGTGGCGCACTCCGCGAAGGCCGGGCTGGTCGTGCGGGCGACGCTGCGCGGTGAACTGCCCACCGTGTATGTGCCACACGCGTGGCCACACCTGGCGCTCCCGCGACCGGCACAGCCCATCGCAGTCGGCTGGGAGCGGTTCGCCGCACGCTGGACCACCACGGTGGTCGCGGTAGGTGATGGCGAGGCCGAGGAGGCCGTCCGTCGGTCCATTACCGTGCCGATCGAGGTGGTCCACAACCCTGTTCCGCCGGGCTGGGTTCCCGCGACTCCCGCTGACAAGGACAGCGCCCGTAGCGAGCTGGGGCTGCCGGATGGGCCCATCGCAGTGTGCGTCGGGAGGTTCTCGCGCCAGAAGGGTCAGGATGTCCTGGTCTCCGCCTGGCCGATCGTCAGACAACGGGTCGGCGACGCGACGCTTGTGTTGGTCGGCGACGGACCCGACCTCGAGAGCGTGAGGCAATCCGCTGGACCCGGTGTGCTGTTCCCCGGTGCCTCGCGCGATCCGCGCCCCTACCTGGCGGCGGCGGATATCGCGGTCCTGCCGTCACGCTGGGAGGGGCTGTCCCTGAGCATGCTCGAAGCCATGGCCAGCGGTCGCAGCCTGGTGGTGACCGACGTGTCCGGTAGCGAGGTGGTCGAAGCCTCAGACGGCGGCGCCGTCGTTCCGGTCGATGATCCGCAAGCGCTGGCCGACGCAATCGCGGCCCGACTGAGTGGTGACATCGATGCGGCAGCGGAGGGCCGACGGGCAGCGGACTTCGTGGCGGAATTCCACAACTTCGATACGGAGATGATCCGGCTGGCGGAGGTCATCGCGGCGGCGGGTGGCAGTCGCCGGCCTGTCGTCGGCACCGGATGACGCTGAGTTCCGAAACCCGATCGGATGGGGCGCTCAAGTAAACGCTGAGTTCAGCCGATGGCCGTCAGGTGATGACATCGACGGGTGCACTTCTTCGCAAGCTGGCACTTCTTCGCCAGTTGGCGTTGATTCGCAAGCTGACATTGACCGGGGTGGCCGTGTTCGCCGTGGTCGGTTTGACGATGGTGGCTCCTCCAGCGGGTGCGGCCGGTCCGACGCCCGTTGCCTGGCAGGTTGGTGATCCGTCTTTCACCGCCCCGACGGCCAAGACACCCATCGCCGGTGTCCAATACCACGGGCTGTGGAGCGACTACACGGACGCCACTCGGGCCCGGATCCTCGACAGCCTTGCCGCGGCCGGTGTCCAACATGTGCGATTGGACGTGGCGTGGGCGCAGATCCAACCCAATCTGCCCTCGGCTACCAACGGTGGATACGACCTCGGATGGGCTGTTCCCCGGATCGACGCCCGACTGAAAGAGATCACCGATCGCGGCATGAAAGCCCTGATTGTCTTCTACTGGGCCCCCCAATGGTCGACGGGGACTTCGGAGAAGAACGGCGTGCCCCGCAGCGCTGCCGAGTACGGCGATGCTGCTGCTTGGGCCGCCAAGCGGTGGAGTTCGTCGCTGGTCGGGATGGAACTGTGGAACGAACCTGATCTGCCGGAGTTCCTGGCCAACACGTCCGTCGCCACCTACACCAGCCTCGTGAAGGATGCCTACTCGAAGATCAAGGCTGTTGCCCCCGCGGTGACGGTCGTCGCCGGGGCTCCGACCTATGTCAAGACCTCGTGGTATCAGGGCTTCTACGACAATGGTGGTGCGGGTCACTACGACGCTCTCGGCATCCATCCCTACATCGGGGTGGCAGACCAACCAGTGACCGCCTGTGAGTCGAAATACCGCGAGTACTACCCGTGCAACATCCCGAACCTGATCTCACTGATGCAGGCACACGGTGACGGTGCCAAGAAGATCTGGGCCACGGAATACGGCTGGTCCAGTCACGACGAATCCGCCTACACCGCGCCGGTCCCCAACTGGAAGCGAGGCGTCACCGAGGCGGAACAAGCCGACAATCTTCTGGCCATGCAGAACCTGCTGGGCTCGTACCCCCAGGTCGAGGCATCGTTTTGGTACAACGACTGGAACAAGGCGACCGGCGATCAGCAGGAGGACAACTGGGGTTTGCTCCAGCGGGACTTCACGCCCAAACCCGCCTACTTCGCCATGAAGTGTGCCGTCAGCGGTATCTGCGGCGCCCCCACCACCCCGACTCCAACTCCGACTTCAACTCCGACCTCGACACCGACTCAGATCACGCCGACGCCAACACCGGATCCCCCGACGGCGACACCGACGCCGACTCCTGATCCCACGACCGCGACCCCGACGCCAACACCGGATCCCACCACAGCGACACCGACGCCGAATCCCACAACAGCGACCCCCACCCCGACCCAGCCCACGCCCGTGATCCCAGCCGCGCCGACCGGCCTCCAGGGATTCGCACCGAGCTCCAGTTCGGTGAAGCTCACGTGGTCAGCGTCCAGCGGGGCCACCAGCTACCTCGTCTATCGGAACTCGAAGAAGGTCGGCACGACGGCGAGCACCGGTTTCACCGACTCTGGTCTGCGGGCCTCGACCAAGTACTCCTTCAGCGTGCGAGCACGCAACACAGTCGGGACGAGTCCGGCGAGTACAACCGTGACGGTCACCACCCTGAAGCGCGGTCAGACAGCGACAGCGCAGGGCACAGCTCGCACGACCGCGAAGGCCAAACGGGCCGCGACGAAGTCCGCGAGCGCCAAGGCGAGGCGGGGCAAGTAGTCGGCCAGGCCGGCGCTCAGCACGCGTCGGTGCCGCTGTCGACGACGATCGCGCTGTCGGTGGGGATGAAGCGCCAGTCGTAGCCGTCTGTTTTCAGGTCCAGCTGCAGCACTCCGTGCCCCTGATTCCACCTGACCTCCGAGGCAGGGTTGACGGTCGCGAACGGATACAGATTGGCACCACCGGTCCCGACGATGAACTCCCGCATGCCTGACTCAGCCGGAGTGCCGGTGCCGGACATCCGCGGGTACCGCTCGTAGAAGTGGGCGTGCCCGTTCAGCACAAAGTCCCCGCCGGCGTCCACGAGTGCGGTGAACAAGGGCGCGACCTCGTCGTTATCGCCGTATTCGCTGCTGCTGTAGCGCGGGTGATGCCAGATGGCGGCCAGGCAGGCGGTGTCGGACTCGACCAAGTCCTGCTCCAGCCAGCGGTACTGCGGGGAGTTCTCGTCGCAGCCACCGATGTACTCGCAGTTGGAGTTCAGGTGCACGATGTGCCACGAGCCGATGTCCTGGGAGTACCAGGATTCCTCCTGCGTCCCTGCCGTGGCGCCGAAGTAGTCGAAGTAGGGGCGACCGTCGTCGGTCATGTAGTCGTGATTACCCGGAACCGGGCGGGTCCGGTCCTTGAACTGCCCGTAGTAGGGGTCGTAGCACTCCTTGTAGTCCTCCGGCGCACCCTTCGGGTAGGCGATATCGCCGAGCGCCAAGAATGGTCCGCCGACAGCCTCAAGGATCTCCGAGGTCTCGGGGGCGGCCCCCCCGCACTCGCCGATGTCCCCGGCGGCCAGGACGCGCGTTGCGCCCGGTGGGATCGGGGAGTCGGCGGGGGGAGCCTCGTCCAGGGCGAGTATCTCGAGATCGAAGAGGAGGTCACTGGAGTCGCGGGCGGACTGATGGACCTCGACGGCGACCGTGTTGGGCCCCGGTGCCACGACGTCCGCAGGGAGTTCCGCGCTGACCCAGGTCTGCCCTTCGTCCGGTGCGTTGCGGGCGGCGACTGACGCTGTGACTTCACCTTGCGGCATGCCGGTGCGCAGGACCTCGCTGCCGTTGAGGTAGACCACCGCCCCATCGTCCCTACGAATCCGGAGCTCTACACCGGCGACGCCTTCCGGAACCTGGAAACCCGTGCGGAAGTACGTGGTGATGTGCTTGCGCTTGGGGTCGGCCCCGTAGGAGATTTCCGTCGCGGTTTCCTGGCCGTAGCCGAAGGGGGCGGGAGCCACCGGCCAGCGGGAGTCGTCGAAGTCGGCCTGTCGCCAGGCCACGTCCAAAGGTTTTCCGCTGTCGTCGTATCGCCACAGCGAACCCGTCGGCAATAGCACAGCGGCATGGCTCTCAGCTGTCTGCCGCAAGAGCAACGCGGCTCCCGCCAGCAACCCGGCCACGAGGACTACGGCAATAACAATGCTCAGGCTGCGCCGGCTCATCCACCCTCCCCATCGGGCCCCTGTTGCTCCATCGGGCCCCTGTTGCCCCATCGGGCCCCTGTTGCACACTACCCGCGGGCCGCGGCCGGGTCGCTATGCCCGTGAGTCCGGGTAACTCCTGCCCGGAAGCGCCGACATCGGGGCATTCTGGGAGGCAACAAATACGCAGGGTGACTCGTTGTGTGAGCAGAGTGATAGCCCGGCTGAAATCTGCTCTACCCGGTTCGAACTCAGCCGCAACTCGCTTGTGCCACCCCGAGGATGGCGCAAGGATCAAGCCACCGGTGTGCCTGCCGGGGGTGATCGATCGGGGAACGCGTGAGGCTCCAACTCAGCGACACGATCGGCTGTTGGGCGAGCGCGGCCACCGAGTACCTCCATCGTGGTGGGTATGGCGGGATCGAAGTCACCCGGGGGCAGGCGGACCTGACCGTCACCGACTCGGCGTCGCGCGGCAACTCGGAGTGGCGCTTCACGGATGCCGCCGGTGACCCTGTGAACCAGTCGCAATGGATCGTCCACGCCGTGGCCCACCGGGAGCCGGTCCAACTGCAACTTCGCAGCGGCGATCAGATTCTCGCTGCCGGTGTCACCGATGTCCGCCGCAGCATCGTCAGCACCGTCGCAGTGGCGCTCTCGTCGGCGGGCCCCCTCATCGAGATGGCCCTGTCCGACTCGACCGTGCCCCGCCCTGCCGTCGACCGGCGGCCGATTGGTCCCCCCAACGCACGGACGGCGGATCTACGGGCGAACATCGCCCTCGCCGGTCGCGTCGTCCGGGCTGCGATGACCTATCGGCAATGGGGAGTCGCCCGACTGCCGGCGAGGACACTCGATCACCTGATCGAACGGCGGCAGTTGTCGGGTCGACTCGAGTGGCACTCCCCGCCGCCTTCGTTCTTCTGGGCTGATCCGACCGTGGTCTCTCATGACGGACAGTGCTGGCTGTTCTTGGAGGAACTCGATCGCAAGACCGGGCGGGGACACATCCGTGCCCTGCGGTGGCTCGACGGAATCCTCCAGCGTGGGCCGGTCGTGTACACGACCCCCCATCACCTCTCCTACCCGCAAGTCCAGTTCGTCGGAGGTCGGTGGCTCGCCACTGTCGAGACCTGTGCTGCCGCCAACCCGATCCTGACCTTCGACAGTCTCGGGGACCCGTGGCGGGTCTGCTCCGACCTCTCGGCGCTACCTCCGCACATGGCCGATCCGGTCGTGGTGTTTCGTTCGGATGGGACTCCCGACCGACTGATCAGTACAGATGCGATGACCGGCCCGGACACCAACTACGTCGAGCACATCTATGAAGAGGATCGCTGGGTGCGAGACCCCTGCGCTACCTATGTGGACATCACGTCCGCGCGGGGAGGGGGAACTCGCGACCCATTGCGGGGGGTTCGCGCGGTCCAAGACTGCGCCGGCGGGTATGGACTGCGCTTGGGTGTCGTGCCGGACACAGATTGGTCCGGAACCGTCTACGGCGAACCTCTGACGCGACTGGATCCTGACGACGTCCCACGAAGCGACTGGCAACCTGCGGGGGTGCACACCCTGACCTGGACGCCGGATCAGGAGCACGTCTGGATCGACGGGTGGCGCCGCCAACCGTCGGCCGTCGGCGGGTACCGTCGCATCGTCGAGCGGCGCCACTTGCGGCAGTGCGAGGGCTGACGTGTCGCGCGAAGCCGTGCTTCTGAATCCGTACCAGTTCTACGCGGACCGCTTCATCGAGCGCTTGTACGAAGAGCACGGCATCCGAACTGTCGCCCTTCACTCCGATTGGCGCACCCGGCTGATCAGGCAGCCCAGGCAGGCGGTCTTGAACTCCCGCGCGATCGCGGCGCACTACATGGTGCCCACTGCGGGGATCGAGGCACTCGCCCCGCTGCTGCGCCGACGCCACGACGTTGTCGCGGCGCTCCCGCACGACGAGGGAGCCGTGGCGCCGCTCGTTCGGCTCGCCCGCGAACTGGGTGTCGGATGGGCAGAGCAGCCGGTGCTGACAGTGGTCGACAGCAAGCGGGCTGTCAAAGCGTTCATCAGAGCGGCTGATCCTACGATCCGGCTGAACCAGGTGGCGTCCGTGTCGAACGCGAGAGAGGTCTCAGACTGGGTGCGAGCGACCGGGGTGCGTCGGTTCGTGCTGAAGCCCGATGCCGGTTCCGGCAACCGGGGTGTCGCCTTCTTCGCCGCGGACCCTCTCGATGAACAAGCCGTGCACGCCTACTTCGCACACCATGCGGCACCCACCTTGGTCGAGGAGTTCGTGGGCGGTTCCGAGTACTGGGTGAACGGCCAGTGCGACTCGACTGGGCGTCCCATGGTGACCGGGATCGGCGTCTATGACAGACGCGACGTGAACGGTAAGGAGAACGTCGAGGTTGGATCGCGCACCATCCCCCGGAATCATCCGGCGTCGGCCACCCTGACGGACTACGCCGCGCGAGTCCTCACTGCATTGGATCTCCGCTGCAGTCCGTTCCACCTCGAAGCCAAGATCGACGATCGAGGACCATGTCTTGATCGAGGTCGCCACACGCCTCGGCGGCGAGAAGATCGTGGCGACCGACTCCTGGCAATTCGGCGTGGACCTGATCGATCTCGCCGTGGATGACTACGTGAACCTCGATCGCACGGAGGACCCGGCGCTCGACGTCGCGCGCTATGACAGCCACCCCATCGTGGCGATCAACGGGACCGCCACGAGGCGCGACAAGATCGCACGCATCGACGGCATCGACGCCGTGGAGACAATGCCCGGATTCCTCCTATGGATCAAGAAACCCAAGGTGGGCAACACCGTCGTGCCCACCCGGGACCTGGTTGCCAACCCGTGGTCCGTCTACTTCTGGGGTGAGGACGACCAGGCACTCGATGCAGCAACCCGGCGTGTCCACGACACTATTCGTCTCGTCGGTGCGTCCGAAGCGACCCGTGTTGGCCAGCGCTGGCCGTTGGCGAAAGAACGCCTGGCCCGGTACTGGGGAGCCCGGCCGAGGCCCGCGATGGCGCGGTCCTGGTGGCTGAGTCGTCAGCTGTGATCCTCCGGCGAGGCCTGATCGAGGTGCGACACGTCTCGCCAGGTCCATGCAGTCGGACAGTGCGCGCTGACCCCAGAAGTTGGGGTGCAGCGGCATCTGCTGCTGGTAGAGGTTGCCGCCGATCGCACCGCCGAACAGCTTGATGGGGGTCACCCACTCCGTCTTGATGCCGTTGTCGTCCTGCCACTTCGGCTCCATCCCGGCCTGGCCGGTGGAGTAGTTCAAGGCACCGATGGTGTCCTTGCCGCACAGTTTGTGGCGCTTGAAGGTGTCGGTCGTGTCCAGGATCACTACTTGGGTCTCGCCGAGCGATGACTTCGCTTGTTTCAAGCCGTCCCTCATCGCGTCCACAAGATCGGGATACACGTCCTTGACGATCCAGTCCAGATCGGCGTCGTAGAACGGGCATCCCCCGATGTCCTGCCGGCTGTAGCCGGATTCGGAGTAGGGGTAGGTCTGGGCGGCAGTGCCGATGGGAAGTGGTGGCTTTTGGTAAACGAGCTTCCACGCGGTCTGGTCGTATCCGGCGCGGTCCATGGCCTTGGTGACGTTCTCGACGGAGGCCTTGACGGCTGCCTTCGCCTTGGGGATGCCCTCCTTCACGATCTTGGCCGCATCTGGATCGCTCGAGCACTTCTGCCGGAATGGCCACGGCTTCAAGAAATCCGTGACACAGACCTTGGCCAACGCCCCGAATCCGAAGTCGTTGCCGCCGATCGACAGGGCCACGACGTCAACGTTGCGGTTGTCTGTGGCGTATTCCTGGAGCATGAGGGCCTGACCCTGGCCGACCGGTACATAGGGCGCCGGATTCACCAGATCCGCGAAGTCGATGCCCGGCTTGAAGAGCCCTTCTTTGGTCTTGGGAACGGTGGTCAGGATCGCCCCGGAGCAAGCGAGATTCTCCGACAGCCAGCCGCGTCCGATGTGCATCGCGGCTGCATAACTGCGATCGCACAACGGAATGGACTCGCGGTTCGAATTCGGCGGGTACGGCTTGTACCCGGTGGCATCTCCGAAGACCGACAGCCATCTGTTGCCCACCGCCGTGGGGTCGTCGGGTGTTCCGATATCGCCGCCGATGGCTCCCGCGGCCGTCTGCCACATCGACCAGTCGCCGCTGCGCTTCGACGACGAGAAGTTCTTGTTGGCGTACATGACACCCTCACCCGACATGTACGAGTCGCCCAAACCGACGATGGTCGGTGGCGCGAGGGCCGAGTCATCCGCTGCGGGAAGAGCCGGAGCTGATTGGGCAGGGACCTGCATGACGCCGGCCATCAACGCCAACGCGGCGACCGGAACAGCAGACAAGGTGAAGAAACGACGAGACACGCGCCGGCCTCCGATGCAATAGGCGTACACCTTCATGGAACCACTGTCATCGAAGCATTCGCTCACCGGGCTTGTCGCGGCGGCTTCGTTCGTAGGCACCCGGATCGGTCGGGTCGACCTCGGGTCGACTTCGGGTCGGCTTCGGGTCGGCTTCGGGTCGGCTTCGGGTCGGCTTCGGTCGAGACGGTGATGGCGCAGGCGAGAAACCCGGTGCCACCGTCACCGTCCGGTGCCCAACGTCACAAGGCGTGCGCTGCCCAGGTGAAGTTACCGGCCGGTAGGATCGAGAGCGGGTGTGCAGCGCGGCTGGACCCACATCGATACCGCCGCGGGCCCGCCCCCGAACTCCTGGGAGGGGTCATGGAACCGTCGTTGGCGCTGAGGGCCGGCATCGGAATCGTCATCATCGTCGTTGCGGCCATCTTCGCCGCCAAACGTGCTTGGTTCCTGACCAGCCTGATCCGCTCCGGTCAGCCCGCGGTCGGACGTACCAGCGAGGTCCCGACCCGGCTCGAAGCCGAGGCGACCGAGGTTCTCGGACAGAAGAAGCTACTCAAGTGGACGGTCCCCGGCATCGCCCATGTCTTCGTGTTCGCCGGCTTCCTGATCCTCGGCATCACCGTTGTCGAGGCCGTCTTCGAACTCTTCATCCACGGATTCGCGTTCCCGTTCATCGGTACCTGGCCCGTGATCCGCTTCCTCGAGGACCTGTTCATCCTGCTCGTCTTCGTGGGTGTCGTGATCTTCCTCATCATCCGGCTGCGCAACCAGCCCAAGGAACGCGGTCGCTGGTCCCGCTTCTACGGTTCCCACACCTCGGGCGCCTGGCTGGTCCTGGGGATGATCCTGCTGGTCATCCTCACGCTGGCTCTCTACCGCGGCGCGAAAATCAACATCGAGGACTACGCGGGGGACGCCGCGGCGGCCGGCATGACCGGGGCCTTCGTCTCGCAGGCGGTCGCATCACTGCTCGCCCCCCTGGGTGCGGTCACCAACGCATGGCTCGAGACCATCGGTCTGTGGCTGCACGTCGGTGTCATCCTCGCGTTCCTGTTGATCGTGCTCAACAGCAAACATCTGCACATCTTCACTGCCCCGATCAACGTGGGCGCCTCACGGCGGCCTGACGCCCTGGGGCCGCTTCTCCCGATGTACTCCGACGGGCAACGCCTCGACCTCGAGGATCCGCCCGACGACGCCACCTACGGCGTGGGCCGAGTTGAGGACTTCACCTGGAAAGGCCTGCTGGACATGGCCACGTGCACTGAGTGCGGCCGGTGCCAGTCCCAGTGCCCGGCGTGGAACACGGAGAAGCCGCTGTCACCCAAGCTCATGATCATGAATCTGCGTGATCACGCGTTCACTAAAGCGCCCTACGTGCTGGCGGCGCAGAAAGCCAACGACGGCAAGAACCCGGAACTCGGCGAGATCGACGAGGACGTCCTGGCCAGGATGCCGGAGAACGTCCAGAACGAAGCCCAGCGCGAGTTGGTCGGACCTCGCGACTTCGATCCACTACGCGCGACCGACGGCTACGACGCCGCCGGGCACCGTTCCCATGAAGGACCAGTCATCGACACCGACGCACTGTGGTCGTGCACCACGTGTGGCGCGTGTGTGAACCAGTGCCCGGTGGATATCGAGCACATCGACCACTTCGTGGACATGCGCCGCCACCAGGTGATGATCCAGACGGAGTTCCCCTCCGAACTCAATGGCCTGTTCAAGAACCTCGAGAACAAGGGCAACCCGTGGGGCATGAACGCCAATGTGCGTAACGCCTGGATCGACGAGGTCGACTTCCCGGTTCGAGTGTTCGGAGCCGACGGCGAGGACACGATCCCCGACGATGTCGAGTACCTGTTCTGGGTCGGCTGCGCCGGTGCCTACGAGGACCGCGCCAAGGAGACGACCAAGGCAGTCGCCGAGTTGCTCCACACAGCGGGTGTCGAGTTCATGGTGCTCGGCGACGGGGAGTCCTGCACCGGTGACGCTGCCCGCCGCGCCGGCAACGAGCCCCTGTTCTACATGCAAGCGGTGCAGAACATCGAGGTCCTCAACGAGGTCGGTGCCAAGAAGATCGTCGTCACCTGCCCTCACTGTCTCAACACATTGGGCCGCGAGTACCCCGAGTTCGGTGGCAACTACGAGGTCGTGCACTACTCGCAGCTGCTGCACGCCCTGGTCTACGAGAACAAGTTGGTGCCGGTGAACCGCGTGGACGACACCGTGACCTATCACGACCCGTGCTACCTGGGGCGTCACAACCAGGTGTACACACCGCCGCGGGCGTTGCTGGAGTCACTGCCCGGCGCGAGCCTCGTCGAGATGGAGCGCTCGGGTGAGAAATCGTTCTGCTGCGGCGCCGGGGGTGCGCGCATGTGGATGGAGGAGACCCTCGGCACGAGGGTCAATCAGAACCGCGCCGACGAAGCCATCGGGACGGGGGCGACCAAGGTCGCAGTGGCCTGCCCGTTCTGTTCGGTCATGCTCAACGACGGGGTGACCGTGCGCCAGCAAGAAGGGGCGGCGGAGGACGTCGAAGTCGTCGACCTGGCCTCGTTGATGCTCGACTCCGTCAAACGCTGAGTCCGACCGCTGCGTCCCTCTTCTGTCATCGTGAGTGCAAGTCGTTCCGGGGGCACTCAGCCGCTGGCGGCGTCCACGACGAACTGACGCGATCCACCGCTCGGCGAGACACCGCCTCAGGTGGTGAGCACACTTCTGGTGTTGTCCGCCAGGAGTCTGGGGTTGTCGATGTTGCGAACGCTGATCACGGGAACCGTCGCGTCACTGCTGATCGTGCCGGCAGCGCGAGTGCCGGCGGGGGCCGCACCGGCGCCCACCAGCAGCACCGATCCGGTGGCGGCGATCCATGAGCTCATGACCCAGAAAGCGGCCGCTGGGAACCAGGAACAAGCGGTGAGGCAGATTCAGGCGAAAGCCAGGGTCAAGAAGGTCACGGCCAAGGCCAACAAGAGCAAGGTCAAGGACGGCGGGACCGTCAAGGTGACCACGTGGGTGAAGCCGAAGAAGAAGGCGCCGGTCGCCTTGAAGCTGCGCAAACCGGACAGCAAGAAGTGGCGCCTGGTCCAGAAGAAGTCGACCAGCAAGAAGGGCAAGGCCACGCTGTCGACGAAGCTCACCAAGGTCGGCGACAACCGCCTGCGGGTGACGAGCGGCAAACAGAAGAGCGCAACGCTGGACATCACGGTCCGGCGTGACCCCACACCTGGGCCAGGCCCGGGTCCGAACCCCGACCCCGACCCCAACCCCGGTCCTGGCCCCGATCCCGGCCCTGGTCCCAATCCTCAACCGGACCCGAAGGTGAACTCCGTCGCAGCCACCTGGCCCTCAGGTTCACCGTTGCAGGTGGACCGCAAGTACGACGTCGCAGTCAATGTCGACCCGAACAAGTCGGTCGCGGTCCATATTCAGCGCAAGCGGGACTCCGGGTGGGATGACCTTCCCGGCAGCGCCACCCGGACCAACGACAAGGGCAACGGAACTGCCCAGTTGAGCGTCCCCGACGACGGCACTGCGAGGCTTCGCGTGGTGGTGGACAGCAGCGATGTGCAGTCCACTCCCGTCGACATCGCGTTCAGCGACGCCGGCGATGCCCTCTACAACGTGCCCGTGAACCTGCCGGACCAGCCCGGAGTGATGGTCAAGGCGCAAGAGTTCCCGATGAACTACCCGAAGCTCGCGCTCCCCAATCCGATCGACAAGTCCAAGGGTCCGCTCATCCTGCCCCCGATCGGCAACCCCGCTGCCGGCCCACCGACCTGTGTGACGGATCCGGCCATCCCCCAGTCCGACTGCAAGATTCCCGGGCGCCAGTACCGGGTCATGTACACCACCGAGCGGTGGGTTCCAGACAGCACCGGCGACGGCTCCGTGAAAGGACCACCGGAGGCTGCGACAGCACTCCTGATGGTGCCCCCCAACGTTGCCAACGACGCTCCGATCGTCGCCTGGGCGCACCCGACTCTCGGGCAGTCGGATCAGTGCTCGGTGTCCCGCGGCACCGAGCGGATCCCGATGCCCGGCGGTGGCACCGGACCCGGAGGTATGGAGATCAACGTCACGGACATGATCTTCTTCCTGGACCAGATGCTCGCCAAGGGCTACATCGTCGTCATGCCCGACTACTTGGGAATCGCCGTGAACGGACCCACGGGGAACCAGAAGACCTACATCGTGGGCCCCCAGGAGGCCCGGGACGTGTTCTTCGCCGTCGAGGCCCTGCACACGGACCGCAAGGCGGGCCGCGGCTGGCCCGGAGTTCCGCAGGCCGGCAACCGGTTCGTGGTCATGGGTCACAGCCAGGGCGGTCACGCTGCTCTGTGGTCGGGGATCAAGGCCGACGATCTGTACAAGAGAACGGCGCAACGCCTCCTGGGCGTGATGGCCGTCGCACCCGCCACCGACATCAACCAGCTCGTCAACACGTTGTGGAACCAGCAAGCCAACTGGGTCCTCGGCCCCGAGGTGATCCAGACCTGGGCCGGCTACCTCGGCGGCTGGGCGCTGAAGAACAATGTGCTGTCGCAAGCGGGCATGGCCAATGCACTCAAGTACTTCGACTACTGCACCACGCAGGCGTTCGCGGCGAGTGCCGAGTTCTACCCCAACGGGGCCAGTGCTCCGGGAACCCCGTTCATGAAGGACCCGAACGATCCTGCCAATCAGGAGGCCTTCTACAACTGGAGCAAGATCTTCGCCAAGATGACACCAACCATCCAGCAGGGGAAGTCGAACTCCTTCCCGAAGGACATGCCCTTGCTGATGGCGTCAGGTACCGCCGATCAGATCGTGCTGTCACAGGCGAACGCTGCGTTCCAGGAGTCGTTCTGCGCCGGCGGGGCGGACATGGCCGCCTACTGGACGCCGGTGGCGACGGGTATCGCGAACCCCAACCCGCAGGTGAACTCCGCCTTCCAGGCGGCGGATCACCTGAACGTGCTCACCTTCCCGTTCACCGACGATGTGGGCGGCAAGACAGCGCAGCCACAACTGGTGGGCGGGTCCTTGTTGGAGTTCACCAACGACAGGTTCACCGGCAATGGGCTGCCCAGCGACTGTGGCGACAAGCAGAAGACTCACAGCGCCAAGAACCCGTTCCAGAACGACATCCAGACGTGGTACGTGTTCCCGCGTCTCGACTGGGGAGAGGGTTGCAGCGTTCTCACGCCTTTGAAGTGCAAGATCCCGCCGGCCATTGATCCCACTGATGAGAAGTTCTACCTGACCGGCGGCGATCCGGCGCTGATGATGCCGTCCAAGCCCACACCACCTGGTGGTCAACCGACACTGAACCCACCACCGTCGCTGGGGTCGATCGACATCAACTCTCTGAGCCAGACGGGCTGCGGCTTCCAGTTCAAGAAGACCGGATCCGGGCTCAGCACGAAGTATCCGACCAATCCCGACTGCGTGCAGTGGGGGCTGTATCCCTACAACGAACTGATCTACAGCGACGGCAAGGTCGACAAGACTTGGGGCACCTACCCGTTCCAGCCGGCACTGGTGACAGCCGAGGCCGTCGGCGACTCGACCGGGCAAGCCACCCGCCAGTACGCCGGTGCCTCCCGGATCAAGGTCAATGTCAATCCCGACAAGAAGAAGGCGGACTACCGCGTCCAGATCCAGAAGCAGACGGGGAACGGCTGGCGCACCGTGACCACCACCAAGACTCGAGGCAAGGCGGACACCGTCGTGATCAACCAGCCCGCGGGACGGTACCGCGCGGTACTGCCTGCGCAAGCCCCGCACCAACGGTTGGTGAGCGACTCGGTACGTCTGACCAGTTGACCTGGCCAGCGGGGAAACTGCGACCGCTCAGGACCTCAACCAGTTGAGTTCAAGTACGAGAACGCCGGCAGGTTGCGCAACACCCAGAAGACCAGAAAAACAGCCAACACGACGAACCAGAAAACCCTGGCGCCGAGCACTGACCTGACGGGTTCGAAGGACACCGAGGCCCTGCGTCCGTCTTGCGGGCTGGACCCGGCGACACTCGGGCCTGCTCGCTGAGCCAGCAGCCACCAAGCGGCGACAACGACGCCGGCCAGCGCCATGACCGGGACCAGGACGTTGAAGTCGGCTGCAGTCGACAGATCACCGGTCACCAGAGCCCGAGTCGCTCGCGTCCCGCCGCAGAAGGGACAGTCCCACCCCGTCATCAGGCGGAAAGGACAGGCGGGAAGAACCGAAACGCCCAGCAGATCAGGCACCCAGAGGAGCACTCCCGCGGCTGCGACGGCACCACCGCCCATCAGCAGGGCACGTCGGGTGCTCAAGGTCTGCTCGGTCTGCACGCGTCCACCGTAACCCGGACCAGCAGTCAACGGACTACTCCTCGGGGAACGGACACGAACGTCCTCGGGGAACGGACACGAACGTCCTCGGGGAACGGACACGAACGTCCTCGGGGAACCGACACGAACGGTCGTCAGCGCCCGACCGAACGATCGCCGGAGCCCGATCGCCGGAGAATCGCGGAAGGATCGCCGGAGAATCGCGGGAGGATCGCCGGAAAGAGGTGTGGCCCCCAGCCGAACGCTGGGGGCCACACCTCGGTGATCGCTCTCAGGCCGCTACGGGCTCGCGGTTCAGTACCCGGAACGTGTAGGCGTGGGCGATGATCGTGACCGGGATGGCCACGAACAGTCCGATGCCACACAGGATCGCCCCGATGAACAGCGCCACCATGCTCGCGAGGAACAAGATGATGATGTTCGCCAAGTTCTGGTTCACAAAGGCGAAGCTCGACTTGATCGATTCCCAGGCGCGCTGCTGGCGATCCAACACGAAGTACGCGTAGAACTGCGCGAAGAACGCCACGATGATCGATCCGATGAACTGAACGATCCATCCGATGATGGGAACGATCCCAATGATCCCCAGCACCAGCTGGATCACGGCGAGAATCAGTGACGCCAGGATGATCACACCGATGAACTGCCACTTGAAGAAGATGCCGAGTTCGATCTTTCCGTTCGTCACATTCGCCAGGGCACCGCGAACGAACTGAGCCGTGATGATCCACCCCAGTAGTGCGAAGGCCACAGCGAACAGCAGCGTGATGATCGTCAGGCCGATGCCGCCTGCCGTGTTTGTCGTGTACGTGATCGTCCCGGACTGGGTCTCGATCGGAACGGTGTTGGCCGAAACGATCGGGATCAGCAATACGAAGTACACGATGCTGAGCACGACGGGCACCACCAGTGCGATCAAGCACGCGAGGATCCACGGACCCAGGTTCTGCTGGAACTTCGTCCAGCCGTAGTTGAACGCGTCACTGACGGAGTATCGGCTCGTCTCAGGCTGGAACCCGCCGGGATGGCCGCCGGCAGGCGGAGGCGGCGGGGCCCCACCTCCGAACCCTGAGGGCGGTGGAGGCGGTGCTGCCCCGCCGGGAGGAGGAGTGCCGCCGGGAGGAGGGGGCGGAGTTGGTGGGATACCACCGCCGGGGGGAGGAGGCGGAGTTCCACCGGATGGCGGGGGAGGTGGGGTACCGCCGCCGGGAGGAGGTGGGGGGCCGGGGGGAGGGGTGCTGTCGCTCATATCGCTCCAACAGGATGAGTTCTCGGACCTGTCGAACGTAGCAGTGAACTCTGCGGAATCCGTGGACCCATCACCGTGATGTGAAGTGTCGAACAGCGAACAGCCCCCGGAGACCACGCTCCGGGGGCTGTCGCTACTGGCCGACTATCCGCGACGGTTGCGCCTGCTTGCAGCACGAGCCCGTCGCGGTTACCTGCCTACGCCGCCACGGGCTCGTTGTTCAGCACGCGGAAGGTGTAGGCGTGAGCGATGAGAACAACCGGGTACGCCACCAGCAGCCCGATGCCACACAGCAGCGCGCCGATGAGAACCGCCAGCATGCTCGCCAGGAACAGCACGATGATGTTCGCGAGGTTCTGGTTGACGAACGAGAAACTCGACTTCACCGCCTGCCAGGCCGACTCGTCCCGATCGAGCACGTAGTACGCGTAGAACTGGACGAAGAACGAGACGATGATCGCCCCGATGTAGCAGGCGAGAACGCCCACCGCCGTGAGAACGGCGACGATCAGGCCCGCCACGATGATGGTGCCGATCAGGCGCATCTCGAAGAACTTGCCGAGGGAGATCTTGCCCTCCGTCGCCGTCGCCAGGCCACCACGCACGAACTGCGCGGAGACGATGACGCCGAGAATGATGATGGGGATCATCAGCACCAACGTGGCGAGGAGGCTGCCGAAGAAGCCCCCTGGGATGAAGCCGCTGTTGGTGAACACGAGTTCACCGGTGACCGGATCGATCGTGGCCTCGGTCGATCCGATGATCAGGCGAGCGATCACCGTCTGGTAGACGAACTGGATCGCGATGACGATCAAGCCCAGGATCAACAGTCCGAGGATCCAGGGTCCGAGATTCTCCTGGAACTTCTTCCAGCCGTAGTTGAACGCGTCACTGACGGAGTAGCGACTGGCTTCCGCTTGGAACCCGCCGGGCTGACCGCCACCGGGTGGGGGCGGGGGGGCGGCTCCGCCGCCGAAACCCGAAGGGGGCGGAGGAGGAGTGGCCCCCGGAGGAGGTGGGGGTGTGCCGCCGCCGGGCGGCGGAGGAGGGGTCCCACCGCCGGGAGGCGGAGGAGGTGTCCCGCCGCCGGGAGGCGGAGGAGGGGTCCCACCGCCGGGGGGAGGTGGAGGTGTGCCGCCGCCGGGGGGCGGCGGGGGGCCGGGAGGGGGGGCGCTGTCGCTCATGGGGCTTCCTTCGCATCTGGGACCAGCCGGGCGCCGAATCCTTACGCATCCACAACGACCCAGGCCGGGACGGCGGATTCCACGATCGTAGTACCGCGACAGTGCCGGGCACAGGCGCCCGACGGTCGTGTCGGCCGTCAGATCAGACCGGCGTGCGATGGAAATTCAGATGGGAACGGCTGGGTGTCGGGCCACGTTGACCCTGATACCGCGATCCGTACCTCTGTGAGCCATACGGGTGATCAGCGGGAGACGACAAGCGGAACAGGCACAGTTGCCCGATCTTCATTCCGGGCCACAGTTTGATCGGCAGGGTGGCGACATTCGACAGTTCGAGCGTCACGTGTCCACTGAAACCGGGGTCGATGAACCCTGCGGTCGAATGGGTCAGAAGGCCGAGTCTGCCAAGACTCGACTTGCCCTCCAGCCGGCCTGCCACATCGTCGGGGAGGGTGACCACTTCCAGCGTCGAGGCGAGCACAAACTCGCCCGGATGCAGGATGAAGGGCTCTTCCGCTTCCGCTTCGACGAGCCGGGTCAGGTCGGGCTGTTCCTCTGCCGGATCGATGTGGGGATACCGGTGGTTCTCGAACACCCGGAAGTACTTGTCGAGCCGGACATCGACACTGGAGGGCTGGATCATGTCCTCGCTGAAGGGGTCGATCGCGACTCGGCCATCGGCCACCTCGGCGCGGATGTCCCGATCCGACAACAGCATGCGGCCTCCCAGCCCCTCGGGGTTTCTGGGAGCGTATACGACCAGTGATCAGGCGGCCGTGACCCGCACCGACAGCACGCTCGTGAACGGGCTGTACCCGGAGCCGGCGGCGGCGGTCACCTTGAGTCGGCAGCGCCCGCTATGGAGTCCACGGATTCTGAACGCGTCGTCGCGCCGCAGCAACCGACAGGTTCTGGGGGTCACGTTGTCCCAGGACCGGATCGGCAGTCCTTGATCAGTCCGGTTGGGAAGCAGGGCGGTGCGGCCGACGCGCAGGCGTTTCACGCTGTTGTTCAACGACTGCTTCTTCGTGGCGGGGGTCGCCGGGGCGTCCCGCTGCGGCACCGACTCCGGATCAGCTGGGGCGGAGCATGTGGGGCACGCTGACGCCACCGACCGGGCGGCGTTGATCGCGCCGTCGCCGTAGCGGTCGTCACGCCCCGGCGCACCGAGATCAGTAGCACCTGCCTGCAGCATCGCGACCGGATCCACCCCAGGCGCGATGGAGCGGACCAGCGCCACGACCCCGGAGACGTGGGGGGCGGCCATGGACGTGCCACTCATCGACTCGTAGCCACCGGGGACAGTGGACAGGACCCCGGAACCCGGAGCGGCGAAGTCGATGGTCTCACCACGGTTGGAGAACGGCGCCGGATCCAGGCGTTGTCCGATGGCGGCCACCGACACCACGCCGGGCAGAGCCGCGGGGTACGAGGCCTCGGCGCTGGCGTCGTTGCCGGCTGCCGCAACCACTGTGACACCACGCCGCTGCGCATATTCCACGGCCGGCGCCATGACGCTTGCGTCCGGGCCACCCAGGCTGAGGTTGATCACAGTGGCACCGTGATCGGTGGCCCAGACGATGCCTTCGGTGACGTCGCTCAGCCAGCCGCTGCCATCGCTGCCCAATACTTTCACCGGCATGATCGATGCCTCGGGGGCGACTCCTGCCACCCCCAGCCCGTTGTTCGCTCGGGCGGCGATGACCCCGGCCACGTGGGTGCCATGGCCGTTCGGGTCGGTGTCGGGCGCTGATCGGTCTCCGCCGCGAGTGCTGGTTCCGGGGACCAGGGCCCCGGCGAGATCTGGGTGGCTTGCGTCCACGCCGGAATCCAGAACCGCGACTGTGACGCCCCGTCCGGTCGCCAGCGGCCACGCTGTCTCGACGTCCAGCGCCGTCAGACCCCATTGGTCGGCGCGCATCGGGTCGGTCGTCCCGACGGTGTGCACGCGCTGATCGACGCCGACCGCCAGCAGATTCGCGTCAGCGTCCAACTCCGCGACGATGCCCCGGGCGTCGTTCGTGTCGGCCACCCGTTGCGTCGTCACCTCCGGACCGTCTGCACCTGCCCGAACGACGACCAGTCGCATCTTCTCTCCGCCTGCAACGCCAGCGGCAACCTCATCGAGGGCGCTCGGGGACGGTTCACCCCCCCTCTCCCCCGGCACGGCGGGAACCTCCCCAGGCACGGCCAGGACCTCGCTCGGCACGGCGAGGACCTCGCTCGGCGCAGCGGGAACTTCCCCCGACGCGAGAGGAGCAGCAACTGCCGATTGTGTGACGGCTGGTTCGAACGGGGAGGCGGTTTCGGCGCTGGCAGGACCAACAGCCGATACCAAGATCAGGGCAGCCGACAATGCCGCGGACACACAGACCCCGCCCGACGACCACAACCCCATGCTTGAGCATCGGCTGCGGGGCCCTGGCTTCCGTAGCGCCGTCACTCGAATGCAGCGCAATCGTGATCCGACAGTGATCTCACTGACACCACCACTAGGCCGCCGATCCCCTCGCCAACGAACATCCCCGGTGCGATTGAGGAGCCCGCACGCTCCAACGACACCCCTGTCCGAGTCCTCGGTCTGCCCCAGGCACCAGGTATCAAGCGGGTCACGGTCGAGCGGACGGGTGTTTGGGACGGGGGTCCGGGGCACACTTGACCCATGAATGAGCCGGATCGCCCCAACGCGGTTCCGCCCGAGTACGAGCAATTCATGCGTCCGGAAGCGACCCCTCAGGCGCCGGGCGCGGGCCAGGTGGCCCGCCATGACACGGTCAGCGACACCGCGCTCTCGGACTTCTCGGATCTGTTCCGCGACCCACCGCCGCCGCAAACCCCGCCCCACACACCACCCCCGCCGTCCTCCCGCGCGTCCGTGCAGCACGGATCAACTCCCGATCCACACGCAGTGACAGCGCCGACTCCGCGACCTGATCCCGGGGCAACCGCCGTGCTGCCTCCGCCCACACCCCCGGGTCGGGTGCCACCTACCACCCGTCCGGCTCGACCCTCCCGGTGGTCCGGCGCGGCCGCCTCGATCCGGACGCAGCCGAGCGAAGCGCATCCTGCTCTACGTTCTGGTCGCGCTACTCGTATACGTGGTGGCCCTGGTCGGTTTCTTCGCGTTGAACGTCAACAAGATCAACGCGATGCCCGCAGACCAGATCGCGGATACCGCGGGATCCAACTACCTATTGGTGGGGTCCGACGGCCGCGAGGAACTCACCAAGCAGCAACAGCGGCAACTTCACACCGGCAGCACGGACGGTCAACGCACCGACACCATCATGCTGCTGCACGTCCCCAACCTGGGCACGCCCACGCTCATCTCGATCCCGCGGGACTCGTGGGTTCCGATACCCGGCAACGGTGAGGGCAAGATCAACTCCGCCTACGCCCTCGGCGGTCCCCAACTGCTGATCCAGACCGTCGAGAACACCACCGGAGTCCACATCGACCACTATGTCGAGATCGGCATGCTCGGGGTGGCTGACATCGCCGACTCCCTGGGCGGCGTGACCATGTGCCCCGCAGCCAACTACGACGACGAGAACTCCGGACTGGACGTGAAGAAGGGCTGCCAGGTCATGGACGGCCCGACGGCTCTGGCCTATGTCCGGATGCGGTACGCCGACCCCAAGGGGGACATCGGGCGCGCGGAGCGCCAGCAAGAGTACGTCAAGGCGGTCGCCGCCAAGACCGCCAACCCGCTCACCTTCCTCAATCCTTTCAAGATGTTCTCTGTCGACCGGGCGGCTGCGTCTTCACTGACCGTGGACGATGGCACCGGTGTCGTGGCGGACGGTCGAATGGCTTTCGCGATGGCGCTCATCTCCGCTGGGCTCGGCGAACAGACCGCTGTGCCTATCGAGTCGGATTCGTATTGGGTAAACGGGCAACAGGCCGTCAAGTGGGACACTCCCCGGGCACTGAAGCTCTTCGAATCCATCGGCGGCGGCTGACCCGCGGCATCATGTCGGCATGACGAATCATCCCGACCTGCTCGGTGGCCCAGAACCGACCTTGCTCCCCCCTGACCCGGCGACCGATGAGCTGGCTCAGGGTCTACCGGCCACTGACGCAGCGCGACTTCATCCTGAATCGGGTGCCGCTTGGGCGGCACTGGCGGCGGCCGCTCGCGAAACGGATGCGTCGCTGGAGTGGTACGCCTTCGCGCGGGTCGGCTACCACCGCGGTCTCGACGCCTTGCGCCGCAACGGCTGGCGGGGCCATGGGCCGATCCCGTGGGAGCACGAACCGAATCGGGGATTCCTTCTCTGCCTCGCCGAACTGAGTCTCGCGGCTGCCGCTATCGGCGAAACCGCCGAAGCGCAAAGGTGCGCGGACTTCCTGCGGGACTCGTCCCCCGTGGCTGCCGACGAACTGCTCTGATTCGCCGTCAGGAACTTCGATTGCCGGGGGGAGGCGAATCGGGCGCACTGCCGGGGCCAGGGGTGGGCGATGAAGCCGTGGGATCGGATGGGGGCACGGCGCCCTCGGACGGTAGTCCGGTGCTCCCGGGTGGGGTTGGGGAATTGCCGGGTGGGGTTGGGGAATTGCCGGGTGGGGTTGGGGAATTGCTCGGATGGAATGGTCGGCTGCTGCCCGGCGGGCGGCGGGTATCCGGGTTGGGGTACCTGCGCCTAAGGCCTGTTGTCCCACCGGCGTGGGTGGTGCGAACCGTGGGTCCATCGGCGGGGGTGCGGGATATGCGCCGCCGGTCGGTACCGCTTGGCCGTCCGCGGGGCGGGGGCCTTTGGGACGCGACAGGTACTGGACCAACAGGACGACGAGCCACACCATCCCCGCGGCGATCAAGAGGCCGCCCACCCCCATCCACATGAGCGCGGAGAACGTGTCGCTCACAGTGCGGAACGCCGACTGGGCGACGGCCAGGCGGGAGCCGCTGGTCTCGGTCGTGATCGAGTAGTCACCCGCAGTCTCGGCCGCGAAACGGACGACTCCTCGGTACGTCACTGCGCCCACCCCGAGCGTCTCCGAGCCGGAACAGTAGACACAACTGGTGGCGACCGGACCGGACGGTCCGGTGACCGTGATGTCCTGCCAGTCGATCGTCCACTCTTGCGAACGCCCGGTGCGCGGGGAGATGGCACCCGCCTGATAGACGACCCACGTCCCCTTGTCGAGAGTCACCGTCTGGGTGCCCGGCGAGTTCCATTCGGCGGCCGGCTGGAGCGCTGAGACGAAAGAGCGCACCCCGGAGACACCGGCGAACACGATGACAGCGACACCGGCGACGAGGAGCAGCCAAGGGATCACCCGCGTCATGATCTTCATGACTGCATCATGCTCCACACGCGGCAGCCCAGGAGCGAAAAGCAGCGGTTGGCGAGAACGCCGGAGGCGGACTCCTCCGCCCCAAGGCAGGGACTCCTCGACCGTCATTCAGAGGCTGCTCGGCCCTCAGGAAGGACTGCTCCGCCCTCAGACAGGGCGGCTCGGCAGGAATCAGTCGCGGCTGGCGGTCAGGATGCAGTCAGGTCCCAGCGGTTCAGGGACCCTGGGAGCGACAGGACCCGCACCCGAGCGGCGGGAACCCGAGGAGCGCCAGGAGGTAACGATGCTGGTAGCCGTGTTCAGGCGACGTTTGAAAGAAGGCGCATCATTCGACGACTTCATCGCTGCGTGGGAGGCCGACCAGGGATTCGGGGTTCCGGCCCGCGTCTTCAACGCGCTCTCACTGACGGATGACCGCGAGATCCTGTCCGTCGGATTCCTGGACATCGACGCCGCAGCTCTCGCCGACCTGGCTGCCGGGGTCAGCGAGCAGGAAGCCGTGCGCCATGCCCGGATCGACGAGGTCATCGAATCGACCGAGTTGCGCGCGTTCTATCACCTGCGCACCGAACACGACTTCAGTTTCGATCCCCGTCAGATCGACCCGAACTCAGCCGAGAGCCTGCTCGCCAACCTGCTGTCGCGGGCATCCGGGACCTGAGCGCACCCACGCTCCACTGCTTCGGAATCCGCAGCAGAAATGCCGTCGGATGAGAACTAAACCGGGACCTTGGTCCCGACTTTCGCGCGGATCCCGCAGGAGCAGCTCGATGTCAGGGGCGCCGAAATGCGCGGATTGGCATGATCGAAGGCATCGGCAACTCAAGGAGTTCCTGTGGATCCACTCGACATCGCCAGGTGGCAGTTCGGAATCACGACCGTTTACCACTTCCTCTTCGTCCCCATCACCATCGGCTTGTCTTTCCTCGTCGCCGGGCTGCAGACCGCGTGGGTGCGCACGGGCAACGAGAAGTGGCTGAAGGCCACGAAGTTCTTCGGCAAGTTGTTCCTGATCAACTTCGCGATGGGCGTGGTAACGGGAATCGTCCAGGAGTTCCAGTTCGGAATGAACTGGAGCAACTACTCCCGTTTCGTGGGAGACATCTTCGGTGCCCCACTGGCGATCGAGGCGTTGCTGACCTTCTTCTTGGAGTCGACATTCCTTGGATTGTGGATCTTCGGATGGGATCGGCTGCCGAAGAAGGTCCACCTGATGACGATCTGGCTGGCCGCGATCGGGACCGCGCTGAGCGCTTACATGATCCTCGCCGCCAACGCCTTCATGCAGCATCCGGTCGGCTACGAGTTCAACCCCGAGAAGAACCGGGCGCAGATGACGTCCATTACGGAGGTCCTGTTCCAGAACACCGCCATCATCGCCTGGCTGCACACGGTGTCGGCAGCGTTCCTTACTGCCGGTGCACTCATGGCTGGCGTCTCGTTGTGGCTCTTGATGCGGGACAAGTCCGCGGACATGGCGCGCAGCACCCTGAAACTCGGCGCTCTGGTGGCCGTCATCGCGGCCGTCGCACTCGGACTGTCCGGTGACCAGGACGCGAAGATCATGGTCCAGCAGCAGCCCATGAAGATGGCCGCCGCTGAGGCGCTGTACGAGACCGCGACTCCCGCTCCGTTCAGCATCTTCACCGTCGGCACTTTGGACGGGTCGCAACCGATCTTCAGCGTCGACATTCCCGGTGCGCTGCTCGTTCCTGGCCACCGGATCCTTCAGCGGAACCGTCGAGGGCATCAACAATCTCGAGGCGCAGTACCAACAGGAATTCACGCCGCAGATGCAGGAGATGTACGGCCAGGCACCCGAGTCCTACACGCCGAACATCCCGGTCTCCTATTGGGGTTTCCGCCTCATGATCGGCTTCGGAATGCTCGGCGCCCTGTTTGCGCTCATCGGCTGGTGGGCGGCCCGCAAGGGACGCGTTCCGCAATCGAAGTGGCTGCTACGCATGGCGATCATCGCCCCACTCATGCCGCTGCTGGGTAACAGTTTCGGATGGATCTTCACCGAGATGGGTCGCCAACCGTGGGTCGTGTTCGGGCTCATGCCCACCTCCGAGGGGGTGTCGCCGGGTGTCAGTGCGGGCAGCGTGATCACCAGCCTGACGGTGTTCACCTTGCTGTACGGGGCACTGGCTGTGGTCGAGGTCGGCCTACTGCTGAGGGCGATCAAGCAAGGCCCACCCGAGACCGTCACTGATCCGTTCGCGGACCGTGACGATCCCGACCGCGAACTCACGGTTACCTACTGAGGAGCTTGAGATGTCACTGGAAACTCTTCAGATCGTCTGGTTCGGCCTCATCGCCGTCCTGTGGATCGGGTACTTCGTGCTCGAAGGCTTCGACTACGGCGTCGGCATGCTGCTGCCTGTGCTGGGCAAGAACGAACGCGAGAAGCGGGCGCTGCTGACCACACTCGGTCCCGTGTGGGACGGCAACGAAGTCTGGCTGCTGACTGCGGGCGGAGCGACGTTCGCGGCATTCCCCGAGTGGTACGCCACGCTGTTCAGCGGGTTCTACCTCCCGCTGCTGCTCATCCTCGTGGCACTGATCTTGCGAGGGGTGTCCTTCGAGTACCGCAGCAAGCGCAGTGATCCCTCGTGGCGCAAGCGGTTCGACATCATGATCGTCGTCGGGTCGTTCGTGCCCGCCCTGCTGTGGGGTGTCGCGTTCGGCAACCTGGTGCGCGGTGTCGCTGTGAGCCAGGACGGCCAGGGGGGCTGGATCTACACAGGCGGGTTCTTCGACCTGCTGAACCCCTACGCACTGATCGGTGGACTGACCACGCTGACTCTGTTCCTCACCCATGGGGCCGTCTTCGTCGCGTTGAAGACCGGCAGCCCCCTGCGGGAGAGGGCCAACAAGCTGGCCGGTCAGATCGGTATCGTCGCCGCAGTGCTCGCCGTGGTGTTCCTGCTGTGGTCCCAGTTGGCTTACGCCGGCAAGACGTGGACGTGGATTCCGGTGATCATCGCTGCCGTGTGCTGGGTCGCGGGGATCGCGATGAACCTGCTCAAGCGCGAAGGCTGGGCCTTCACGTTCAGCGCTGTCACCCTCGCCGCCGCGGTGGCCGGGCTGTTCGGGATGCTCTACCCCTACGTCATGCCGAACATCGACCGGGCACTGCCGGGGATGACCATCGCCGACGCCTCATCGTCGGAGTACACGCTCACGATCATGACCTGGGTCGCGGTCATCTTGACCCCGGTGGTGCTCGTCTACCAGGCGTGGACTTATTGGGTGTTCCGCAAGCGGGTCGACCCGTCCGCGATCGTCGATCCCTACGCCGGCTCGCTGGACACCCCCGAAGAGGCCGCCCAGGCCGCCCAACGGGCCGTCACGTCCAGTCAGCCAACAGCCTGAGGACGATGTCGTTGGCGTCCGGCTCGCCTACCGTGATCCGGACGCCTTCGTCTGCGAAAGCCCGCACAGTCACACCACTGTCTCGGCAGGCGTGAGCGAAGGCCTCGGTCGCGTGCCCCAGCGGCACCCAGTAGAAATTGGCGCCGGTATCCGGCACGTCGTAGCCCAGTTGTCTGACCCGGTCCACCACCCGATCCCGTTCGATACGCACCCGCGTGACGCGCTTGCGCAGTTCGTCCTGCTGGTCCAAGGACGCGATAGCAGCCACCTGGGCGAGCGCCGAGACCCCGAAGGGAATGGCGGTCTTGCGCATCGCGGCTGCGACGACAGGCGACGCGACTCCGTAGCCCACGCGCAGGCCCGCCAGGCCGTACGCCTTCGAGAAGGTCCGCAGCACCATCACGTTCGGGCGGCCCCGCGACAGCGCCACCCCATCCAGAGCTTCGTGCCCGTCGTCGGCGAGCCCGAACTCGAAGTAGGCCTCATCGACGACCACCAAGACGTCCCGTGGGATGCGATCGAGGAACTCGACCAGTTCGTCATGGGTGACGGCCGGCCCCGTGGGGTTGTTGGGGGTACAGACGAAAACGACCCGCGTGCGGTCGCTGACAGCTGCCGCCATGGCGGCCAAATCATGTCGGGCGTCCGGGAGTAGAGGGACCTGGATGGACTGAGCGCTCACCAGCCTGGTGACGATGGGGTAGGCCTCGAAGGATCGCCACGCATAGACCACCTCGTCACCGGGGGAACAGGCGGCCATCACCACCTGCTGGCAGACCGCGACAGAACCCGTTCCGAGCGTCAACTCATCGACTCCCACCCCGAGTCTGTCGGCCAAGGCGTTGCTGAGTTCGGAGGCGGCCGGGTCCGGGTAGCGGCATAGGTGCGGAAGTCGCTCACGCACCGCCTCGGCCACGCCGGGCAACGGGCCGTACGGGACTTCATTCGAGGCCAACGAGTAGCTGGGCAGTGTCGCGTGCCTCACGCGCGCCCCCGCTCGGTAAGCGGGCACCCCGTGCAGATCGGGGCGCAGGCGGGGGATGTCGGTCACCGGACCAGGGTACGGACCACGATCCGACCGCCTGGACCCCGCCGACGGACTACCGTCTTCGGTGTGGCGCCGTTGCGGAACCGGATCTCCTTGCGGGCTCTGCTGTTCCTGATCGCGGCGGCATCACTGGCGATCATGCTCGCCATCGCGATCGGAGTCGGCTTCCGCGCCTCCCAGGTCCTGCGTGAGACCAACAGTGTTGTCGAGGTTTACGATCCGGCCGCGGACGACGTGGCCACCTTGAATCTGGCCGCCTCGGACATGGAGCGCGGTCTGACGCTGTTCGTGTTGACCGGCCGGGAACGCAGCCTGCGGCCCTACGTGGACGGTGAACGCCGTTCGGCGCTGGCCCTGGAATCCCTCGACGGGCTGGTCGGCGAGGAGCCGGACATCGCGCCGCTGCTGCGATCCGCCGAGCGCAACCGTCAGGAATGGATCGAACAGATTGCTCGCCCCGGCATTCAACAGATGCGCGCCGACCAGAAACGACGGGCCCAGGTGACCATCACCGGACCTCGAGCGCTGGTGCTGTACGACCGGCTGGTCTTGTCCACCGACCGGTTGGACAACGAGATCAACGCCAACCGTGTCGCGGGGTTCGCGACCCTCAGCGATCTGTCCCAGCGGCTGACGAACGCGGTCATCTTGTCCCTGGTCGTACTCATCGCCACCCTGTTCCTGGCCGGGTGGCTGTTGTTCCGGTGGGTTCTCATGCCGATCAACGACCTGCGCCGCCAGATCCGCCGGGTGGCCCGACGCGGCGAGCACCACACCCCGATCGAGCCGACGGGTCCCACGGAGTTGGCGGCAGTGGGCCATGACGCGGAGTCGATGCGTCGCCAACTTGTGTCGGAGATCGACGAGGCGCGTTCGGCCCGGCAGGCGCTGGAGCACCGGGCGCCGCTCGTGGCCGCGATCCGGCGCGAGTTGTCGATGGCCACCGACCCGGCGGTACCCGGTGTTCGAGTGCACGGCGAGGTGCGAGCTGCGGAGGGCGTTCTGGCCGGCGACTGGTGGGACTGCGTGGCGATGCCCTCCGGAGAGGCCGCGCTGATCATCACGGACATCGCCGGCCACGGCCCGGAGGCGGGCGTGGCGGCCATGCGGATCAAGCACGTGATGGCACTGATGCTCGCGTCCGGATCTGGCCCTGATGAGGCGATCGGCCTGGCCGCGCGGGCGTTCACCGACGAAGTCGGCCGATTCGCCACCGTCGCAGTGGTGTGCGTCGATCCGGCGACCGGCAGGATCCGGTGGGCCAACGGGGGACACCACCCGCCCGTCATCGTGGCCGCCGACGGCACGAGTCGGGAGCTGAGCCGGACAGGCCCGTTGTTGTCGTGGCTCGGGGGCCCCTGGCTCGTCGAGACGACCCGGATGGACCGATCCGACTCACTGGTCGCCTTCAGCGACGGCCTGATCGAGTCCCACGACGCCGAGGGGCACCAGTTGGAGCTGCAGGGACTGCTGCAACTGCTTCAGGAGGCGGGGACCGACGGTGCGGGAACTCAGGAGGTCGTCAACCGCACGCTGGCCCAAGCCAGGGCGAGGGCCGTGGACTGGGACCGCGACGACGTCACGCTGGTCGTCTTGTCGCTGACCCACGACGACGACGCCGACCGACCGACGATCCCCGTGCCACGACCGACCCCGACACCCGTTACCTGATCCGGGTCAGCCGATAGCCGCCCGTTGCACGACTGATCCGGATGGTCCCGGTGCATACGCGCGGGTGCGACGCGATTGCGACCAACTTGGGAGTCAGCACCAGTGGTAACGAGCCGATAACGGTTGCATGGTGGAGTTCCACCACCCCTGATCCAGGAGGTTCCGATGACCGCAACAACGCTGCCATTGTCCTCTTCCCACTCGTTCCCGGTGTCACGCTCGCCTGCCGCTCCACGCTCACCGGCGGCTTCACAATCGGTGGCGGACGTCTCCCGCAGGCTGACCAGCCTCCTCGACAACAGCGGAGCCGTGGCCCAATGGTGGGTCGAGTTGGCCGCCGAACTCGACGAGTTGTCCGACCGGCTCATGCTCGAAGGGCACACCGTCTGGCAGGCGCTGCGCCATCAGCTGACCGTGGATGCCCCCCACCTGACATCCCACCTCAGTCGATTGGACAGCGAGCAGGAGCGACTGCAGGGCGAGATCCAGCAGGTCCGTCTGCTCACCGGCTCCGCCGCCGGTGATCCGGAGAGTGCCGGGCGAGTGCGCACCGCCGTTCGCGATCTTCTGCGCCGCTTGCGGCGTCACGAGGAGAGAACGACCTCGATCATGTACGACGCCTACGAGCGGGATCTCGGCGGGGAATCCGCCTGACAGTGCCTCTACGCTGGACTCCTCGAACAGTGAGGAGGATCCGTGGTCCGCAGGTTCATCGGCGCGGGCGTGCTGAAGGCGACAGGGTGGCGCGTGACCGGACCCGCCCCATCACCGGACGACACCCGCATCTTCGTGGGGGCTCCCCACACCTCGGGGTTCGACAGTGTGCTCATGCTGGCGGTTGCCTGGAGCAACGATCTGAGGATCCGGTTCCTGATCAAACGAGAGGTCGTCGATGGGCCTTTCGGGTTCTTCTGGCGGTCCGTGGGAGCTATCCCCGTCGACCGGGACAACCCGGCCGGCTTGATCGACGAGCTCGTCCATCTGGCCGACTCGGGTCGGGGTTTCCAGTTGGTTCTGACCCCCGAGGGGACCCGCAAGCCGGTCGACTACTGGAAGTCCGGCTTCTACCGGCTCGCTCAGACCACGGGGATCCCGCTCATCCTGGTGGCGCCCGACGGCCCCACGAAGGTTGTCACCTGGGGACCGACTTTCGCCGTGACCGGGGATGTGCGGGCCGACATGGACCGCGTGCGGGCGTTCTTCGCGGACAAACGTGGCGTCGACCCCAGCAAGGTCCGTGAGCCTCGGTTGCGGGCAGAGGAGGATCCCGAGCAGTTGGCGATGCCGTGACGGATTCCGGGCCACCCGTCACGATCAGGCGTGCGGCGCACCAGGACCGCGCGGCACTGGCCGACATCGCAGCTCGCACGTTTCCCCTCGCGTGCCCCCCGCAATCGACTGCGGCTGATATCGCGCTGTACATCAGCACCCGATTGACGGTCGACACCCTCGCCCGGGAGCTTCAGTCCACAGGGACTGTGTTCTACCTGGCCGAGGCCGCCGACACGGTGGTGGGCTACGCCATGCTGGTGGGTCAGGTGGCACCCCCCGCGGACCTCGACGCTCGAAACCCGGTCGAACTGCAACGCATCTATGTCGATGGCTCCTGGCATGGGCGCGGAGTGGCGGATCACCTGATGCGGACCTGCCTGCACCATGCCCGCACCCACGGCTACGACCTGATCTGGCTCGGAACGAATGAGGCGAACGAACGAGCCATCGCGTTCTACCGCAGGCACCACTTCGAGATCGTCGGCAGCAAGACATTCGCCTTGGGAAACTCGGTCGAGTCCGACCATGTCATGGCGCGGCCACCGGAAGTCACGACGCGGCCGCCGGCACCATCAGACGTCAGTAGCGCTGCTCGGGAAGTTTCTGAAGCTCCTTGAGCGTGGCGGGATCCATGGCGTCGAGCCAGTTCGCCAAGTCGATGTTGCTGACGAATCGGACATCCGGGTACTTGGCCTTGGCATCGACGATGAAGCGCTGCAGTGAGTTGATGTAGGCGCTGCACGCCCAGGAGTTCAGATGGCTGCCGAGGAACAGCGGTGCCCGGTTGCCGTTGTACACGCCGTCCAGCGCCTCCATGAATGTCTGATAAGTCTGCTCCTCGACCTGCGCACACTGCGCGGGATCGACCTCGGTCTCGCCGTTGGTCTGGTTGACCAGCAGGTTGTAGTCCATCGACAGCACCCATTTGTCCGTGCCACCGAGCTTCAGCGCCGGGAGCGGGAACTGCCACAACTGCCCCTGCGCCACCTTGCGGGGCCACTGCAGCACACCGGGGTCCGACGCCTCATAACGGAAACCTTCGGCGATGAACGCCGGCCACATCTCGTCGCGTTGCCCTTCGAGGCAGGGGGTCCGATCTCCGGCGATCACCGTGGAATCGAACGGCAGGGGTTGGAACTCAGGGACCTGTGGATTGTTGCGTGGCCAGGTATCGAGCAGTTCTTTGGCTTGGCGGATCTCGTCGGTCCACTGCTCCGTGGTCCAGGTATCGACGCCGCTCGCACCGCAGAAGTGGCCGAGGAAGTGGGTGCCGATCTCGTGGCCGCGGCGGTACATCTCGGAGAAGACCCGGATGCGCTCGGCCACGAGTTCTGGGGTGGCGAATCCGACATCCGATGTGCCGGGCAACTTGCCCGGTGGCCGGTAGATCATCCGCTGGGAGTCCGGGAGCAGGCACAAGCCGGACATGAAGAAGGTGAACCGGCCTCCGACTTGCTGCCCGACATCGATGAACTTCTGCATGGTGC
This sequence comes from Candidatus Nanopelagicales bacterium, assembly GCA_037045355.1. Taxonomy (NCBI): domain Bacteria; kingdom Bacillati; phylum Actinomycetota; class Actinomycetes; order Candidatus Nanopelagicales; species Candidatus Nanopelagicales bacterium. Next base: position 232,197 of record JBAOHO010000012.1, on the reverse strand, counting down.
CGTCGGCGGTCTCGCACCCGCCGTCCACCGACACGACGATGGTCTGAACAGGTTGGCTACCCGGGGCCGGTTGGGGCAGGTCGGCTGCCGGTTGGGACTCCGGCGGGGACATGACTCCCGGAGCCGCCTGCGCTACGGCTGCGCCGTCGCCCAACTGGGCAGGAGCGGCAGCAACCTGCGAATCGCCCGTCTCAGCGCCGGCGGAGTCGCTGAACGGCGTGGTGAAAGCGACGACCAGAAGCAGGACAGCCCCCACCGCAGCGGCGATGAACTTCGCCGGCACTTTGGTGGAGCCGCCCACGTCGCCCTCCGGGATGTCGCTGGCCCCTCATTGTCACCCGCCGCCGCGGACCCGCCGTCACCTGTCGGGGTGTGTCGCGGGGCCGTTGGGAACGCGATTCCCGGACAGACGATTCGCCACGACAACAGCACCCGCGCCCACGAGCAGCAGGAGGGGGACGACCGCAAAGCCCGCGGTGACACCGACCGCTCCCGCGAGCGCGCCGAGTGCGAACGGGGCGGCACCCATCGTCAGCCCCATGACCACGGCGATGATGGCGATCGCCTTGTCCGTGCGCCCGTGAGCGTGTCCGATGGCGACGCTGGAAGTGAGGGGGAACAGAAGGGCGAATCCGACGCCCGTGACGAACAGCCCGACGGCGGCGACCTCGAGGGCTGTGGCCGACCACACGATGAGGAAGCCTGCCCCGGCCAGCAACAGGCTGCCCAGGATCAATCGTGTGACCGACCAGCGGCGCGTCAGGCCGGCCCCGAGCGTGCGGCCCACCGCGATTCCGGCGATGAGCAGACTGAGCAGAGCGGTGGCGACCGCGAGGTCGGACCCGGTGTTGTCACTGATCAGCACCGCTCCCCAGAAGTTCAGCGAAATCTCCGTACCCACCGCTGCCACGACGGCGACGAGGCTGACGGAGAAGGCCGCCGGGAGTGGACCCATCGGCGCCTTCCCAGTCACGGAGGGCCCAGTCACGGAGGGCCCATTCACGGAGGGCCCAGTCACGGAAGGCCCAGTCACGGAAGGCCCAGTCACGGAAGGCCCAGTCACGGAAGGCCCAGTCACGGCGGGGGATCCGCCCTCTTCCAGCTCCGCTGGAGGCCGACTCGCTGGAGGGCGACCCGCTGGGGGGCGACCCGCTGGGCTCCGCATCCACGGCGCTGTCGGCCACGGCGAATACGGTGGTGCGGCCGGGGTGTTCGGTCAGATGCACCCGGGCCAACGCCCCGGCAACGACAACCGCGGTGATGGCAATAACCAGCGCGGCCGCGCGCCAGCCGAACCCGATACCGACAGCCGCGGCAATGAGTAACGGGGACAGCAGTCCCACCCACGCTGCCGCGGCGTTCGCCTCGGTGATCGCCCGTGGGCCGGACGGGCCATGCCGATCCGCGAGTGCGGCGGTGGCGACGTTCATGAGCATTGATCCGGTGGCCGAACTGAAGGCCACTGCCAGCAGGATCACGACGAAAGTGGGGGCCACCACCAAAGCCAGGCATCCACCGGCCAGGCCGAGCGCGGCACCGATTCCCGTGCGCCGCCGTCCCCAGCGCGCGATGACGCGATGCCCCAACAATCCGGCGGTGATCAGGCCGGCGGCGAGACAGATGCCCGTGAGGCCAGCCACCTGCAACGGCAGATCCAGCTGTTGGGCGATCAGGGGAGTGGCGGGGCCGAGGAAGTAGAGGAAGAAGGCCCACGTGGCCGCCGTGGCGTACGCCATACGCGTGCCCGCGTCCCGTTCGATATGCATCGGTCTCCTTTCCTCTCCGCGCCGACCGTGTCCCGCCCGTCGACCCGTTCCCCGCTCGTCGAGTCGTTTCCCGCCCGCCGACCGTGTCCCGCTCGTCGGCCACCGTCGCCCGCGTCCTCACCCTCGGTGTGCCCCGACGCCGGGCACCGACACCTCGAGTACTCGATGTGTCCCGGCCCGATCACAGCTCGAGGCAGCGTGACTCGTGGCACAGTGAACGGATGCTGCATCACGTTTCGTTCGCAGTCGATGAGCCGCGTGCGGTCGCCACCATTCTCGCGGGCTTGATCGGCGGCCGGGTCAGTCACTTCGGGCCGTGGCCCGGCGGATTCATCGCGTGGGCCCCCGACGGCTTCGGGACGGCGATCGAGGTGTACCCCCAGGGCACCGAGATGTCACCGGACCCCGGCACCCAGGCTCGGTTCGCCCGCAACTACTTCGCGCAACGGCACACGGCGACCCACGCCGCGCTATCCGTGCAACGCACGGAGTCGCAGGTCTTGGAGATCGCCGCAGCTGCCGGATGGCAGGCGGAGATCCTCGACCGGGGCGGGTTCGAGGTGATCGAGATGTGGGTGGAGAACCGGGTGATGCTCGAGGTCATGACTCCGCCGATGACCGCCCAGTATCTGCAGGTGGTCGATGCCCCGCGCATCACCGCGACAGGACGCGACTTCCGCGCGGTGGCCGCCGCCACCACCATCGGGACGGACCCGGCCACCGCCTTCGCGGCATGGACGGACGGTGACCGGCTGCGTTCCTGGTGGCCCGTCCCCGAAGCGCACATCGACCTGCGGGTCGGCGGCGCTTTCGAATTGTTGTTCCTACCTGAGAACGACGACGGCAACCGGGGCTCCGCGGGTTGCCAAATCCTCAGCTACGTCCCTGACCGCATGCTGTCGTTCAGCTGGAACACTCCCGGTCACCTGAGCGTGGGGCGGGCGCTCACCTGGGTCGTGGTCGAGTTCACCGGCGTCGAAAACGGAGAAAGGGCGGACGGCGGAACGAGGGTCGACATCACGCACCAGGGCATCGGGAGGGGTAGCGACTGGGACGAGGTAAGCGACTACTTCCGGCATGCCTGGCGGCGCGTGCTGCGGCGCATGGTGGACCGCTGGGGATCTGTGGACGGATCTTCCGCGTCAGCAGCAGTCACGCAACCAACCGTGTAGATCTGCCAGCAACGCCGCCCGGCGGGTGATCCACGGGACGAATCGTTGGCCGGTCGTGCAGCGTGGCCGGGACTCGACCCAGCCCACGCGCAGCGAGCGATGCCGCAACAAATCGGCCTGCGGATGTTCCGGGTCATACCCAGCGGGCACTCGGCGCAGTTCTGGCTCGGTGATGCGTAGTGCCGGCCGAGCTGTCCGAAGTTCCGCCAGGATCCCGGCCAACGCGACACCTGCGGGTCCGGCGACAGCCGCCCGATAGTCCGGAATGGCGCTGGGATCGAAACGGCGGCCCGCGGCGAACTCGATCTCGTTGGCGGACAGACGCAGGCTGAGGGTGCTGCTCGAGTACTTGTCGTCGCCCTCCCAGAACCGCAACAGGACGTGATCCTTGCACTCGGTGGCCGTGGCGAAACGCGCATCGTTGATGACAGGGGCGATGGAACCGTTCACGCTGGGCACCGCCTGCAACCCGGGAGATACGGCGGCGCGCAACGGGTCGGCCAGCGCAGCGACGAGAACGCGGGCTGGTTCGAGGACCGACTCCCGGTAGGTGTCGCGATGCTCGGCCAGCCAGCGTCGGTCGTGTGATCCGATGCGGGGAAGAAGGGTCCAGGTGTCGTCGGGGAATCCAGTGAATGCAGTCATGCGCGGCACAGTAGACACGCGTCTGCGGACGGTGCCGGAGTTGTCCCCAGGGTCGGCTGGTGGGTCCTACCCGCGCCGTCGCCCGACAGTGAGATACAGCACCGGCCCGACCGGCTGGACGAACAAGCCGGCCGCCCACAGCAGCTTGGGACCGCGGACGCGCTCCCGGGGTCGCCGCACCAGATCGACCACCGCCACCGTGGTCACCACCACCTCGACCGCAGTACCGACCACGATCAGAGTCCGCTGTCTGCCGGACATGTCGTCCCAGTTCGCCTTGGCCATACCCTCACGCTAGTCGCAGCCGTGATGGGTCGCGCGACACGCGGATGTCGTAGGGCGACACCAGGATGTCGTAAGGCGACACCCGGATGTCAGGGGTGCGATTGCATCGCGGGAAGGGCCGTCGGCGGGCGGCGTCGCTGTGCCACGCTGGAGATCGTGAGCGACGACTCCACGTTCGTGCAGCGGGTACTGCCGGGCTGGAACCGTGAGCTACGCCCATGGGAGCGCGGCAACGTCATCGCCGGGCTGACCATCACCGCCTACCTGGTCCCCCAAGTAATGGCCTATGCGACGGTGGCCGGCCTCCCGGCCATCGTCGGGCTGTGGGCCGCCGTGCCCGCGCTGGTGTTCTACGCGTTCCTGGGATCGTCGCGGGTCCTGAGCATGGGCCCCGAGTCCAGCGTCGCACTCATGACAGCCGCAACGATCGCCCCCATGGCCGCCGGGGATCCCGATGCCTATGCCGGCCTGGCTGCGGCGCTCGCGATCGCCGTCGGTGTGATCGGCCTGCTCGTCGGGCTCGTCCGGGTCTCGTTCATCTCGGACCTCCTGTCCCGACCGGTCATGGTCGGGTACATGGCCGGGATCGGTGTGCTCATGATCGAGGGGCAGATCGACAACTTCCTGGGGATCTCCACCACCGCCGACGAACTCCATCTGCATCTGGCGCAGGCCGTGGCGGCACTGCCGACTGCCAGCGTGTCGGTGCTGGTCCTGTCCGCCATGGTCCTGGTCTTGCTGTACGTGCTGCCGCGAATCGACGAACGCATACCAGGACCCCTGATCGCCGTCGCCTTGGGTGGTTTGTTGGCTGCGGCGATGAATCTCGCGGGGCTGGGAATCCCACTCGTCGGCACTGTTCCCCAGGGATTCCCCGTGCCGATGCTCCCGCAAGTGGATACGGCCGACCTTCAGTTGCTGATCCTCGGAGCCGCCGGCGTGACCCTGGTCGGTTTCACCGACACGGTTCTGACGGGGCGAGCGTTCCGGCAGCACCACGACACCATCGATCCCCAGGCGGAGTTGCGGGCGATGTCCTTCAGCAACCTCGGGGCCGGACTCCTGCAGGGGATGGCCGTGTCCAGCAGCGGCAGTCGGACGGCTTTGGCGCAGACCTCCGGAGCGCGGTCGCAGGGCTATTCACTGGTCGCGGCGGCGGGGGTCGTCATCGTTCTGCTCGTGGCCGCGCCTGTACTCTCCTTTCTGCCCAAGGCGGGCTTGGCAGCGCTCATCATCTACGCGGCCCTGCGGCTGATCGACCTCAAGGAGTTCCGTTGGCTGTGGCGCTACAGCAAGGTGGAGTTCGCTCTCGCGCTCATCACAGCGGTGGCCGTCTTGGTGGTCGGCATCCTCTACGGCGTGCTGGTCGCCGTCGGCCTGTCAGTTCTGGCGATGCTGGCCCGGGTCGCCCGCCCGCACTCGGCCGTGCTGGGCTTCGTGCGCGGGATTCCCGGAATGCACGACATCGAGGACTTCCCCGACTCCGCCGAGGAACCCGGGCTGTTGATCTTCCGGTACGACTCCCCCCTGTTCTTCGCCAATGCCCAGGACTTCAAGCACGAAGCGCTACGCGTCGTCGCCGAACGGGAACCAGAACTCGAGTGGTTCGCCCTGAACTGCGAAGCCATCATCGACATCGACTCCACGGCCACGGCGGTACTGGGGTCGCTCGTCACCGATCTCCAACAGCAGGGGCTGACCGTGTGCCTCGTCCGGGCCAAGAGGGAACTCCTGGACCAACTCGAGCTCGCGGGACTCTACGAAGGAATCGGCGACGCCCACATCTACGCAACTTTGCCCACCCTCGTGGCGGCGTACCGCGAGGCACACCACCGCACCTGACGATCCCCGCCTAACCGCCGCAAGCCCCGTCAAGCGCGGTCAAGCCCGGTCAAGCCCGGTCAAGCCCCGAGTAGTTCCCGCGGGCACAAGCGCCGGGGTCGTCGGCACCGAGCCCCACCTTCCCGGTAGCGTGGCGGAATGGCCCGAACCCTGATGCCCATCCCCGCCATCACCGTCACCGGCGGATCATGTCCGCTCCCGCCCACCCCAGGGCCCGGCCTGGAGACCGCGCAGGGCAGTGTCCTCGACGCCGTCAACGGCTGGCGCAAACAGGGGGCGCACGTCATCTGCCTGATCGACGGTGATGCGCACGCCGCGACGGGATCGAACGGCGCCATCATCAAAGACGCGATCCACCACGGGCACAACGCGCACTTCGTGGTCGGAGGCGGCATCCACGACCAGGCGACACTCGACCAGGCGCTCTCCACGGGTGCCGCCAAAGTGATCATCGACGTCGCCTCGGCGGATCGGGAATGGCTCTATGGCGTGTTCGCCGACCACGGGCAACACGTGGTCGCCGGACTCAACGTGCACGGCAGCGACATCGCCGATCCCACCGGGCAGCCGGTGGCCGACCTGTGGGACACCGTCCTTGACCTCGACTCACACGGATGTCCGAGGTACCTGGTGATCGAGGCGACCAAGAGGGGTCACTGGCACCACAACGGCAAGCATGTCCTGGCAGGGGTGTGCGAGTCGGTGAAACACCCCGTGTGGGCGCAGGGCGGGATCGACAAACTGTCCGACCTGCACGATCTCGAGGATCTGGCGCCCAGGCTCGAGGCCGCGGTGATCGATGAGCCCCTGTACTCCGGCCGCTTTACCTACGAAGAGGCGATCGCCGCCGCCCAGCCACGGTTCGACCCCTACGAATGGGCCCCGCCGCGTCCCTGACACCCGACCCTCTGGCCTGACGCAACGCCCCACGCCGGACTTCAGGTCACGATCCGGGCCACGTCCTCATCGGACTCCGGCCAATCGGCGAGGGTGTCCAAGTACATCTGGCGCACTTCGGCGATCTTGCGTTCCATGTTCGCCTTGGTCCACCCTTTCGTGGACACCGGGGGCAGCACCGCGACATCCACGACGCCCGGGTGGATGACATAGGAGTGGGCCGCCATGATCTCGCCGCAGTTGCGCATCACGATCGGCACGACCGGGACCCCTGCCTGCATGGCCATGTGGAAGGGACCCTTCTTGAACGGCAGCAGTCGGGCCGTCGGTGATCGCGTTCCCTCGGGGGCGATCGCGATGGAACGGCCGGCCTTGAGTGCATCCACCACCGGCTGCAACTCCTCGCGGGCGCGAGCGTTGTTGCTGCGATCGATGTAAGCGACATCCGCCAGGTAGCCGATGGGCCCGAACATCGGGTTGTACTCGAGTTCCTTCTTGGCGACTCCCGTGAAGTCCTTGCGCAGCACCGCCCCGAGTACGAACACGTCGAGTTGGCTTTGGTGGTTGAACAGGAACACCGCGGGCCGCTCCGCCCAGGCGTTCTCCTCGCCGACGATGTCGAGTCGAACCCCCGCCGCCGCCAAACCCAGGTCGGACCCAGCGCTGGCCGCCACATTGGCCCCCAGCCTCCGGGACCCATTCAGCACCGCGAGCCCCGCAGCCGCACCGATCGAGCCGGCGAAGACGCCGATGGCGGCAGCGCTGCGCACGACATCCAGCGGAGACGTACTCGCAGCGTTCTTCAGCCGGGCAGAGGGCCAGCCCCGGCGGCGCGCCTGCTCCGCCAGCTCCTCGTCCGGATTCAACGCGCACGGGCGACCGACCGACTCCAGGAATGCCACGTCCTCGGCTCCATTGCCGTAGGCGAAGGACTGTTCGAGGTCGATCCGATGCAAGGCGGCGAACTCCTGCACGCCCTTCGCCTTGCCCTCACCCCACCGGATGTCACTGGCCAACTCCCCGGTGAGGAATCCCTCGTCGTCCACCTCCATCTCGGTGCACACGATGTGATCGACCCCCAGGTCGTCCGCGGTGGGCTTGATCTGGGGCAGTGTCGCCGATGAGGCGATCACGACCGTGTGGCCCTGGCGTTTGTGCGCGTCGATGAGCAGTCTCGACTGCTCGTACAACATCCCCGCGATGCTCTTGGCGAAGACCCGATGCGCCCAGCGGTCCAACTCCTCGATGGGTCGGCCGGCCTGAGCCTGAACCCCGATCCGCATCAACTCGGACACATCGTGCCCCCGCCTTTCGACGTTCATCGTCTCCGTGAGGGTGGAGAGCAACTCACGCAGTCCGATGTCACCCTTGCGCAGCCTTTGCCGGAAGAACGCGGCCGCCGAGTAACCGTCGATGAGGGTGCCGTCGAAGTCGAAGAATGCCGCGACCTGCGGTCCCTCGGGAGACGTCTCGATCTGCTCGAGCAACCATTCGATGTCAGCCACGAGAACCTCCTGCCACCGGGACAGCCCGCTCGATCATCACCGGCTGGCCGGATGCCAGCGCGAGCCTGCGGATGTCATCGACGCGTCTGACGGCATTGCGAAGTTCGGTGGCGAACGCGCGCCGCCGCTCCACCACGCCCTTCTCGTCCGGTTCGATCAGGCCCTGATTCTTGGCCAACTGGAACGCGTTCTTGAAGTAGTCCCGCGAGATCGACTCCGGCGTGTGCAAGGTCTTCTGCAGCCAGCGCTGCTGCGCCAGTCCCAGGCACCGGTTGACCAGGTCTCCTTCGTCGATCAGGGCATCGGCGGGGAAGGCCTCGAGCTCGTCGGCCAAGACGCTGTACGCCTCGAGGAACGGCCCGACGACGCGATGCGCCAGATGCAGTTTAAGGTCGCGCAACTGTTCGAGAATCCCGGCATTCGTCCACGTGTCCGACTCCCAGCCCGGGTGGACGATCGACGACTCCTCCGCGATCTGCTCGGCGAACTTGCGCGTCCGTGGGAAGAAGAACTCGAACTTGAGGATCTCCTTCAGACGCCTCGCATTGCGCCACGTCGCCTCGGGAATGGTGTCCGCTCCCTGTAATCCCTCTTCCGCAGTCTGCATCAAGGCGAGTTCCGTGATCGCTCGGTTGATGAAGTGGTGGATCACCGTGTTCCGGTAGAACGCCGCCTCGTGTTGGTGCTGCAACTCCACCCAGTAGACGGATTCGCTGCCGTTGCTGTACTTCGAGACCACGGACTCCCGCACGAGCGTGTCGAGGGCATCCCGCAGGGGACCGTGGTCGGTCAGGTCGAACCGCTGGGTGACCGGCAGGTCCCGGCGCCTGATGTACTCCAGCAGCGGCGCCACGATGTTGCGGCCTTCAGCGACCGTGATGGCCCGGTCCCCGTTGTCGAGCAGCGCGAACGTGACCAACGCGCTCGGGGTGACCGGGGTAACCTCGTTGATCCGGTCGGCGACCTCGAAGGCGATTTTCGGCACCGCCAACCGAGGGCGCTGCCGGCCTTCGTCGTCGACCGTCAATTCCAGCGCGTTGCGCAGGGACAGAGGCTCCCCGAACCTCAGATGCGCGCGCCCGAGCCGCCGCGACTGGGACTTGGCGAAGTCGTACAACCAGCCGATACTCTCGGGCGCCTTCGCTCCGCCCATCTCCTCGGCTGAGATGGCGCCCACTTCGTGCTGTTGGTCGTAGATGATCGATGTCGGGACGATGTGCACGTCGTGTGCGGGGTACTCCGCGAAGGCATCGACGACGTAACTGAGGATCCCGTATCGGGGAGGCCGCAACTTGCCCGTCCGGGTACGACCCCCTTCGATGTACCACTCCAGATTGCGCCGGTGCTCGATCAGGTGCGCCAGGTACTGCTTCAGTACAGCGCGGTACAGGTGATCGTCTCGGAACTCGCGGCGGATGAAGACGATGCCGTTGCGTTGGCCGATGAGCGATAGCGGCCACAGAGCAAGATTCGCGCCACCGAGCACGTTGTTCGGTGGAAATCCATGCTGCTCGAGCGCGGACCGCAGCACCAGCGGATCCAGATACGAGCGGTGATTCGGCAGGAAGATCAGGGCCGACTCCCGGTTGAGCTTCTTCAACCGTTCGACCTCGGAGTCGCGGTAGTCCAGTTTGTAGGCCCGCGCCAGCCAACGACAGAACCGGTCCCAGCCGGCCACCGTCAACTTGCCGGGTTTGGTGGCCATCTCCTTGAGATCGGCCGCCGCCTCCTGCCGCAGGTCGGCCACACTGCGCCCGGACTCCGCCGACAGTTCCTCCAGCGTCTGCTGAAACTGCGGCGTGTCGAGTACTCGATCCACGGGTCCTCCCAGGGGTTACCCGGCCACGCTAGTAACGAGGGGCACCTGATGCCCGACGACAGCCCGGGTGGCACCTGACCTCGAGACGTGTACCCGGATAGCGACCGCGCCCCCCGGCGCCGCCATCCTCTACCGTTGAGCCCGTGGATCTGCCGCTGCCCATCGACTTCGAGGCACGGTACGGCGCGGGAACCAGGCGGGGCCTGGTCCTCGGGGGCGGCGGGATCTTCTTCATCGCCTGGCAGGTGTCGTACCTCAACACCCTGGCGCGGGCGGGCGTCGACCTGACCCGCGCCGAACGCGTCGTGGGTACTTCGGCCGGGTCGATGATTGCGGCCATCTACACCAGCGGGGGCCTGGGCCGTTTCGCGCGCACCGTCGAACTACTGTCGCACGCACCCGGACTGGTGAGCGCCCTGGCGCCGGCGGGCAACCTCAAGCCCAGCCAGAACCGGGCGCTCGATCTGTTCCGCACCGCTGACAACGCGGAACCGCCGACCGTTCAGGCCATCGGTCGTGCGGCACTCGCGGCAGCAGCCGCCCCCGCGGCGAACATGCGTCGTACCGCCACCTTGATGATCGGTCGGCGCCGATGGCCCGCAGCCTCACTGCGGATCACGACGGTCGACGCCTACAGCGGGGAACGACTGGTGATCGACCATCGTGCAGGTGTTCCGATTCCCGTGGCCGCCGCGGCGAGTGGAACCGTCCCGGGGTTGTTCGCCCCTCAGTTGATCCACGATCGGTACTGCATGGATGGCGGGGTGTCCGGATCGGGAATCCACACCGACCTCGTCGCCGGGACAAAACGGGCCTTCGTGCTGTCCCTGAGCGAGGCGTTTCGCGATCTCGGGCCCCGGCCCGGGGGCCTGACCCAGCGCCCGGGCGCCTATCAGGCTGAGCTCGAGGCGCTGGCGGCCAGCGGCACGGAAGTTCTCACCGTGGGTCCTGAGCACGCGGACCTGACCACGCTCATGGATCCGCGCACTGTGCCCGATGCGATGGCGATGGGCGCCCGGCAGGCCCAGGCGGACACCGGTCGAATCCGCGCTTTCTGGTCCGGCGGCTGACGCCCCTCGGGTCCCGCCGCCGGAAGGGAGCCGATACACGCCGCGGGGAGCCGATACACGCCGCAGGGATAGTGACCAATCGGCAGGTGATGACGCACACTAGGCCAATGAGATTCGGGAGGCCCCTGAGGTCCGGGAGGCCCCTGAGGTCCGGGAGGCCCCTGGGACCCGGCCGGTCATTGACGTCCGGGAGGTCATCCGGATCCGGACGCTCACCGAGACTCGGGCCCCCCGCCGCCCTGGCCGCCGTCACACTGTTGCTGGCCGCATGCTCTGCCACCGCACCCGAGGCCACCGACATCGCCGCGACGTCCGCCGTCGCGCCGCCGCCGACCCGGGTCCTGTTCTCGGTCCCGGCCGACCCGGGCCGGCCGGCTGAGGCCACGGTCGGCAACGGCGCGATCGTCACGGCCGAACTCGTCAGCGCCGGGCAGGACATCGAGATCGAGTCCACCCGTCGCAAGGTGGTCACTCCGAAACTGGAACCGGGTCGCACCTACCGACTCAGCCTGGAAACCAACGGCGCCGACGGGTTGCGCACCTGGACGAAGAAGTGGACGGTCCGTGACGCCACTGACGATGAGACCGTCGACGCCTGGTTGAGCCCCGAGGGCGGCAAGTACGGCGTCGGGATGCCCGTCTCTCTCACTTTCGAGGAGCCGGTCTACCGCAAGGAAGACGTCCAGGAAGCCCTGACTGTCACGGTCGACGGCGAGCCGGCGGACGGCGTGTGGTCGTGGTTGGACGATCAGACCGTCATGTACCGAGGCCAGGACTTCTGGCCGGCCAACAGCACGATCAAGGTCGATGCCGACCTCTCCGGTGTCCCGGTGACCGACGACAAGTGGGCATCATCTGACGTGAGCACGAAGTGGAGTACTGGCCGCGAGATGATCGTCAACGTCGATCTCGCCGACCACAGTTACGACGTCGAGAAGAACGGCAAGACCATCCGAACGGGTGGGGTCAGTGGCGGTCGACCCGGATTCGACACCCGCTCGGGCATCAAGGTGGTCATGGACCGCAACGAGGTCGTGCGCATGACCAACGAAGGCGTCACCGACGAGTTCTACGACCTCCAGGTCCCGTTCGCCATGAGGATCACCGACACCGGTGAATACCTGCATGCGGCGCCTTGGAACGGAAACGTCGGCGCGGTCAACACCAGTCATGGCTGCACCAACCTGACCTACGCCGACGGTGAATGGATGTACTACAACCTCATGGTCGGCGATCCGGTGGTGACGACCGGCAGTAGCCGCTCCATGGAGACCTGGAATGGCACCGGCGGCCCGTGGAACATCTCCTGGAAGGACTGGAAGGCCAACTCCAAGGCCTGACCGGTCCCGACGGAGGTAATGGGCATGCGTGAGACCCTGCTGGCGCGCTGGCGCTCGGTCCCGCGGCCTATCCGGAAGTCCGTGGTCCTGACGATCGGCTTCACCCTGATCGCGATCGGTGGTGTCCTGATCATCCTGCCGGGCCCCTTCACGCTTCCCTTCGTGATCGCCGGTATCGCGATCCTGTCCAGCGAGTTCGTCTGGGCTGCCAACCTCATGGAGCGTGGTCACCAAGCCACGGCATTGGCCAAGGGCTGGATCGGCCGAATTCCGACGCCGTGGATCGTCGTGATGGCCGTCTGGGTGGCGGTCGCGGTGGGGGTCGCGGCATGGTGGTGGTTCGTTCACCGCCCCTGATCGGAGTGCCATGACGCCGGACATCACCTTGAACAACGGGGTCACGATCCCGCAGCTGGGGTTCGGGGTCTTCAAGATCGACCCGACGGTGACGCGGGACATGGTTCTGGCTGCTTTCGACATCGGCTACCGACACGTCGATACCGCTCAGATGTACGGCAATGAGCGCGGTGTCGGCGAGGCAGTGCGGGAGTCGGGTCTGCCTCGATCCGAGGTGTTCATCACCAGCAAGCTCAACAACGGTTACCACGAACCGGAGGTCGCACTGCGCGCTTTCGATCGCACGATGGACATCCTCGGGCTGGACGTGCTCGACCTGTTCCTGATCCACTGGCCACTGCCCGCGGTCGGTGATTTCACCACTACCTGGGCGGCGATGGAGGCGATGTATGCCTCAGGTCGGGTGCGGGCCATCGGGGTGTCGAACTTCCACGAGCGGCATTTGCAGCTGGTGCTCGGCAGTTGCGTGGTGGTGCCAGCCGTGAATCAGATCGAGGTCCACCCGTACCTGACCCAGGACAAGCTGCGGAGTTTCAACGCGGTTCACGGAATCGCCACGCAGGCGTGGTCACCCATCGCGCGCGGCCGGGTCCTGACCGACCCCGTCATCTCGGCGATCGCCGAGAGACTGGGGCGCACCACCGCGCAGGTGGTGCTGCGTTGGCACGTTCAACGCGGTGACATCGTGTTCCCCAAGTCGAGCCGCCCTCAGGGCATGGCGGAGAACCTCGACATCTTCGACTTCCGTTTGACGGACTCCGACATGGCCGCGATCAGTGCGTTGGACCGCGGGGAGCGCACGGGACCCAACCCTGACGAGTTCAACTGGGTGCCGCACCCAGACTGACGTCCGCAACTCAATCGGGCCGACCGGCTGCGATGGCGGCTGCGAAGCCCGGCAGGTGAGCTTCCAGCTCGGGGCGCACAACCACCGTCGCGTCCAGTCCGCTCAGCACGCCGACAAGTCCGAGCCAGACCCGGTGCGTGAACAGCTGTTCGGCCGGCATGTTCAAGCGCAGCGCAACGGTGAAGTCGGGATTGCGCGGGTCGTTGACCCGATTGAACTGCTCGCGCAGCCACTGCCGGGAGTAGTGGAATACCTCGTGGCGTGCGGGTTCGGTGAAGGGCCCGAGGTAGTCGACCAACTTCTCGATCTCGATCGACACCCCGGAAGCGACAAACCCGTCGGACCGCAAGCGGGCCTCGACTGCCGCCGGGTCACCCGCGAGCATGGCCCCGATCAATCCTCCGAATGTGTCCGGCAGTCCACCAGGCGTGACGAGCACGGACCCGAAGTCCAGGACCCCCAGCCGGCTATCCTCCAGCAGCCGGAAGTTGCCGGGATGTGGATCCGTGTGCAGCAGACCGACGCGAGTCGGAGAAGTGAGGAAGAACCGTTGGTAGAGCTCACCGGCACGGTCGCGTTGGTGGCGGTTTCCCGTGCGGGCGACAGCGGCGAACGGCTCACCGGACAACCAATCCGACACCAGTACCCGTGGCGTGGCCAGGCGGACAGGGGGCACTACGAACTCGCAGTCGTCGCGATATTCCCGGGCGAACGCCGCCTGGTGCCGTCCTTCACGCCGATAGTCCAACTCCTCACCCAGACGGGTCCGCAGTTCGGCGATCAGTGGGGGCATCGCGACACCACGGGCGACTACCGACGTCACCCGCAACGCGGTGGACAAGGACCTCACGTCGGCGGCCATCGCCTCGGCGACGCCTGGGTACTGGATCTTGACCGCGACTTCGGTGCCGTCGGCCCACGTGGCCCGGTGCACCTGCCCGATGGACGCAGCCGCAGCCGTCGTTTCGTCGAAATCGCGGAACAGCGAACGCCAGTGGGAGCCGAGGTCGCGACGCAGGACCGGTTCGACCTCATCGAAAGCCAGGGCCGGGTTGTCCTGCTGCAGAGCGGCCAACGCGACCTGCCACGAACCGTCCGGATCCTGGGGCAGGAGCGCGTCGACGGTGGACAGCATCTGACCCACTTTCAGCGCGCCACCCTTGAGCTCACCCAGGACTCGGCGCGTGTCAGCGGCTGTGGCGCTTCGGGCCTGTCGCTGCAGGGCGGCGCGGTCGCCCCCGGTCAACCGGGCGAACTCGATGCGGGCGGTCCGAGCCAGAGCGCGTACCGGCAGTCCGCTGATTCGGATGGCACGACCGAACCGGGACGTGGAAAGGGTCACGCCGCCATTATCCGGATCGGCCGGGGCAGTCACTCAGGCGCGCAACCTGATCCGTGCGGGAACCGCCGTCGAAGGCCTCAGTGTGACGCTGGGAACCGGTTCGATGTCTCCCGGTGCGGTCGGGACGATGTGCCAGCGCCGTCCGAGTCCGGCCAATGCCAGCGTCGCTTCGGTGAGGGCGAATCGGTCCCCGATACATTTGCGGGCTGCGAACCCGAACGGGAACCACGCTCCCCGAGGAGCGATCTTCTCGGTGAACGAACCATCCGGGGTCAGCCAACGGTCGGGACGGAACTCTTGCGCGTCCGACCAGAATCTCGGGTCGCGGTGCATGGTGTATTGGCTGGCCAGGATTACCGAACCCGCAGGGATCACGACGGACCCGAGATCGAGATCCTCCAGCGCGATCCGGTCGAGGACCCATGCCGGAGGGCGAAGACGAAGTGTCTCGGCCAACACCGCGCGGGTGCGGGGCAGGCCTGGGATGTCCGCCACGGACGGGTTTGGGACGGAGTCCCACTCGGGCGCCACCCAGGCCTTCCACCGCGGGTTCGCGAACAGTAGCAGCCACGTCCAGGTGAGCAGCATCGCGGTCGTCTCGTGCCCGGCCAAGACCAGCGTGAGCGCCTCATCGCGAATCTCGTCGTCGGTCAACTCAGCTCCCGTTTCCGGGTCCCGCGCAGTGACCAGAGCGGTCATCATGTCCGACGCCGGTGTGCCGGCAGCTACCGCGATTCGTTTGTCACGGATCATGGTCGCCACCACCGTGTCCATCTGGTCGACTGCTCGGGTGAGGCGTCGGCGGGGACCGCTGGGATACCGGCTCAACAGCTCCCACTTCGGATTGACCGTCAAGGTGAACACCTCGAGGGCGTCCGACAGCGCCGGTCCGATCTCGTCACTGACCGCGGCGAGGTCCAGTCCGAACAAGGTCCGGCCGACGATGTCGAGCGTCAACGCTGACATCTCCTCGGTCACCGACAGCGCGGTGTCGCCTTGGTCGTAGCGGTTCCGCCAGCGGTCGTTCAGGTCGGCAACCGCCAACTGCATGTCGCTTCCGTAGCCGGCGATCTGGCGGCCTGTGAAGGCCGGTTGCACCATGGCGCGATGCGCTTTGTGCTTGTCACCCTCACTGGTCAAGATCCCGTCGCCTACGATCGGGCGGGCGGCCTGGAGCCCGAAACCCTTCATCGTGGGCTGATTGACGAAGACCTCCCAGATCAGGTCTGGGTCGTTGAGGAAAAACATGTCGGCGCGCGGCATTCGCACGTGAGCTACGGGACCGTAGCCGGTCATTCCCGTGAAGAACCCGATGGAGGGAACTTCACCGCGCAACAACTGGCGCCACACTTGGCTCATCGGGGGACCCGGTGGATAGTCGAGATCGGTTCGATGCGGTGATCTCAGCCCCGCGGACCGGCGGCGGGAGTCGGCGATGCGGTCCAGGGTCGAGGCGAACTCCGGTGTTGCGGCGAACTCCGGTGTTGCGGCAGTGGTGCTCATGGCGGCTCCGGACGTAATGGGCTCTTTCGATCGTGCCACAGCTCCGGGTCCGACCCGGACGCCGATATTCAGGGGAGCGGGGACTCGGGCTCGTCCCGATAGGAGATGCCGCTTGGCGTGGTCCAGATCCATCCGACTGGGGCGGCGCCGGGGTGCGGACCTGCGGTGGGGTTCGGATTGGACGCAATCTCTGGAGTGACGTCGGCGCTGGAGTCAGGACCGGAGCCAGCGTTGGGGTTGGGGTGGGGGTTGGGACCGTAACCAACGTCCGGGCTGGAGTGAGGACCAGAGTCAAGGGTGGGACTGGTCTCACGAGCGGGACCCGGGTCGGGACCGGTGCCGCTGGGTCTGGTCGTGGGGACAGGTACCTGGGGCGGACCACAGCCTGGGCCACCGCTATCGCTGTCTGCATGGTCGATAGGGGCTTGTTGCCTCCATCGCGTATGGGTCTTGAGCCGATGGTGCCGACGACAAAGAGGTCCGAGATTCTCCTCGGTGGTCGGGCCACCGGGGAACGGAGTCACGTGGTCGAGGTCAGTGAGGGAACTGCGGCATCCTGGCATGCGACAGTACGGCTCTCGGGCACGGATCAGTCGCGACAGTGCCGCGGTGGGACGGTAGGTCCCGGGGCTGGTGGCGATCACCTGGGTACCCGCGGTGGTCGTGGTCGTGATCCACGCCCGCCACCGCGTGTCGGCGGCCAATTCCCGAGCGACGTCAGCCGCGACCGGTCCGCAACCCAACACCTCACCAGGGTTTTCTGCCAGTCGCAGCAGCGTGGCGAGGTCGATCACGACGGCGACCTCAGCGCCCAATACGCGGTTCGCCGACCCCTGGCCATCTCCACCCGGGGGATGCCCTCCATCCGGCGCATGCCCCGGAGGTTGCTGGTCCCCTCCACGATGTAGGCTCGCGCCCCCTGATAGGCCACCGGCGTGCGGCGGGTCCGCGGTCGCTGTCCTTTCGATGCGCCTTTCGATGGGCCCTTCGATGGGTTCCGTGCCGTCAGAAGTCGCCATCCTGTCGCTGGGCTCGGGACCGTGAGGCGGAGTGGGAGGAGCCAGCAGCAAGTCCGTGAACACATCCGCTCGCCGCTGGTCGAGGGTGCGTGGCCCCTCGTCGCCGTCAGTGCCAGGACCCAGGACGTGGGCGATCGCAGTCAACCGGCGGAAGAGCCGGGTCGCCACATCGTCAGTCAGGTCGGCGCTGATGGTGGCCGAACCCTGACCGTGCAGGCGCAGCCGCACTCCCCGGTCTCGGTGACACTGCTTGCGCCGAGCGGCGAGGTCGAGATCCAAGCCCGCGGCGATGCGCTTGGCCTGGGACCGCAGATCGGTCAAGGTCCACTCGCGGAGCCCGGCAGCACGTCGCTGGCGTAACCGGTCCAAGAGCGTGGCGACCACCGTGACCCGTTCCGCCTCGGGCAGATGCCGAAGATCTGTGGCCAGGAGATGCGCGTGCCACCCCACCACCAGCCCCTTCGCCACCGCCGCACGTAGCCCCGGTATCCCGGCCACCCGCCGCATCCCCTCCAGGCGATGGCGGGCACTACCCGGCGACACTCGCAGTGCCGGGGCGAGCTCCTCGATACACGGATCGACCATGACGCCCAACTCAGGACGACCCGGTACCAGTAGGTCCTCCAGGGGCTGGTCGCCGGCCACATCGACGACGAACTCATCGGCCTTTGCAGCGACCCAGGAGGCGACCGCAGTCCACGCTGCGGCCGTCACCACCTGACAGGCACACGGACTGCCCGGCACTCCCAGGATCTCGTCCTTCGATACCGACGTGTGCACCTGCGGGCACCGCCCCCGGGGGTAGCCCGCCGAACGGTCGATCATCGCCAACTCCGCCAGCCGCCGGTGCAACTCGCGGCCCACGGGAAGCAGCATCAATCCGCGCACTTCACCACGAACATCCGCGTCCCACCACCCGGCCTGGGTCCACGCCGGACGCGACACGAGCCACATCAGCCGGGCGAACGCCCCGTCGATCTCGCCCCGTGACACCTCCACAGCGGGGACTGGACCCGACCGGACGCCAGGCGCGTCGGTGCCACCTCCGGGAGCGAAGGCAGCGACCCCGAATGAGAAGTCTGAATCGAACACCGGAACGACCATGACTCATGTGATCACAGTGGTCCGACACACAGTTCAGCCGCGCCCTCACCCGCGGGGAACCTCCCGGCGACCGGGGTTGAACTCGTTGACCGGATGAGGCGAGGCATAGCCCAGGGACACCCCACAGATGAGCTTGTACCGATCAGGCAGATCGAAGGCGCGCCGCACCGGTCCGGGCCACGTAGCGAGAGCACCTTGCGCACAGGTCGCCAGGCCGTTGGCGTGCGCCGACAGCATGAGGGTCTGCAGGTAGATGCCGGCGTCCAGCACCGAGAACTCCTTGAGCCCCTCATGCACGAAGACGAAGATGACGACAGGCGCCCCGAAGAACTCGAAGTTGCGGCGCATCTGACGGTCCCGGGCCTCATGATCGTGCCTCTCGATCCCCAGCACGCTGTACAGTCCGAATCCCGTATGACGGCGGTACGGCTGCAGGTCCTCCGGATACGTGAGGTTCGTGTCGAAGTCACCGTCGGGCAGACCCTCGCGAGACACCAGCAAGCGGAGCTTGTCGAGAGGACCGCCGCGACGCGCGGCGCTGGCTCGGTCGTACCGAGCGCATAGTTCGTGTTCGAGGTGATCCCGACGGGAACCCGTCGCTACCGCAAGCCGGTAGGGCTGGGTGTTCGACCAACTGGGCGCCCACTGGGCATCGTCGAGAACCTGCGCCAAGACGTCGTCGGGGACGGGGTCGGGCAGGAAGTCCCGGACGCTGCGTCGGCTCCTGACCAACTGGCTGAACTGGCGGGCAGCGGGGGAACGACTCATGTCCTCATGGTCCCGCGATCGGAGGTAACCGGCACGCCGCGGGCGGCGGAAGGGGACACCCTGAGAGGAGCCGGTCGAGACCGGCCGGACCAAGACGGAGCCAGCCGATGCCGGGGCGAGACCGGCACAGGCGAGACCGGCACAGGGCGTGTGTACTGCCAGCGGGCAGCGCCACACTTATCTTGTGAGAACAGACTCCGATCTTGTGAGAACAGACTCCGACGGGCGAGAGCGCCGCCCACGAACCCCCGAACGGCCAGCCCCCGCACCGCCCAACTGGGACCGGGGATCTCCTGCCACGAACTCGGACCCGCGAATATCGAACCCCAAACGGCTGCCGCGGCGAGTCGGCCCAGTGCGGTGGTGGGGGGTCGGCGCACTGGTTCTGGCTCTCGGCGCATGTTCCGCGCCCAGTGAAGCACCGCCGGCAGCCACAACGACTCCAACGGTGGCCGCACCCTCGGACTCCGCCACCAGCACCACCGACCCCACCGACACCACCGACACCACCGACCCAAGCGACACCGCCGACCCCGTCGAAGGCATGCCGAACAACTTCGTCCGGGTCCGTGACCTGATCCCGGACGCCGAATACGAGATCCGGTACGCGGGTGAGCACAACTTCGTCGGCCGACCGATCACCGGGTACCGAGCGCCCGAGTGCTGGCTCACGCGCGCGGCGGCCGAGGCGTTGGTACCGGTGCAGCGCCGTGTCAAGCGCGCCGGATACACGCTGAAGTTCTACGACTGCTTCCGACCGCAGCGCGCGGTCGACGACTTCGTGTCGTGGTCGCACCGTCCGGATGACACCACCACCAAGGCCGAGTTCTACCCGGACCTGGACAAGTCGGTGCTCTTCCCCGAGGGATACATCGCCGAACGCAGCGGGCACAGTCGCGGTTCGACCTTCGACGTCACCTTGGTGCCACTCGGCAAGGGGGTCAGCCCGAAGTGGCGGGTCGGCGACCCCCAGGTCGCGTGCACGTCATCGCTGCCGCCGCGGTTCCCCGACACTTCCATCGACATGGGGACCGGCTTCGATTGCTTCGATCCGCTCGCGAACACTGCCAACCCAGGCATCACCGCCAGGCAAGCAGCCAACCGGGCTTTGCTGGTCAGGCAGTTGCGGCGAGCCGGTTTCACGAACTACGACAAGGAATGGTGGCACTACACGCTGGCGAACGAGCCCTACCCGGACACGTATTTCGACGCCCCGATCACGCACGGCCGCTGAGGGGGCATCCAGATAGGATCAGTCCGCGCGAGACATTCCGTCGCGGAACCAGGCAGCCAGCCGCTCGAAGCCCTCATCCAGACCGACCTCGGGCGTCCACTGAAGGACCTCACGGGTTTGTCGCTGGTCGAACCAGTGCGCGGTCGCGAGCTGTTCGGCGAGGAACCGAGTGATCGGCGGATCGTCCTGGCGATCCCGGATCCGCCACCAGGTGTCGACTGCTGCTCCCACCGTCCACGCCAACCGGTACGGGACGTGGCGTCGAGGTGCGGGCACGCCGGCAGCTCGGCACAGCGAGGTCAGGATCTCCTGCACGGGCCGCGGTTCTCCGTTGGAGATCACGAACGCCTGTCCCGACGCTTGCGGAGCGCGGTCCAGCGCGGCGACGATCGCCTCGGCCGCGTTGTCAAGGTAGGTGGTGTCGATCAGGGCGGTTCCCCGGCCGACCACGGTCAGCCGACCGGCGCGCGCCCGGGCCACGATACGTTCGACAAGTTGCGTGTCGCCGGGCCCCCACACCAGGTGCGGCCGAACCGCGACCACCGCCAAGGAGTCACCGGCGGCGCCCAAGGCGACCCGTTCCGCGAGCGCTTTGCTGCGGCTGTAGGGTCCCCGCGCGTGGTCCGGGTCGGCAGGGGCGGCGGGTTCACCGACGAGCGATGATCCGCTGTGTGCCACCGATGGCGACGAGACCTGGACCAGACACGAAACACCCGCCTGCCGGGCGCTTGTCACCACATTCGTCGTCCCCACGACATTCGCCGCGAAGTAGTCGCTCCAGGCCCCCACGACATGAACCTTCGCGGCCAGATGCACAACGGCGTCTTGTCCTGAGACCGCGGCGCGGACGGCCGCCGCATCGCTGACGTCGCCCAGACGCTCCCGCAGGCCGAGATCGCTGGGGCGGCGCTGCATGACGGTCACGTCATCACCGCGTCGATCCAGTCGCCGGGCCACTTCCGCACCGAGCAGTCCCGATGCCCCGGTCACCAATACCCGCATGTCGATCCCTACGACAGGACGTCTGCCGCCCACCGGCTGACGGCGGCGCGGTCGATCTTGGAGTTGTGTCGGATATCCACCGGCAGGTCCGGCCGAACCAGCACGGCCGCCACCTCGACGCCTGCGACGGAGCGCACCTGCGCTGCCAGGACGGGATCAGCGAGAGCCTGCCCACTTGACCCGCCCGATGCGGGAACCACCACGATCGCCACCACCTGGGCGCCGGTCGGACCAACACCCACGCACGCTGCAGACGTGACGTCGGGCAACTGCTCCACCCGCTGCTCGATCCCGACCGGGGTGATCGGACCATCGGCCGTCGAGACGACATGGACCAGTCGACCCTCGACCCACAGCCTGCCCTCGGCGTCCAGGTGCCCGACGTCCCCGGTTCGGTGCCAGCCGGGGTTGGCCGAGCTCGCCGACTCCGTGGCCCACAGCCGGTCGTAGCGGTCCTTGGCCCAGGGAGCGGAGACCAGGATCTCGCCAGTGAGGTCAGGGGCAGTAGTCGGTTCCCCGGTCGCTCGTCCCAGCTCATCGAGTGGGCTGATCCGGAGTCGAGCCCCGGCGATCGGACGCCCGACGCAGACGCCGTCACCGACCCCCGCCAACTCCCGGTCGGCGAGGCTGATGTCGGTGACCGGCAGGACCTCGGTCATTCCATAGGGGGTGTGGGGCTCCGCGTTCGGGAGCACGGTTTGGAGATTGCGCAGTAAGGACTGCGGAACCGGCGCTCCCGCGCTCATCACCAGTCGGACATTCGCCAGAGCACTGCGTTGGTCGGGCGACAGGTCCGACTGCGTGGCCTCGACGTTGCGCAGGGAGGCGGGCGACGCCCAGACAACAGTCGCGGCGACAGCGGAGACCGCATCGGCCAGGCCGACGGCAGTCAAGGTCGCAGGCTGGGTGACATCCATATCGGGTACTGCCGACGCGATCCCCAGGGCGGGACCGTAGAGCGCGAACGGTGCGAATGCCGCGACGAGACTGTCCGCAGGCGTGATGGAGTACAGGTCGACCAGGGCAGCGACGTTGGCGGCCACTTGCCGATGGCGATAGCAGACCCCCTTGGCGGGTCCGGTGGCCCCAGAGGTGAACACCACCGCAGCCTCGTCGTCAGGTTCCGGCGGGTCCGGTAATGGCACGCCCCGGCCAGACCGAGCCGACCTCGGCCAACGAGGCTGTGGCGCCGAGGGCTCGGGTGCGTCGAGGGGTCGTCGGACCGGCGACAAAACGGCGGCCACCCACACGCAGGGCTCGAACCAGCGCGAGGCCCCGCGGTACGGCGATCACGTGTTGGGGCCAGGCGCCCCGCAGCGCCCGGGCCAGCCCTCGAGCGCCGAGCCCGGCGTCGGCCACGACGATCACCGCGCCGATGCGCCAGCACGCATAGACGGCTGCCGTCAGGTCGGCGCCGGGGGGGATCAACAGGGCGACCCGGTCGCCGCGGCGGACTCCGGAGCTCGCGAGTCCTGCTGCCAGATCGCGGACCACCTGGTCCAACTCCCGCCACGTGACGCCGTGCCGGCGACCGCCGAGTTCCACGACTGCGGGGCGATGCGCGGTCATGGGATCGGTGGCCCGCTGAGGGATGGCGGAGCCGACGAATCCTCCCCGCTGCCCCTGCGCGGGTGGAGAATCCGGATCCACGGTGCTCGTAACGCTCCCGCCGTCGGTGGGGCTGTCGGTGGGATGGGCGGAGGACGAGTCGGTGACGAGGGCATGGGAGGGAGCGGGTCCGGTGGCGAGGTCACGACGTTCGATCCAGCGCCGGATGTCATCGATGGCCGCTGGGGCGTCTTCCGTGACCAGATGCGAGGCTCCCTCGTAGCGGTGGACATCCGCGTGGGGGATCCGTTGCAGCAGGTCCTTCAGATACAGATCGGAGAACACGGGATCCGCAGGTCCCCAGGCCAGCAGCACTGGGACGTCCAGCGCTGTGACGCCGTGGGCCAGGCTGTTGAGCGTCGACATCGAGGGGTGATCGTCTTCCAAAGGGATGTCGGCCACGAAATCCGCCACCGCTTGACGGCGGGTCGCGGTTGCGTAGGGGGCAGCGAAGGCGGCGCGGACGTCGCGCGGCGGGCGGGGTCGCGATAGCGCAGTGGTCCCCCGCACGAATGTCGGTGTGCTCCGGCACACCGTCGCCAGCATCGCGGGGGTTCGGGCCATGCGGATCAAAGTGGGGGCCGGAGACCCGGAAGGCTGATGCACCGCGGTGTTCGTCAGAACAACCCCGGCCAACTGGTCGCGGTGGGACAGCGCCCACCCCAAGGACACCGGTCCGCCCCAGTCATGCGCAACGGTGACGACGGGGCCGCCGATGCCCAAGGCCTGGGTCAGCCGGTCGAGGTCTTCGATGCGTTGGGCTAGGCGCCGAACCTCACCGATCCGCTCGGACCAGCCCATCCCGAGTTGGTCGACGGCCACGACCCGCCAACCGGCCGGGGGCTCGGCGACGAGTCGGCGCCACAAGTAGGACCAGGTCGGGTTGCCGTGAACGCACAACACCGTCCCGATGGCACCGGATTCGGGTCCGCTGTCGAGCACATGGAACCGTCGGGTCACCCCGTCGGCATCGACCACATCGATCAGCCGAGACCAACTGGGGTCCAGCCCAGTCAGGCCGGGTGACGGCAGGGACGCCGGGATCGATCCGGGCTCAAGGGACGCTGTCACCACTCGATCTCGAGGGCGGTCGCGTTGATCCCGGATCCGATGCCCATCAGCAGCACCCGGTCGCCCGGAGTGAGGGACTGCGACTCCAGGGCCAACGTGTACGGCACAGATGCGGGACCGATGTTCCCATGCAGCCGGAACGTGCTGGGGGCCTTCTCCGGATCGATGCCCAACGCTTCAGTGATCGCCGCCGTGTGCACCTTGGAGATCTGGTGCGAGACATAGCGGTCCATGTCGGTCCAGTCATAGGACTGTTTCGCCTCGTCCCACAGAGCGGTCGATAGTTCCAATCCGGCGGTGAACAGTGCCTTGTGATCGGTACGCATGTCGTCCAAGGTGCCCACGCACAGGTCGAAGTGTTCGGTGGCGGCGCGGGTGACACCGGCAAGGACCCGGTGCCCCTCCGGATGCCGGTCCGCGGGGCCCAAGACCATCGCGGTGCCGCCCGAGCCCAGCGTGAGCGAGGCGAAGCGCTCCCAGATGTCCGTCAGTGTGGCCTCAGGTGATGCGAGCCGTTCCAAGGTGATCTCCTGGGTGTAGCGGCTGCCCTCCCCATCGACGACGAGCACGTACTCGACCTGACCCGCATCGATCATGGTGCCGGCGAGTTGCATCGCGTTGACGAACCCGAGACATGCGTTGGACAGGTCGAAGTTCAGACACGACGAGGCCAGCCCCAACTGGTGGTGGACCTCCACTGCGGCACTGGGCTCGAGGTGGTCACGGCACACCGACGTGTCGATCAACATCGCGATCCGACTGGGGTCGATCCCGGACTCGGCGATTGCCTTCGCTCCGGCCATCACTGCCGCGTCGACGAAGCTGACGTCCTCGGGCCACCACCGCCGCTCCTCGATACCGGCGACCGTGGAGAGCATCCCGGCTCGGAAGCCAGTGCGTTCGTAGGTTTCGGCCAGTCGTTCGTCGAATGACGCGGAAGTGGCCACGATGGGCGCCTCGACGGCTGTCACCGACAGGATCGCCGTGTTGGAGTACCGGAAGTTGACGTTTCCGGGCGGTTCTGACACGGCTGGTGGTGGAGTCGGGGTGGAGGTCATGCGCGTTCCTTGCAGCTGCGACAACGATGCGGGCCCGGACAGTCGAGTACGAGTGGACCGGCTCGTCCAGTGTCGCACGGGTATCTGGTAGCCACCTCTCCGCGATGGAGCGCCTGCGACGGCCCGCCGCCGTGGGTCCGGAAGCACGCTCGCGAACCGGTCAGCAACCAAGCCACACGGGCGAGGGGTCCTACCCCGACTGGTCACACCGCGACCGGCAACACGGAGAGACATCCCCACGGCCTTCGACCCAGGCGCGCGCACGCGCGCAGAAGAGTGCCCAGCGCAGAGCAGGGACCTGCGACCCTGGCCCCGGTTCGGCCTTCGGCGGATGCTGGGGACATGAGGAGTCGTTACCTGAGGGCCTTCGCCCTGGTCACCGCGTCGGTCGTGTCGCTCGCCGGGGGAAGCACCGCCACCTCCCTCGCCCGCCCCACGGAATCACCCTCTGACGCAGTCGCGTCTCCCTACGTGCCGCCAGCCCCCGAGGACTTCAGCGCGCTCACTGCCAGCGACGCTTTTGCGGAACTCCAGCGCAAGATGGAGGCGGAGTACGCCTTCACACAATGGAAGGACATCGACTGGGAAGCACTGCGCGCCCGCTATGCGCCGCTGATCGCCCGCGCAGAGGCGAGGGGCGACGAGCAGGCCTACTACCTCACCCTGAGGCGGTACCTGCACGAGTTCCGTGATGGCCACGTCAGCATGAAGCCCGAGAATCCGGCCGTGACCGAGGCCCTGGCCGGGGGTGGATTCGGGATGACCGTCATGCGGATCGACAGCGGTTCAATCGTTGTCGATTGGGTGCAGCCCGGCGGGGCGGCGTGGCGGGCCGGCATCCGGGCCAAGGCACGAATCCTGCGTTGGCGGAACCAGCGCGTGGACCGGGCGCTGCGTCGGACCAGCACCGCGTTGTCACCGAACATGCCGACCGACGGCCGGGTCGAGTATGAGAAGCTGCGCTTCCTCGTCCGGGCGCCGATCGGGGCGCAGCGTACTGTGACGTTTCGGAATTCCGGGGATGAGCGCTCCCGGCAACGAGTCCTGACAGCCGCAGATGACGACCTGCTCACCTTGGAGCGCACGTCCATGGCGTCCGTCATCAACAGCGGCTGGCCGGAGCGGATGATCGATCATCGGATGCTGGCCGGTGGTGTGGGGTACATCCGCGTGTACGCGGAGATCGACCTGCCGGCGGAGTTGCCCGGCGACCACACCCCGACGCTCACGCTCTTTCGACGAGCGATCCGCGACCTGAAGGCCGACGGCGCCAGTGGTCTGATCATCGATGTGCGGGCCAACTCGGGTGGGTCCGATCAGATGGTCGCCGACTTCATGTCGTCGTTCTACCCGAAGCGGTCGTTCTACGAGTATCAGAACTACCTGGTGCCGGGAACTGGCCGATTCGAGATCTGGCGGGTCGACGACACGACCGGTGAGTACCGATGGCCGGGGCGCGGACTGTGGATCCAACCCGACGGACCCCGGTTCACCGGTCCCGTCGTGGGATTGGTCAACAACGGCTGCATCAGTTCCGGCGAGGGCGTCGCGATGGGGATCAAACGACTGCCGCAAGGCCGAATCGTCGGTTTCACCGAGACCAACGGGTCTTTCGGAATGGCCGGAGACGCCGCTCTGATGCCAGGCGGGTACGAGATCCACTGGCCTTTCGGGCAGTCGCTGGCCAAGGACCGGGTCGTGCAAATCGATGCCCACTACGGGCGCGGCGGAGTGCACCCTGACGTCCGGGTTCCGATGACGGCCGGCACTGCCCATCGCACGGCGACGGGGCAGGACCTCGTCCTGAAGGCGGGGGTGCGCGAACTTCGGTCCATGCTCGCGCGAGTGGGTCTGTCGTGACGTCCGCAGCGCACCCGATCTGCCGCGGGTCCGGTTCCTGGCCGGGTGGGTTGTCGATCAGAGTTCGCGCGGTTTGAGGGCGGGGTCCA
Source organism: Candidatus Nanopelagicales bacterium (assembly GCA_037045355.1). Classification (NCBI taxonomy): domain Bacteria; kingdom Bacillati; phylum Actinomycetota; class Actinomycetes; order Candidatus Nanopelagicales; species Candidatus Nanopelagicales bacterium. The sequence continues at coordinate 204,994 of JBAOHO010000012.1, read as the reverse complement.
GCCAACCGAACACCCGGGCCTGGAACAGCGGATGCGCCGCCTGTTCGCAGTGCTGACCCGCTCCTTCGGCGGCCGTGAAGGTCACGAACTCGTGCGGGCAGGTCAGAGCGGCCACGAGTTCGGGCGCGCTGGCGCTGATGGAATCACCCTCGGCGTTGCACACGAAAGTCGGGCAGGTGATCTTGTCGGCGGCGCCCTTCAGTGTGAAGCCGCGGGTGGCATCCACCAGGGCCAGAGCATCGGGAACTCCGTGAACCAGCAGGCCGCGGCGGAGCGCCCAGCCCGCAGTCGGCTGCGCCATGACCTGCTGCAGCATCTCGCCGACCTCGGAACGGGTCTTCGCGTCGCCCGCTTCGAACTGCGACCGGACGGGATCGGGCAGTCGCGCCAGGAAGGCCTCGTACAGATCGAACGCACCACAGTCGGCGACGCAGGCTGCCAGTCGATGCTCCGCACTCGCGGCACGTGGAGCGAGGTAGCCTCCCAGGCTCCCCCCGATGAGTGCCACCCGCGTCGCGTCCACATCGCCACGAGCGGCGACGAAGTCGACGACGGGGGTGATGACGTTCTCCCAGTCGGGGCGCATCGTCAGGCCCTGCTGGATCAACGCAGCGCCTTGGCCGGGGCCGTCGAACATCAACGCGTTGTAGCCGCGCGCCAGTGCGGCCGCGCCGTAGAAGGAGTACAGCTCCTCGGCCGTTCCGTCGTACCCGCCTGTGATGATCACAGTGGCACGCGGCCGGGAGTCGCCCTCGACTCGGAAGAAGTAGCCCGGCAGGGTCGTGCCCTCATAGGGGATCTGCACGATCTCGGGCGGTTGTGTCAGCAAGTCCGCCCCCTGGCGGAACAACTCCGTCTGCCGTTGATTCGCCTGCTTCAGTCGGTCATCGATCGGAGGCTGCAGGAGCATCAGGCCCGCGGTGCGATGGTAGGTGGCAGCGCTCCAACTGGCCTGCCTGGCAGATTCCGGGTCGCCCGCCGCGAGTGCCGCCTGGGCTCGCTGAGCGGCGGCCTCTCCGGTGTCACTCCATTCGCGGAACCACGTGTCCGCGTCGGTGTCGGTGATCCGGGCGGTCGTGGCCATGACTTCACCCAAGACGGCCGCATCGGATGCCAGACCCGCGGCCCGCATGGCCTGCGCGTCCAGCAGTGGGTCGGAGTGGAAGATCCCACGTGAGGGCGGTGGCGGGGGCGGGGGCGGGGGCTGAACAGCGGGAGTGGTCGGCATGGGGACACTGTTCCATCCCCGAGCACTCGGCACATCTATCCCCGAGCACTCGGCACATCTATCCCCGAGCACTCGGCACATCTATCGCCCCAGGCCCCTCGGCAAGTTCATCTCCGAGCCCTCGGAACATCCATTGCCCCAGGGCCCTCGGCACATCTATTGCCGAGCACTCGGAACATCCATCGCCCGGAGGCCACCGTCACGATGAGGGCCCATCATCGGGCGGGCTCCCCATCGGCCATGATGAAAGTTGATCGTCGGCGCTGTCGTGCCCGATCGGGACTTGACCGGGAGACCTCATGACCAACTCTGCCCCAGGCGGAAAGAACACCCCCGACCCCGGCCCAAAGAACACCCCCGACCCCGGCCCAAAGAACACCCCCGCCACAGACGGGAACTCCACCTCAGCCACGGCCGGCCCTTACCCTCATCTGCTCGCACCGCTGGATCTCGGTTACGTGACCCTGCCCAACCGGGTCCTGATGGGCTCGATGCACGTGGGGCTGGAGGAGGCCGAGGGCGGATTCGAGCGGATGGCCGCGTTTTACGCCGAGCGCGCCCGCGGCGGCGTGGGACTCATCGTGACCGGTGGCATCGCGCCGAACGAAGAAGCCCGGCCTTGGCAGATGGGGGCATCACTGACCACGGAAGCCGAGGCGGGCCACCACCGCATCGTCACCGACGCTGTGCATGCCGCGGGCGGGCACATCGCGATGCAGATCCTGCACTTCGGTCGCTACGCGTACCATCCCGAGCTTGTGGCGCCGAGCCCCATCCAGGCTCCGATCTCACCCTTCCCGCCGCGAGAGATGACGGGTGCGGATATCGAGCGAACGATCGACGACTTCGTGCGCTGCGCCGACCTCGCACAGCAGGCCGGGTACGACGGCGTCGAGATCATGGGGTCCGAGGGCTACCTGATCAATGAGTTCATCGCCGAGCGAACCAACCAGCGCACCGACGACTGGGGCGGGTCCAACGCCAACCGGATCCGGTTCCCGATCGAGATCGTGCGACGGGTGCGGGAAAGAGTCGGTCCGCAGTTCATCATCATCTACCGGTTGTCGATGCTGGACTTGGTCGACGGTGGATCGACGTTGCCCGAGGTGATTCAACTCGCACAGGCGATCGAGGCGGCCGGAGCCACCATCCTCAACACTGGCATCGGTTGGCACGAGGCCCGCATCCCCACGATCGCTACCAGTGTGCCGCGCGCCGCGTTCACATGGGTGACCGCGGAATTGAAAGGCTCGGTGTCGATCCCGCTGGTCACGAGTAACCGGATCAACACGCCGGAGGTCGCCGAACGGGTACTCGCTAAAGGTCAAGCCGACATGGTCTCCATGGCCCGGCCGTTCCTCGCAGACCCCGACTTCGTGAACAAGGCCGCCGCTGATCGCGCCGACCGGATCAACACCTGCATCGGCTGCAATCAGGCGTGCCTGGATCACACCTTCCAACTCCAGTTGACGTCGTGTCTGGTGAACCCGCGAGCCTGCCACGAGACCGTGCTCACGATCGACCCAACGCGTCGGCGCAACCGGATCGCCGTCGTGGGATCGGGGCCGGGCGGACTGGCATGCGCTGTCACGGCCGCCCAACGCGGTCACGACGTCACGTTGTTCGAAGCCGATGAACGGATTGGGGGCCAGTTCAACCTGGCCGCGCGAATCCCTGGCAAAGAGGAGTTCCGCGAGACACTTCGCTACTTCCGCAACGCATTGGCGGACAGCGGAGTGCGGGTCGAGCTCGGTCACCGGGTCACCGGCGCCGAGTTGGTCGAGGCCGGGTTCGACGCGGTGGTCTTGGCCACCGGTGTCACTCCTCGCATCCCGGATGTCCCCGGGATCGACCACCCCAAGGTCGTGACATACCTGCAGGTGCTGAGGGACGACGCAGCTGTGGGCGACTCGGTCGCGATCATGGGCGCCGGCGGCATCGGATTCGATGTGGCCGCGTTCCTGACCCAATCGGGTCCCAGCGCGACCCTGGAACCTGCTCGGTTCTACGCCGAGTGGGGCATCGACTCGACCCACTCCACGCGCGGCGGAGTCATCGCGCCCGCACGTGAGGAACCCGCTCGACAGGTCGCCCTGCTGCAACGGAAGACCAGCAAAGTCGGCGCCGGGCTCGGCAAGACCACGGGCTGGATCCATCGGATGGAGCTCAAGCACCGCGATGTCCAGATGATCCCCGGAGTTGAGTACGAACGCATCGACGATGTGGGTCTTCACATCACCCTCGATGGTGAGCCGCAGGTGCTGCCCGTCGACACCGTCGTCGTGTGTACGGGGCAAGAGCCGCAGCGCGAATTGCTGGCCGGCCTGACGGACGCGGGGGTGAACGTCCACGTCATCGGAGGTGCCGACGTAGCAGCCGAACTCGACGCCAAACGCGCTATCAAGCAGGGCACTGAGGTGGCGGCCGCACTCTGAACCGATGAGCGGCCCCGCAAGGTACGCCCCTAGTGAATAGCCCATGAACGGCGGCGGTCACCGTCTGTGTGGCGCGGAGGATCTGTGTGGCGCGGAGGATCTGTGTGGCGCGGAGGATGAGTCGGGATTCCCTGACCGTTCGCCGCAATCAGTGCAGTTGCCCGAGCAGCCAGTCGCGGCGACGGGTCAGCGTATCCACACCGGCCTGCGCGGACCCCGGTCCAGGCACTTCGCGCCTGAGCGCGACATGGATCTCGGCGTGGCTTCGCCCCGATCGCGCCGCCAATCGCCCCACAAGCGTACTGATGTCCTGGCGCAATGACTTGGTGTCGCGCCACAGTGCCGTACGAGTTGTACCGGCGGTGCCGGGAGCGGGCGGTGTGATGGTCGTGGCATTGCGGCGGCGCAGTTCGGCATCCCGTTTGGCCAGCAACGCCGCCGTCTGCTCGGGGGTCAACAATCCAGGCAGACCCAGGAAGTCATCCTGTTCTTCATCCGCCTGCGCCGGGGCCGGTTCCCCCTCACCGGGGAGGGGAGCCTGACCGGGCAGGTAGGCCTGTCCCGAATGCAGGACGTGACCGAAGGCCGCTTCGGCGCCGAGATGCTCGATACCCCCGGAACCGTCGGAAAGCTCCCGTTCGGGCAAGGTGAGGTCGGTGTCGGAGTCGCTGGGGGGCGGTATCACGTGGTTGCGGTCGGACTCCATCTCGGCCGCTAGGGCCACGAGGCCGCGCACCGCTGGGATGAAGACTGTCGCGGACTCCCTCGGTGAGCGGGCGCGCACGACACGGCCGACGGCTTGTTGCCAAAACAGCGGGGTGCGGTAGTTGGTGGCGTAGACCAGAACCGCGAGGCGGGGGATATCCGTGCCCTCGGACACCTGTCGCACGGCGACTATCCACGGATCGCTGCTCGCACGGAAGGCATTGACCTTCTCTGAGGAGTTGGGATCGTCGGAGACTGCTACCACCGCCGGGCGGCCGGTCACCTGCTGAACGATCTGCGCATAGGCGCGGGCGACCTCCTGGTCTCCGGCCAGCAACAGTCCAGCGGCATCAGGAGAGCCCGACGATCGCAGGTCCTGCAAGCGCGAGTCTGCCGCCGCGATCACGTGACGGATCCACTGGCCCTCGGGATCGAGCGCGACCCGCCAGGCCCGGTCCTCGACCGCGCGAGAGGCCTCAGCACCGAGTTCGTGGGCCTGCTCAGCGATGTCGGACAGCGCCCCGGCAGCGGAGTTACGCCAGCGTGCGACGCCGGTGTACGCGGCGAACACGACCGGTCGGCACACACCGTCGCGCAGGGCATCGCGGTAGGAGTAGGTCACGTGAGCCGTCGAGACGCGCCCTTGATCGGTGTCCTCGTAGGCGATGTACGGAATCTCTTCGGCACCCGAGCGAAACGGGGTTCCGGTCATGAGCAGCTTCTTGACAGCAGGGTCGAACGCCTCGACCACCGCTTCGCCCCAGGACAGTCCATCACCGGAATGGTGGACTTCATCCATCACGACCAGGGTCCGGCGATGCTGGGTACGGTGGCGGTGCAGGATCGCCCGGGAGGCGACCTGGGCATACGTGGTCACGTAGCCGTGCATTCCTTCGGGGAGGGTGACTCCGGCCTGGTTGGTACGCGTCGGGTCAAGGTTCAGGCCGAATTCCGATGCGGCGTCGGCCCACTGCTGACGCAGATGGTCGGTGGGGGCGACGACGACAACCTGGTTGATCCGGCGGCGACGCAACTCAGACGCGGCGACTGTGAGGGCGAAGCTCGTCTTGCCCGCACCGGGGGTAGCACAGACTGTGAAGGTGTCACCGTCGTGGGCGTCGAACGCCGCTACCGCCTCGCTCTGCCATGCTCGCAGCCGCACGTCGTTCCTCCCTGATTTCTGATGGTGGGGTCAACAGGCCACCCCGAGAATTCGTCGCGGGGAATGGCCGGCGCCCTACTATCGCCTGTCCCGACCCCCTCCCCGGGCAGCGACACCCGCTGATCGCGCTGCAGGGTCCACCCAGCCATTGGTCAGGGTTCGGCGGTCGCCGAACAGATTCAGTTGATCTCGCCACGCACTGCCGCGCTGCCGCCGTATCTGGCGAGATCAGCGCGTGGGGTGGGGCGAGATCAGGGCGTTGGGGACCAGAGAGAGTCTTCGCTCCGCACTGCGGTCACGGCGTCGCCCACGCGCAAGGTGCCGTTGGTCCGGTGCACAGCGTTCTGTCCGAACAACACTCCCCGCTCACCGCGGCGGTAGGTAGCCAGAGCGCGGAGCGGTTCCCCGCCGGACCTGACCCCCGTCTGCTGATCCACGGTAGTGATGGCGCATCGAGCACACGGCTTGACCAGATCGATGTCGACGTCCCCGACTTTGATCGAACTCCAACCGTCCTCCGCGTAGGACTGGGAATCAGTGATCACCAGATTGGGTCGAAACCGGTTCATGGGCAGCGCTTCGGGGAGTCGGTCGTTCAAGTCGGCCAGCGAGGACTCGGCGGTGATCAGCAGCGGGAATCCGTCCGTGAACGACACTGGGGCGGTGCGGGGGGCGAAGTTGGCGTCGGCCGCACGCTGGTGGTCCGGCGCAAGACCGACCATACGCACCGCACGGCCCAGGTGGGTGCTGAGCAGGTCGGCGACCTGGTCGCCCGCGTCGAGTGCCGGTCCGTCGTGTTCCCAGACGGACACCGACACGACCGGCGAATGAGGCGGGAGCTGCAACGGAACAGTCACCTGATCGCCACCTACGACCACGTCCAGGGTCCCGCCGGCCATCGGTGTCGGGCCCGCCTTGGCTGCTCCGTCGGCCGTCGGTGTTTCGTCGGCACTCGGTTCCCCGACGACACTCGGTGCTTCGTCGATGACACTCGGTGCTTCGTCGATGACGATGACCGGCCGCACCAACGCCAGCGCGGGACACTCCCGCTGGGTGAGAAACGATCCGGTGGCGGCGTCGACGACCATGAATGAGCGGTCATGGGCGAGGCCCCGGTCGAGCAAGGGCCACTGTTGGGCTGATATCCCGGCGCCGGACTTGATCGGGTAGACGACGATCTGGCTGAGCCTCACGCCCCGATCGTAGGCCTCGACTCCAGGAGCCTCGTCCATCGCTCCTTCGGCCACTGCGCGCCACAGAGGACCGGTGAATCCGGGCCGAGCGATCTTGGCCCGCCCTCGGCAAGGCTCAGCGCAGAGCGGCCACGGTGGCGACCACGACGAGAACCGAGATCACTGTCTCCACCGCACCGACCACCGCGGGACGGGTGCCTTGCGGCACGACGAACGACCGCACCGCGGCTGCCCCGAACGGCACGAGCAGCCACGCGGAAAGAAGACCGAGCCCCAGAGCGAGGATGTGGAACACGCGTGAGGCGATCGCCCAGCGACGGTCTCCGGCGCCGCGGATCAGCGACTTCACATGCAACACGGATCCGGTGAAGAACACCAGGCAGATCCCGGCGGCCTGCCACGCCGACATCGCAGGCACCGCATCGACGGTGACGGCCCAGAGCAGGGGAACAGCGACCGACGCCTGCGCGACCAGGATCAGGTCGTTCGTCAGGCCACGCTCGTGTCCGGTGCGGGTGAGCCAGAGGCTGCCGAGCCAAGTCGCACCGAGGAGGAGGGCCACGACCACCAGCCACGGGCGCAGAACCACCAGCACGATCGCCGGGATCGCGGTGAGTATCAGCCAGGGCAGCGCGTCACGCAGTTCCCGGCGCGCGAGACGGGTCCATGACCCCCGGCGCCAACGCACGACAACGGCCCGGCCCAGGTAGTAACTCGCGGGATAGACAAGGACCCAGGCGGCGCTGAACAGAATCCCTGACGCGCTGACTCCGACCAGGGCAAGGCCGATCGCCAGTGGGACGAGCAGGAACGCCCAAGCCCCATGTTGTCCCGGAATCCGGATCCAGGGCCGGGTGGACCCAGGTGCGGAACTGCTCTCCCGCACCGGAGCACTCACCCGACCTTCTCCCAACCGCGCCGTTGGGGCCGGCTGCCGGGATCGTGGGGTCCGCGGTCGCGGTAGACGACGTACGGCCGGAAGATGTAGCCGACTGGCGCGCTGAAGGCGTGCACGAGGCGGGTGAACGGCCACACGATGAAGAGGGCCAATCCGGCGATCGCGTGGATCTGGAATGCGGCCGGCGCTTCGGCCATGTCCTGGATCTGCGGGTTGAGGAAGAAGATCGAACGGAACCACACCGAAACGGTCTCGCGATAGTTGTACGCCTCGCCGATCAGTCCGGAACCACGCATGGTCGCCACCAGGCCGAGCAGAATCGCCGCGACCAGGAACACGTACATGAACTTGTCGTTGCGGGTCGTCGCCGAGAACACCGGCCCCACCGTGCGCCGGCGGTAGATCAGCAGCACGACCCCCACGAGGGTGCAGACACCGGCGACGGCGCCCAGCGACAGTGCCATGGCGTGGTACATCCCCTCGCTGATACCCAGCGCGTTGGTCCAGGTTTCGGGGATGATGAGTCCGATGACGTGCCCCATGACCACGGCCAGGATGCCGATGTGGAACAACGGGCTCGCGATGCGGATCAACTTGCGTTCATAGAGTTGGCTCGAGCGGGTCGTCCAACCGAACTTGTCGTAGCGGTAACGCCAGATCATGCCAACGACGAATACAGCGATCGTGACGTAGGGCAGGACGGCCCACAACAGAATCTGGGTGGTCGTCGACTCTGTCATCGGCGTGCTCCGATCTCGATGAGGCTGGGTGCGGTGGGGAACGGTTCGAGGCCGACCTGTTCGACGGGTGGACCGCTGGCGGCCAGTTGTGCCATCCGCGCCACGATGTCGTCGGTCAGTTCCGGCAACGTGGCCAGGACCGCGTCGAGGACGTGCACATAAGCGGAGTCCATCTTGGCCAGCGCGTCGCGCAACAGACCGATGGGGCCGCGGTGCTCGGCCAGAAAGGCGTCACCGGTCAACGGATCCCCGACAGCTGCGAACTCGAGCACGACTGCGAGGTGATCGGGAAGCTCGTCATCCCCCATCTCGAAACCGGACTCGCGGTAGGCCGTCTTGAACCGCACCAGTGCCTGGCCACGGTTCCGGGTCTCTCCGTCGGTCCAGTACGTCAGGTAGAGGCAGGCCCGGCGGCGCATGTCGAAGACAGCGACGTAGTGCTGCTGCAACTGCATCAGCGGAGTGTCGGCAACATGGTCCAGGAAGGCCAGCAAGGGCTCGCGCGTCTGCTCCGGCAGCGACTCCACGGCGGCATGGATCTCGTCCAGCCGCCCCAGTAACTCACTGTCCGGGTAACTGAGCAACCACGAGGCGGCCAACCGAGCAACCGCCGTACTGCGCTCGGTCATGAGGGCTCCTTCCGCGGCGGGACGGCGGGCATGCCCAGGGGCACTCCACGACCATCCCAGTTGAGCAGGTTGACCTTGGCCGACTCGTCGGACACATCGGCCGACATCTCGGTCGTCGCTCGCTGTTTGAGGGCATGGAATGTCTCGACGGCCACGGGAACCGGCCGACCCGATGCTTCGCCGAACGCCGCGGAGCCGTACTGGCCTGGGCCTTCTTCGAAGTCCAGGGAACAACCCAACTCCTCGAGTTCGCGCCCCACTTCGGCATGGGCCTCGGGAATGACGTAGCGGTCCTCGTACTTGGCGATCGCGAGCAGTCGGTACAGGCCGAACATGGTGTCCTCGTCCATCCCGACGGCAGCCGGGATGGAGGGGTCCAACGGATTACCCAAGTTGTCGTCACGCATGAACGCGCGCATGGCCGCGAGAATATGCAGTGACCGTGACACTGGTGTGACGTCGCCGGCCGTGAAGAGCTCCGCCAGGTATTCGATGGGGATCCGCAGCGACTGGATGGCTCCGAACAAGTTGCCGACATCTTCGGCGTCGTTGCCGGTATCGCGCAAGGCGTCGACGACTGGCGACAGCGGCGGGATGTACCAGACCATCGGCATGGTGCGGTACTCCGGATGCAGCGGCAGCGCGACCCGGTACTTCTTGGCCAGCGCGTAGACCGGCGACTTGCGGGCGGCGGTCCAGCCAATCCTCCGGAATACCGTCACGGCGGGCCGCCATCTGCACCTGCGGGTCCTCAGGGTCGAGGATCAGGTCGAGTTGGGCTTCGTAGAGATCCTGCTCGTTCTCGGTGGCCGCTGCCTCGGTGACCCGGTCGGCGTCGTAGAGGAACAGCCCCAGGTAGCGAAGGCGCCCCACGCAGGTCTCGGAGCACACCGTCGGCAAGCCCACCTCGATGCGGGGGTAGCACAACGTGCACTTCTCGGCCTTGCCGGTGCGGTGGTTGAAGTAGACCTTCTTGTAAGGACAACCGGTGCACACACATGCGCCAGCCGCGACAGGCATCCTGATCGACCAGGACGATGCCGTCCTCGCTGCGCTTGTACATGGCACCCGAGGGGCAGGCCGCCACACAGGCGGGGTTGAGGCAGTGCTCGCAGATGCGCGGCAGGTAGAACATGAACGCCTGCTCGAACTCGAGCTTGACGCGGTCGCCGACCTCGTCCTTGATCTTGCGCAGGATCGGGATCCTGCGGAGCCAGTTCGGGGCCACCACCGAGGTCGTCGTCCCAGTTCGCCGACCAGGAGATCTTCATCGGGCTCGCCGCTGATAAGTGACTTCGGCTGCGCGACCGGGCGTCTGATCGCCCAGCGGAGCGGTGATCAAGGTGTCGTAGTCGTAGGTCCACGGCTCGTAGTACTCCTCGATCTCCGGCAGCTTGGGGTTGCTGAAGATCTGGGTGAGCCGGTGCCAGCGGCTTCCGGAACGCAAGCTTCAGCCGACCACGCTTCGTGCGCACCCAGCCACCCTTCCACTTCTCCTGATCCTGATACGTGCGTGGGTAACCCTGACCTGGCCGGGTCTCGACGTTGTTGAACCACACGTACTCGACGCCCGCGCGGTTCGTCCACGCCTGCTTGCAGGTCACTGAACACGTATGGCACCCGATGCACTTGTCGAGATTCATCACCATGCCCATTTGAGCCATGACTCGCATCAGAAACCCACCTCCCTCACGTCGATCTCAGCAGTCCTCGTCGCGGCTTCGCCCCGTCGCCCATTACCTCGCATCAGTACTGCACCTCCTGCGAGCGACGACGGATGACCGTGACCTCGTCGCGTTGGTTGCCGGTCGGGCCCAGGTAGTTCATGAAGAACGACAGCTGGGCGTAACCGCCGACCACATGGGTCGGCTTGATCATCAGACGGGTGAGCGAGTTGTGGATTCCGCCGCGCCGACCCGATAGTCTCGGCGATCGGCACATCCACCACGCGGTCCTTGGCGTGGTACATGTACACGGTGCCGGCGGGCATCCGATGGGACACGATCGCGCGGGCAACAACGACCCCGTTGCGGTTGTAGGCCTCGATCCAGTCGTTGTCCTTGACCCCGACTCGTGTCCGCGTCCTGCGGGCTCATCCAGATCGTCGGACCACCGCGCGACAGCGACAGCATGAAGAGGTTGTCCTGGTACTCCGAATGGATGGACCACTTCGAGTGTGGGGTCAGGTACCGTACGGTCACCTCCTTCTCTGCCCCGCTGGCCTGGTCACCGAAGATTCGGTGCATGTTCAGCGGCGGTCGGAAGGTCGGCAGGTTCTCACCGATCTCGCTCATCCAGTCGTGGTCGAGGAACAGATGCTGGCGCCCGGTCAGTGTGTGCCACGGCTTGAGTCGCTCGACATTGATGGTGAACGCCGTGTAGCGGCGGCCGCCATGCTCGCTGCCGGACCACTCCGGGCTGGTGATCACGGGGACCGGGCGAGCTTGGGTGTCCGGGAAAGTGATGCGCTTGCCCTCGTTGTCCAACGCCAGGTCGGCCAACTCCTGCCCGGTGCGGGCCTCGAGGTTGCGGAATCCCTCGACCGCGACCCGTCCGTTGGTGGTCCCTGACAGGGCCAGGATCGCTTCGCAGGCCTGCTGGGCGGTCACCAGCGCCGGCCGGCCGGCGGCCGGACCGTCCGGGATCACACCGTTCGTCTGCGCGATCGTCGCGACCTCAGGAGTCGTGTCCACCGCGACGCCTTTGGTGACGGTCCCGAGCGACTCGAGCAGCGGTCCCAGCGCCCCCATCTTGGCGCCGACGGCGGTGTAGTCACGCTCGACACTGATGAACTTCGGTGCCGTCCGACCGGGGATCAGGTCCACTTCGCCTGACTTCCAGTCGGTGACGACCCCACCGGGCACCGCCAGCTCATCCGGGGTGTCGTGCAGCAGCGGGATCGTCATCACATCCGTGCGCGTATCCAGGTGCCCGGGTGCGAGGTCGGACACCCGCCGGGCAAGTGCCTGGAAGATGTCGTAGTCGCTCTGTGTCTCCCACGGCGGATCGATCGCCGGAGTGAATGCATGCACGTAGGGGTGCATGTCCGTGCTCGATAGGTCGTGCTTCTCATACCAGGTGGCGGCAGGAAGGACGATGTCGCTGAACAAGGTCGTACTCGTCATCCGGAAGTCGAGATTGACCAACAGATCCAGCTTGCCGACCGGCGCCTCTTCGCGCCAGGTCACGTCCTGCGGCCGTTGGGACTGCGGGGTCTCATCGGCCCGGACGGAACTGTCGGTGCCCAACAGGTGCTTCAGGAAGTACTCGTTGCCCTTGCTCGACGAACCGAGCAGGTTGGCGCGCCACACCGTCAGTACGCGGGGCCAGTTCTCTTCGGCATCCGGGTCTTCGATGGCGAACTTCACGTCACCACTCAGCAGTTTCTGCTTGATGTACTCGGGGGCCTCGATGCCGGCGGCCTTGGCTTCGTCGGCCAGATCGAGCGGGTTGCGGTTCAACGAGGGGAATGACGGCATCCAGCCCGACCGGGCCGACTGGGCGATGGTGTCGATCATGCTGCGACCAGCGAACCGACCCTCGCCCAGCGGTGTCGCCAACATATCGGCGCCGAGGCCGTCGTAACGCCACTGATCGGTCTGGACGTACCAGAACGCGGTGCCGATCATCTGGCGCGCCGGCCGGTGCCAATCCATCCCGAAAGCCAGGTTTGCCCAGCCCGTCACGGGGCGGCACTTCTCCTGTCCGACGTAGTGGGCCCAGCCACCACCGTTCACGCCCTGGCAACCGGTCAGCGTGATCAGTGCCAGGAAGGTCCGGTAGATGACGTCCGAGTGGAACCAGTGGTTGGTGCCCGCGCCAAGGATGATCATCGAGCGACCGCCCGAGTCCTCGGCATTCTGTGCGAACTCGCGACCGATTCGCTCGGCGGCGGCAGCGGGGACTCCGGTGATCTCCTCCTGCCAGGCGGGCGTATAGGGGCTGGGATCGTCGTAGCCGGTCGGCCAATCTCCCGGGAGGTCGGGACGACCCACGCCGTACTGCGCGAGCATCAGGTCGAAGACGGTGGTGACCAGACGTTGCCCCGAAGTGGTCTCGACCCGAGCGGCGGGGACGCCGCGCGAGTGCGCCGAACCGCCCTCGTCGTCCGCCTGCCCGGTGTCGAACCGAGGCAACAGCACCTCGGCGTGCTCCGTTCCGGTGGCCCCGTAGAAGGAAAGGGCGGGGTCGATGCCCTCGAGGTCCAGGTTCCACTTGCCCTTGCCGGACTCCGAGAACCGGTATCCGAGTGAACCATTGGGCACATGGGGACGCCCTGTGGCGGAGTCGACCAGCACGGTCTTGAAAGCCGCGCCCTCGCTCGAGTCACCAAGGTCGGCGGCGGTGAGGAACTTGTCCGGCACCCAGGCTCCGTCCTTCTCTCGCAATGAGATGAGGAACGGCAGATCGCTGTACTTCTTCACGTAGTCGACGAACCGCGGGACCTGTCGCTCTATGAAGAACTCCTTGAGGATCACGTGCCCCATCGCCATGCCCAGCGCCCCGTCGGTTCCCGGATGCGGGGACATCCACTCGTCCGCGAACTTGGTGTTGTCCGCGTAGTCGGGGGACACGACGACGACCTTCTGACCGCGATAGCGCGCCTCGGCCATGAAGTGCGCGTCAGGGGTTCGGGTCTGGGGAACGTTGGCGCCCCACATGATCAGGTACGAGGCGTTCCACCAGTCAGCGGATTCCGGCACATCGGTCTGGTCGCCGAAGACCTGCGGGGAGGCCACCGGCAGGTCGCAGTACCAGTCGTAGAAGGAGAGCATCGCAGCCGCCGAGCAGCGATACGAACCGGCTGCCCGCCGCATGGGACGCCATCGACATAGCCGGGATCGGAGAGAAGCCGAAGACACGATCCGGTCCGTACTTCTTGATGGTGTGCACATGGGCGGCGGCGATGATCTCGTTGACCTCGTCCCACGACGCCCGCACCAGGCCACCCTTGCCGCGGGCTCGCTGGTAGGTCGATCGGGTCTCGAGGATCATCGACGACTGCCGCCCAGGCATCGACGGGATCCCGGTGCTCGCGCCTTGCGCGGCACGGTACGACTCGAGCAGGACTCCGCGGATGTAGGGGAACCGCACGCGGGTCGGCGAGTACGTGTACCAGGAGAAGGCCGCTCCCCGCGGGCAACCACGCGGCTCGTACTCCGGGCTGTCCGGACCCACCGAGGGGTAGTCGGTCTGCTGGGTCTCCCACGTGATGATGCCGTCCTTGACGTACACCTTCCAAGAGCAGGAACCCGTGCAGTTCACACCGTGGGTACTGCGCACAACCTTGTCGTGACTCCACCGGTCCCGGTAGAAGACGTCTCCCTCGCGGCCCCCGTGCCTGGTGACGGTGCGCAGGTCGCCGGAGATGTCGCCAGGAGTCAGGAACCGACCTGCTTTGACCAGGAAGTCGCCGGCGATATCGGGATCGGTGGTGGTCATGCGTTTGTTCCTCTTCTTACCGTTTCGGGTTCTTACCGCTCGGGTGCTTGCCGTTTCGGGCGCTCTTCTTGACCTTGCCATTCTTGTCGTCGGCACTCTTGCGGCGCGTCCGGGCTTCTGCCTCACCGCTGGGGGCCGACCCTGGGTCATCCTGGGTAGCTCTCTCACCCGATTCTGCAACGTCGATCACGCGAGCGGGCTGCCGGTCGGGCCGGTGCAGATGAGTGCGGCAAACGCCCGGGGCGGCCCAGACCTGCATGTCCTTGACGGTCACAGGCTGACCCGTGCGGGCGAGCAGCTCCCGAAGCAGTGCAGTGTGGATGTCACAGATCACCGGCTGGTCGCGGATCAGGGCCGCGTAGGGGCAACTGCCGAGTGTGATGGTGTCTCCCACGGGCGACACGTGGGCCGAGAAGCCCAGTTGGTTGAGCGCCTTCGCCGCTTGCTCGAGCGCTTCGTCGATGCTCTGCGCCGTCCCTGAGTGGTCGACGACTTCGGCCCACCGATCGGCGGCGTCGTCGATCAGGGCCGGGTCGGTGCTGTCGCCCAGTTCGGCGACCAGCGCTGTCACCAACTCCTGGTAGATCGGCGATTCCGGTCCGACCGCCCGGTACAACATCGGCGGGCGCCCGCGGCCCTCACGACGGCCAGGGGCACGAGCAATCTGTCCCGCAGCCAGGAGCACCTCGAGGTGGCCGCGCACGGTGTTGGGATGCAGGTCGGTCCGAGAGCACAGCCATTCGACCGATACGGGTTCCTCGGCTGTCTCGATGAGGTGCCGGATCTGTGCCCGGGAGTCCGAGGCAGGCTCCCCTTCTTTGGGGATGCCGCGGACTGAGGGCAGCAAGACGGGCCAGCGTTCGACCGATGCTGGGTGCCGTTGCCATGCCTCCGTTCTACCACATAAAACCGGGATTTGGTAATAAACACGGGAGTTATGTGTATAGTGTGAACAAATGGTGGGAAGGAGCGCGAGATGACCACCACCACACCAGGAACCGAGGGCACACCCGGAACCGAGGGCACACCCGGAACCCCAGGATCCGGTACCGACACTCACCCCGGTCTGGACACCACTCCCCTGTCCGACGTGGCTGTTCCGGGCCGCGGTCGCGTTCTGGTGATCTCCACGGTCGCGTTCACCTTGATGTTCGCCGTGTGGCTCATGTTCGGCGTCCTGGGCATCCCGATCCGCACCGAGTTCGGCCTCACCGATGTCCAGCTTGTCCTGGATCACCGCCGTCGCAGTCCTCAACGGGGCGATCTGGCGACTGCCCGCCGGCATCCTGGCCGACCGCTACGGCGGCCGGATCGTCTTCACCCTCATGCTGCTGCTCACCGCGATCCCGGCGTATCTGGTTGCGCACGCCACTTCCTACGTCGTCCTGCTCTTCTATGCCTTCCTCGTGGGGTTCGCGGGCAACTCCTTCTCGCGTCGGGCATCTCGTGGGTCAGCGCCTGGTGGCCACGCGCACCTGCAGGGCACCGCCCTCGGTGTCTTCGGCGCCGGCAACGTCGGTGCTTCCGTCACCAAGTTCATCGGCCCGGCATTGATCGCGGCGGTCCCGGCGGCCGGGCTACTCGGCGGGGTCATCCCCGGCGGCTGGCGGTTCGTTCCCTTCCTCGTACGTCGTCCTCCTGATCGTCGATGGCCGCAGCCGCCTGGTTCATCGCCCCCCGCCACGACCACAAGCCCGGCCAGGGTCGCTCCATCAGTTCGATGCTGCGCCCGCTCAAGGAGGTCCGCGTCTGGCGCTTCAGCTTGTACTACGTGATCGTGTTCGGCGCCTACGTCG
Organism: Candidatus Nanopelagicales bacterium; assembly: GCA_037045355.1. Taxonomy (NCBI): domain Bacteria; kingdom Bacillati; phylum Actinomycetota; class Actinomycetes; order Candidatus Nanopelagicales; species Candidatus Nanopelagicales bacterium. Next base: position 188,766 of record JBAOHO010000012.1, on the reverse strand, counting down.
CGCTGGCGGCCTGGCTTCCCAAGTACTACGTCGACGTCTACGGGCTGGCCCTGCCGCAAGCGGGCCTGCTGACAGCGTTGTTCATCTTTCCCGCGTCGCTGCTGCGCCCGGTGGGCGGCTACATCTCCGACCGGATCGGCGCCCGCAAGGTCATGTACGCGACCTTCGGCACGATGCTCGTGGCCAGCGGAATCCTGATGATGCCCTACGGCTACATCGTGTTGCAGCAGCCCGGCGGCGAGGCCAAGCAGGTACTTCCGTGGACCGTCGGCGTAGTGCTGTTCACCGTCCTCGTGTTCATCATCGGCTGCGCCATGGGCATCGGTAAGGCCGCCGTTTACAAGCACATCCCCGAGTACTTCCCGCACGATGTCGGGGCCGTGGGCGGTCTCGTCGGCTCGTTGGGCGCTCTCGGCGGATTCTTCCTACCCCCACTGTTCGCCTACGCCTCCGCCTGGAGCGGGCGCCCCGCAGGCCACGTTCGGCGTGCTCTTCCTGACCACGCTCATCGGGACAGTGTGGATGCACTGGACAGTCGATGCACGATGCTGCATATCGGCCACGCCCCGAGTTGGCGAACAAGTTCGAGAAGGAAGGCGAGAGCGCCGAAGCGTGGGCTGACGCCGACGCCGGAATGCCCGGCAGCACCGTCCGACGATTCTGGGTCGAGTCCGGACAGTCCGGCACCGACCACCGCACAGAAGGGAATCCGGGTCATGACCACTCAACCAGCAGCTGCGCCGGTGCGCAGAGGCAAGGACTGGCTCCACGAGTTGGGATCCCGAGGATTCCGCGCACATGGGACTCGGGTCGGGCCTGGAAGACCCTGTCCGTCACCACCTTCTCGCTGACCCTCGGGTTCATCACGCTGGTTCCTCGTATCGGCCGTTGGCCCCGATCCTGAACTGCCATCGGGTTCACCCTGTCCGCATGCCCAGCTGTACTGGCTCGGCGGCAATGCCCGGGCCTTGCCGGCGGTGCGACTGCGGCTGGTGTGGATGTTCCTTCCTCCGATCATGGGCACCCGCAAACTCGTCTGCCCTCACGTACCGCCCTTTTCCTCATCCCGCTCATCGGCTGGGCCCTCGCCGTGCACGAACCCCGAGCACGCCCTACGCCAGTCCTCCTGCTGCTCGGCATTCCTCGCCGGCATCGGAGGCGGAGCGTTCTCCGGCTTCATGCCGAGCACGTCGCTACTTCTTCCCCCGCGCCAAGCAGGGCACCGCGCTCGGGAGTCCAGGCAGGCATCGGCAACTTCGGTGTCAGTGCCGTGCAGTTCGTGACCCCGTGGATCATCGGCTTCGCGATGATCGGGTACTCGGTGCCTCGCAGATGTTCGACCAATCAAGGACAAGGGCGTCGACAAGGAGGTCTGGTACCAGAACGCCGGCTACATCTGGGTGCCGTTCGTCATCGTCGCGGTCGTCCTCGCCTGGTTCACTGCTGCGCAGCGTGCCGGTGCAGGCCCGCGGCGTGCCGCGAGCAGCTCGACATCTTCAAGAACAAGCACACCTGGCTGATGACCTGCCTGTACGTCATCACCTTCGGCACGTTCTCCGGCCTCGCCGCAGCAGCTTCGCGCTGCTGATCAAGAACCTCTACGGCACCAAGGCGTTCGGCGACGGCCGGCATCGACCCGCGTCACGTACGCCTTCCTGCGGCGCCCTCATCGGCTCGGCGGCGCGCGTGCATCGCCGGCCCGATCGCGGACCGGGTCGGCGGCGGACGGCATGACGGTGGTCGCTGACGATCGGCATCGCGGCTTCGGCTCGCTGTACACCTGCGTTCCAGCTCTCGCCGACATCAGCGTCGACCAGTTCCCGCAAGTTCCTGTGGGGAATGCTCGCGATCTTCTTCTTCGCGGGAGTGGGCAACGCGAGCACGTTCAAGCAGATGCCCATGATCTTCGAGCGTCGGCAGGCGGGCGGTGTGATCGGATGGACAGCGGCCATCGCGGCCTTCGGGCCGTTCGTGTTCGGCCTGATGTTCGCCCTTGGGCATCCCGAGCTGATCTTCTATCTCGGCGTTGTGACCTGTCTGATCGGAGCGTGGATCACTTGGTGGTACTACGCACGACCGGGCGCGGAGAAGCCGTCCTGATCTCAGGGCAGGGGCAGCCACGGCACCTCGGTGCCGATGGCCGCCCCACCCGGGGGCAGGACCGCGAACCCCTCTGCAGTGGCCAGGCCCCGCAGCATCGCCGAGCCCAGATGTGAGGCTGCCGTGAAACTCGTCCCCGACCGTGAGCCGGCCACAAGCCGATGCTCGTGCGCAGGTGCCTTGAGTTCCTCGGTCAGGAGGACCCGTCCGAGCTCGGGTTCGGGCTTTCCCAACATCCCACCGAACAGCGGGGCGCCCAACGTCATCAAGGCGACGACCGCGCTCTGCGGATTCCCCGGCAACCCGACCACCGGCAGGTCGCCGAGACGAGCGAGCAGCATGGGGTGGCCCGGGCGCACCGCCACGGAGTCGACGACCAGTTCCGCGTCGAGCGCCGCCAAGGACTGGTGCAGGCAGTCCACGGGCCCGGCAGCGGTACCTCCCGTGGTCAGGACGAGCTCGACGTCGTCGCACGCGGCCAATGCACTGGTGAGATCGACGACGGTGTCCGGCACGCGGACGATCCCCGTGACGACACCCCCGAGACGGTCCACCCATCCCGGGATCTGGGGGCCGAGCGAATCGCGCACTTGGCCGACCGCCGGGATTCCGGAATCGAGCAACTCGTCTCCGAGCAGCAGCAGCCGCACCCTCGGGGGGCGGACAACCTCCACGCTGTCGACTCCCGCTGCGGCCGCCAAACCCACGGCTGCGGGCGACATCTCACTGCCAGGGGACAGCAAGACCTCGCCGACCCGGCACTCCTCTGCCTGCGGGCGCACATGGCTGCCCGGCACCACCGGAAGGTCTGCGAGAACCCGCTCGGATGTGGCCCCATCCTCTCGCTTCACGACAGCCGTCGCCCCCGAGGGGACGGCGGCACCCGTGGCGATGACCACGGCGGTGCCGGACTCCAGTTGGGCAGGAGGAGCAGTGCCGGCGAGAACCTCGCCCACAACTGTCCAGGGCCCAGTGCCGGCGACTGCCCATCCGTCCATCGCGGCCGTGGCGTATCCGGGCAACGGGCACAGTGCCGTCACCGGCTGCGCGAGGGTGCGTCCCACCGCGTCGGCTGCCGAAATCAATTCAGTGCCGCACGGTCGGGCAAGACGACTGGCGGCCTCGCGGGCCTGCGGCCAGGTCGGCTCGTGCATCGGGTCAGTCCTGCTTCGGCCAGTCGCCCGCGAGTTCCTTGACCCGGTCGGCCGCGAGTTGAGGCTCCATTCCGCCGGCGACCGCCAGCCCGATCAGATACGTGGTGACCGGGGCTGCGGGGCGCTGCACCTTGTGGGCGGCATCCTTGGCGACATCGAGCAGCAGGTCGATGTCCACATCCCCCGGTACCTCGAGTCGAGCCGCCACCGCTTGTACCCACTCCTGCATGAAGTCCTCCTTCGTCGGGGTCATTATGGCCGCCTGCCGCGTGGCAACGGCGCGCGCGGCGGCAAGGTCCCCCGGGTTGTCGACATCACGCAGTTCCTCCGCCGACCAGAGCGGGGATTCGATGCTCAGTTGAGCGAGCAACTCGCGCACCGATCTGCCGTCAGGGGCACCGAGGGCTGCGGCCGCACGGGCAAGGGCTTCCGTGCGGTACGCAGCGCACAACGGTTGGCAGTGCCCATCGGCCATCGGAACGATCGCGTCGATGTCCGTGTCCGCGGTCGTCATGAGCCGGGCGAGGCGCTCCAGCGCGGGACCGGCGAACGGCAGGTCCACGGCCGTGACGACCACGACAGGGGTCGCGACCACGCCCAAACCCGCCACTATTCCGGCGGCGGGACCACCCCCGTGGGGTTCCTCACGGGTCACTGTCACGGCTCGCGGCAACACGCCCGGATCGGGGCCGACCACGACCGCGGGGATATCGGCGCGGTACACAGCGTACGAGCCGCGCCAGCAGGGTCGTGCCCGCCACCGTGAGGGCCGCTTTGTCCTCGCCCATCCGGCGCGACGCCCCACCGGTCAGAATGAGCACAGACCACCCAGGCGGTTCGGACATGGTCACGTTCGAACCCTAGGCGACCAGGAGCTGACGTGAGCGGACTCAGTCATGTGAACGACCGAGGCGAGGCGCGCATGGTAGACGTCGCCGAACGCGAGGTGACGGTGCGCACGGCGGTGGCGACCGGTGTCGTACGCACGCAGGCGGCGGATGCCATCTCTGCCGGCCGTGTGGCGAAGGGCGATGTGTTGGCCACCGCACGGATCGCGGGGATCATGGCGGCGAAACGTACGCCCGAGTTGATTCCGATGTGCCACCCCATCGCGATTCATGGCATCACGGTGGATCTGACAGTCGACGAGATGACGGTGCGGATCACAGCCACAGTGCGCACTGCCGACCGGACGGGCGTCGAGATGGAGGCGCTGACGGCGGTATCCGTGGCGGCCCTCACCATCGTCGACATGACGAAGTCGCTGGACCCCGCAGCAACCATCACCGACATCCGTGTGCAGACCAAGAGCGGTGGCCGCTCCGGGGACTGGACACGATGACTGTGCCCGCCGCCGTCATCACGTGCTCGGACACGTCGAGTCGGGACCCCGACCAGGATCGTTCCGGACCACTCGTGGTCGAGCTGTTGGTGGCGGCCGGATACGACGACCCCACCCTGGCAGTCGTCCCCGACAACGTCGGGGACATCGGTGTGGCCGTGTCGGGTGCCGTGGCAGCGGGAGCCCAGCTCGTGGTCTGCACCGGCGGGACCGGTCTGGGACCACGGGACGTCACACCTGAGGCGATCGTCGCTCTGGGCGCGCGCCCTGTGCCCGGCATCGGGGAGGCGTTCCGGGCAGCGTCGCGGGCGTCCGTCCCCACGGCTGACCTGTCCCGTACCGGTGCCTGGACGCTGGAACGGGCGTTGGTGATCGCCCTACCCGGCAGCCCCGGCGGTGTGCGCGACGGGTGGGCCGTCCTCGAGCCGCTGGTCGACCACGCCCTCGACATGATGTCGGGCGGGGGCCACGCCACCCCCCCTCCCGCGGCGTTGCGAGAACGAGCCTTCTCCGAGCCGCTGCGGACCGTCGGCGAATGGGTCACCGCCGATCACCTCGACCCCCTGGTCATCACCGCTGAGGTGTACCGGTCCGATGCCGGTGCCGTGGTCACGTTCGAGGGCCGGGTGCGCGACCACGACCATGACCGCACGGTCACCGCCCTGACCTACGAGGGGCACCGCCAGGCCGATGAGGTGTTGCGTCGCACAGTTGCGGAGGCCGCCGGCCACCCCGGGGTCCTGGCTGCGACCGCGCGACACCGGGTGGGGAATCTCGCCATCGGTGATCTCGCCTTCTTCGTCGCGGTGGCGGCAGCCCACCGCGACGAAGCGTTTGCCGCCTGTTCGTGGGTGGTTGACACTGCCAAAGAGAGGCTGCCGATCTGGAAACACCAGACCTTCGCCGACGGCACCAGTGAGTGGGTGAACTGTCCATGACCATGTCGTACTCTTCGGACACCTCCGGGCGGGAGTTGCGTGACACCTTCGGTCGGGTGCACCGTGACCTGCGAGTCTCGTTGACCGACCGGTGTTCGTTGCGCTGCACCTACTGCATGCCGGCCACCGGCATGGAATGGATCGCCGGACCCGATCAGCTGACCACCGATGAACTGCTCCGCATAGTGCGGATCAGTGTCGAGCACGGTATCGGCACCGTCCGACTGACCGGCGGTGAACCACTCCTGCGTCCCGACGTCGTCGATGTCGTGGCTGCCATCACCGCGTTGCCCAACCCCCCTGAGGTCTCGTTGACCACGAATGGGCTTCGGCTCCCCGGCCTGGCGGCGCCCCTGGCGGACGCGGGCCTGCGACGGGTCAACATCAGCCTGGACACCATGGATCGTGAGCGGTTCCGCACCCTCACGCTGCGCGATCGGCTGGTCGACACCCTCGCCGGGATCGCCGCTGCCAAGGCCGCCGGACTCGACCCGGTCAAGATCAACACGGTCCTGATGCGCGGCGTCAACGACGACGAGGCCCCCACCATGCTCCAGTGGGCCTTGGCAGAGGGACTTCAGCTGCGCTTCATCGAACAGATGCCGCTGGACCCCCAGCATTCATGGGATCGCAGCCGCATGGTCACCGCCGCCGAGATCCTCGATCTACTGACGGCCGGTGGCTTCGATCTGACTCCGGAGGAGGACCGCGGCTCGGCTCCTGCCGAGCGCTGGCTGGTCAACGGGGGGCCACAGGCCGTGGGAATCATCGGTTCCGTCACCCGCCCGTTCTGCGGCGACTGTGACCGCGTCCGGATCACGTCGGATGGGCAATGGCGTTCGTGCCTCTTCGCGCGGCATGAGACCGACCTGCGCGGACCGCTGCGGGCAGGGGCGAGCGACGCCACCCTGGCCGAACTCATGCGCTTGGACGTGGCGGGGAAGGCCGCGGGACACGGCATCGACGACCCCGGGTTCATGCAACCGCGGCGCCCCATGTCGGCGATCGGTGGCTGAGATGTCCGCTCTGGTCACCGTGCAGTTCTATGCCGGTGCCCGTGAGGCAGCCGGCACGGGCACTGCGGTCGTCGCTGCCCGCGACGTCAGCGAACTTCGGGTCCGGTTGGGGGAGCAGTTCGGGGCGCGGCTGGTCAACATCATGGAGGTCTCCACGCTGCTGTGCGACGGTCGCCGCTTGGAAGCCACCGATCCGCTGCCCGCCGATTGTGAGGTGGAGCTACTGCCCCCGTTCGCGGGTGGGTGACTGACCTTCAGGAAGGGGTTCGACAAGCCCCACGCACATCTGGTCCGACTTACTGCCAGAGGCGCGTCACACCGATCCACCGTCGGGACGGCCCGGGCCCCCCGAGGTACGCTGAGCCACCGCGGCGATGACCTCCGCCGGTGCTGCGTCCAACGGAGTATCGCGTGCCGGCAAGGACGAGGGATGCCCCGCGGGTCCCAGAGCCGGGAAGGCCGTCGCCGGCCGGCTATCGGGGAACTGACGCTCGGCCTGTCGGTCGAGGCGCTGGACCAGCCACCACGCCAAGCCGAACCCCAGGGGCACCATCACCAGCGCCAGCATCGCCATTCCCATTCCGATCACACCAACCACCTCCCGGTCACATCAACCACCCCCCGGTCACACGGGCCATCTCCCGGTGACCCAAGCCATCTACCGCTCACCTGGCCACGAGTCGCTCCTCGAAGGAGTCTCCCGCGGAATCGCACCATGGTGACCCCTCCTGCCACAGTCCGCATCTCGGCGGACCGGGTGCGAGAGGCTCATCGCGCCCAGTCGTCGAAGTCGCCTCTCTGGGGTCCCACCGATGCCCGACGAGACACGGCTGACTCGAATTGGCAGCCGCTCAGGGCAACCAGGTGGCCAAATGGTGGGCGTGATTGACGCTGAAGCCGGCGAATGCCGCTTCGTGCCCGAACCGTCCCGACAGCTCATCCATGGCCGCCAGCAGTTGCGTCCGACCCTCCTCGGCGAACGTCACCCATTCCGGCTCTGTGTCTGTCGGCGCGGTGTCCTGGCCGATCACCACCGCAACGCGGCCACCACGCCGGGCCGCAGCCGCGAACTCCGCTGCCACCAGCGCAGCGGAACCGTTCGCTCCCGTCACCGTGTCCCGATACGCCATCACAACAACCGCATTCCCCGAGGCCCCGCGGTAGTCCAGCAAGCGCAGGACGTGGTCGGTGGCCGACATGGTCTTGCCGCCGTACCTGACCGAGGCCGGAGTTCCGGACCCGTCGAACCAGAACGGCACGTCGACACGCAGTGGAATCTGCTCCGCGGCGGGCAAGGCGCGCTGTTCGGTCCGCATCTGGTCGATGAACCTCAGCCACTCGATGACGAGCAAGCGCTGGGCGTTGGACTGCCACTGCGGCGTCACCCAGGGCTCCACGTCGACCTCGAGGGCGGTCAGGCGCTGGGCACGCGGCTGTGAGGCGTTGAATCGCCGGACCCAGCCGGTGACGGTCCCCGCGAGGTACCGCGAGTTCGCTGCAGCCCACGCCGGGGTACCGACAACGGCTGACACGGTCATGCCGCGAGCGGCGGCAGCCGTGGTGTAGTCGACCAGCCGTTGACGAAACGCTTCATCCGCGCCCGTTCGCTTCGCAGGGTCGGGGATCTCGCTGATGTCCACGAGTCGGGTCAAGTCGATCGTCACGTGGGTGGCACCGACGGTCGCAGCACCGGAGAGCCCCGCCATGAGGTCGGCCCAGTTCGAGTCCGGAGGTCGCCACTCCCACACCCTGACGGGAGCATCGGCAGCAGTCGTTGCCCGGGCCGGGCGGGGTGAAGCGACGCCTTCGGCACCGGCGGTAGCACTGGACACCGACATCACTCCTGGGATGAGGACTGTGGCTACGGCGACAGCGAGCCATCTGCGCATCATCATGGCTCATCCCTTTCCGGGTGGACAGCAGCCGCCCGGTCCCGCGACCGCATCAGTAGGGATATCGGCAATCGGGGAAGACGAATCAAGCCCTGCCACGGCAACTCCGGTTCCGGCGCTGAAGCTGCGTCCGGATCGGATGTGACTCGATGATCGGTGTCAGGCAGGATCCCGGTATGCACTTGCGCCCGGCCACGATCGCTGACCTGCCCACACTGAGGCACTGGGACGAGCAGCCGCACGTCGTCGCATCCGACCCCAACGACGACTGGGAATGGGAGTGGGAGTTGGGGCGCCGACCACCGTGGCGCGAGCAGTTGATCGCCGAAATGGACAACCGACCGATCGGTTTCATTCAGATCATCGACCCACAGGCCGAGGACTCGCACTACTGGGGTGACTGCGGTCCCCACCTGCGCGCGATCGACATTTGGATCGGAGCGGCCGACGACCTCAGGCGCGGATACGGCACGATCATGATGCAAGCAGCCATCGAACGCTGCTTCGCGGAGCCGGAGGTGACCGGAATCCTTCTGGACCCGCTGGCGTCCAACACCGGAGCCCGTCGGTTCTATGAACGGCTGGGATTCGAGTACATCGAGGACCGGCGGTTCGGTGCGGACTTGTGCGCTGTCTATCGACTCGCGCGACGCGCGGGGAATAGCAGCCCCAACCAGGAGATGGAGTCAGCAACATGAGCACGACCGAAGCGAGGACCGCGTCGATCCCGGTCGCCGACGACCACGACATGATCCGCGTCCAAGGTGCCCGTGTGAACAACCTGAAGGACGTCAGCGTCGAGATCCCCAAGCGGCGGCTCACGGTGTTCACCGGCGTCTCCGGTTCAGGGAAGAGTTCACTGGTGTTCGGAACGATCGCCGCGGAGTCCCAGCGGCTGATCAACGAGACCTACAGTGCCTTCGTCCAAGGCTTCATGCCCGCCCTGGCCCGACCCGATGTCGACCGGCTCGAGGGCCTGACCACCGCCATCATCGTCGACCAGGAGCGAATGGGGGCGAACCCGCGCTCCACGGTCGGCACCGCGACCGACGCCAACGCCATGCTGCGCATTCTGTTCAGCAGGCTCGGCCAACCACATATCGGCTCACCGAACGCGTTCTCGTTCAATGTCCCGTCCGTCACTGCCAGCGGCGCCATCACGGTCGACAAGGGAGGCAAGACCAAGACCGAGAAGGCGACCTTCAACCGACTCGGAGGCATGTGCCCGCGGTGTGAGGGTATGGGCGCGGTCAACGACTTCGATCTCACGGCCCTGTTCGACGACAACAAGTCACTCAGCGAGGGCGCCCTGACCATTCCCGGATACAGCATGGACGGCTGGTACGGGCGAATCTTCAGCGGCAGCGGGTACTTCGACATGGACAAGCCCATCAACAAGTACACCAAGCGGGAGATGCACGATCTGCTCTATCGGGAGCCGACCAAGATCAAGGTCGAGGGCATCAATCTCACGTACGAAGGGCTGATTCCCAAGATTCAGAAGTCGATGCTCGCGAAAGACATCGATGCACTGCAGCCGCATGTGCGCGCCTTCGTGGAACGGGCAGTCACGTTCACGACCTGCCCCGACTGTGAGGGAACGCGGCTCAGCAGGGAGGCTCGATCGTCTTTGATCGGCGGCGTCAGCATCGCGGACGTTTGCGCCATGCAGATCAGCGACCTCGCGGACTGGGTGCGGGGCATCGAAGAACCATCCGTGGCGCCCTTGATCGCGGGCCTGCAGCACCTGCTCGACTCGTTCGCGGAGATCGGTCTGGGCTACCTGTCTCTCGACCGGCCAGCGGGGACTCTGTCCGGCGGCGAAGCACAGCGAACGAAGATGATCCGGCACCTGGGGTCGTCGTTGACCGACGTCACCTACGTCTTCGACGAACCCACGATCGGACTGCATCCCCACGACATCGAACGGATGAATGGCCTGCTGCTGCAGTTACGGGACAAGGGCAACACCGTGCTGGTGGTGGAGCACAAACCCGAGACCATCGCCATCGCGGATCACGTCGTGGACCTGGGGCCGGGCGCCGGTTCGGCAGGCGGTCAGGTCGTGTTCGAAGGCTCGGTCGAGGATCTGCGGGCCAGTGCCACCACCACGGGTCACCATCTCGACGACCGGGCCACGCTCAAGGAGTCCGTCCGCCCCAAAGCCGGGACCCTGGAGATCAGAGGCGCCTCCACCCACAACCTGAAGGACGTGGACGTCGACATCCCGCTCGGAGTGCTGTGCGTTGTGACGGGAGTCGCAGGGTCCGGCAAGAGTTCGCTGATCCAAAGTTCGGTGGCGGGCCGAGAGGGTGTCGTCGTCATCGACCAGGGCGCGATCCGTGGCTCACGGCGCAGCAATCCGGCCACGTACACCGGCCTTCTGGATCCCATCCGCAAGGCGTTCGCGAAGACCAACGCAGTGAAACCTGCCTTGTTCAGTTCGAACTCGGAGGGAGCCTGTCCCGCCTGCAACGGAGCGGGAGTGATCTTCACCGACTTGGGCGTGATGGCCACAGTCGAATCAACGTGCGAGGAGTGCGACGGCAAACGCTTTCAAGCGTCGGTGCTCGAATACACCCTCGGTGGGCGCAACATCGCCGAGGTCTTGGCGATGTCGGTCGCACAAGCTGAGGAGTTCTTCGCCGACGGTGCGGCGAAGACGCCCGCCGCCCACAAGATCCTCGATCGACTCGCCGATGTGGGCCTCGGGTACCTCACGCTCGGACAGCCGCTGACGACGCTGTCCGGTGGCGAGCGCCAGCGGCTGAAACTCGCGACCCAGATGGCGGACAAAGGTGATGTGTACATCCTCGACGAACCCACCACGGGTCTGCACCTGGCTGATGTGGGTCAATTGCTGGGGCTGTTGGATCGACTGGCCGACTCCGGCAAATCCGTTGTCGTGATCGAACACCATCAGGCGGTCATGGCTCACGCCGACTGGATCATCGATCTCGGACCGGGCGCGGGTCATGACGGTGGACGGGTCGTGTTCGAGGGCACACCGGCGGACCTCGTGGCCGATCGCTCGACGTTGACGGGCCGGCACCTCGCCGCCTACGTGGCGTAACCCCGCAGTCGGAGCGTTTCCCCGTTTCCACCACGTGCGAGAACCCGTCCCCACGGCGGTAGTTTGACCCATGGCCAGGTGGCGTCCCCTCATCGTGCTGTCCGTCATGCAGTTCCTGATGGTGCTGGACACGTCGGTGATGAACGTGTCCATCAGCCAGCTGGTGGCCGACTTCGACACCACGGTCTCGTCGATCCAGGCAGTCATCACGTTGTACTCGCTGGTCATGGCTGCCCTGATGATCGCCGGCGGCAAGATCGGCGACATCGTCGGACGGCGCCGAGTGCTGGTGATCGGACTGATGCTGTTCGCCGCCGGCTCAGCACTGACCACGGTGTCATGGTCCGTGGCGTCCCTGGCCCTGGGCTGGTCGGTCCTCGAAGGGATCGGAGCGGCATTGGTGCTGCCGGCGATGGCTGCGCTGATCGCGGGGAACTACCGCGGGGGTGATCGCGTCACCGCCTACGGCGTGATGGGCGGAACCGCGGGAGCGGCCATCGCCCTCGGCCCGATCGTCGGGGGCTGGATCACCACACAGTATTCGTGGCGGGCTGTCTTCGGGGCCGAGGTGGTGGTCGCGCTGGGCGTGATCCTCGCCAGTCGGGTCGTGGTCGACTCACCTCGCCCCACAGCACGACCGAAGCTCGACATCGTCGGCGCCCTGCTGACCGCGGTGGGATTGACCGCGATCGTAGGTGGTCTCCTCATGTCGTCCACATGGGGCTGGCTCACGCCCGTCAACAGCCCCATCCAACCGTTCGGGTACGCCCTGACACCGTTCGTGGTGTGCGTGGGGCTGGCGATTCTGTACGTCTTCGTGCTGTGGGAGGCCCGCCGCGAACGTCTGGGGTTGGATCCGTTGGTGCGCCTGAGGCTGTTCCGCATCCATCCGCTGAAGTCAGGGCTGACGACGCTGCTCAGCATGAACGTCGTGTTCATGGGGGTGTTCTTCATCCTGCCGCTGTACCTGCAGATCTTCTTGGGGCTCAATGCGTTCGAGACCGGCCTGAGGCTTCTGCCTATGTCTTTGGTGATGTTCGTTGTGTCGTTCTGCGGCGGCCCTCTGCTGTACGTCCTGTCCCCCCGATCCATCATCCGCATCAGCTTGTTCGTGATGGTCCTGGCGACGCTGCTCCTGCTCGTCACGGTCGAGCCGACATTCCGGGAACGGGATTTCGTGTTGTCGATGGCCCTGATGGGTGCGGGCATGGGGCTGATGGCGAGCCAGCTCGGCAATGTGATCCTCAGCTCGGTGGGGCCGGAATCCCGGAGCGAGGCCGGCGGACTTCAGTACACCGCCCAGCAACTCGGGGGAGCGCTCGGTGTCGCCCTGATCGGGTCGATCGTCATGACGGGTCTGGCCTCGACCTACATCAACCAACTCGGGCGCAACTCCGATATCCCCCCGGCGACCACCCAGTCCGTCGAGGTCGACCTGTCGAACGGGGTCAAGTTCGTCCCCGGGACCCAAGCCGCCACTGCCGTCGCGGCCGCCGGATTCACCGGGGCCGTGGCCGACCAACTCGTCGCCACCTACGAGGAAGCGCAACTCCAGTCGCTGAAGTCCGGTCTACTTGCGGCGGCGGGCGTGGCAGCGCTGTCGTTTCTGGTCACGGGCGGCCTGCCGACGCGTCGGCTCGACGATCTGGCCGCGGAACAAGGCGATGACGGGCGGGGGCCGGATCTGGATCGTGCTCAACCTCCGGCGGAATCACGCGAGGGAATCGACTCGGATCTCGGGAATCCGATCAGCGATCTGAATCGGGGAACACGGTGACCCGCAGTGCAGTACTGCCGTAGGGGACGAGCCGGACTGTCGCCGGCCTTCCGGTTGGCGCGGCGCCCGCTGTGGTCGCCTTCGGCACCGGTCCCGCCGAGCCACGCGCGACGGTCCACCCGTTCAGTTGGCGCGCCGGCACCAGCACCTCCACGGGGGGATGGCCGTGATCGAACGGCGGTGTCGGCACGTCGTGGGTGGTTACCTGAGCCCGATCGAGCGCGTCCTCCTCGAGTCCGAAGGCCCACTCGGAAGAGGTTCGGATCTCCCAATCCGGCACCTCGTACCGACTGCGGCGCGCGGTCCACTCCTCGGGCAGGGTCAGACAAAGTACGAGCGGCCCGCGGTGGATCACCCTGCCCCGGGCGTCGTCGCCGCCCCGGGCCTGGTCGCCGCCCCGCTCCCGGTCACCGGACGTCTGCGGTCCCAGCGGCACCCGAGTCTGTCGCAAGGGCATCGGTAACCGCATGGTGACCGTTGTTCCGTCGTGCCATGGCCGGGCCAGCGTGGCGAATCCGGCGACGATGTCGGCGGGGACCGGGGCCCCGTCGATGTCGAACGAGACACCTTCGACCCAGCCGGGGACTCGGATCCGCAGCGGGAAGTCGGCCGACTGTCCGTCGGACACGGTGATCCGGACGGAGACCTGGCCCTCGAAGGGGTACAACGTGGTCACCTCGAGTCGGACCCGCGACCCCGCAATGTCAGCGACCGCGGTACAGGGAACCAGAGTCGCGAGTGCCAGTCCGTCATCGGCCCGCGACCGCAGAACGGCGCTTGCAGCCAGCCGGGGCCAGCCCTGGTGCAGGTTCGCGGTGCAGCAGCCGTACGTGGGTTCCAGGCCGAAGAGGGTGCCGTCCGCACCACCGTTGAACCACGGTCGACGCCGTCGGGTGACTTCCACCTGCGTCACCTGCTGATAGTACTGATGGCCCAGCAGATCGTCGGTGAGAGCCGCCGGCAAAGCATTGAATGCCACCTGCTCGAGCTGATCCGCCCACCGGCCGTCGCCGGTGAGGCGCACGAGTTCCTCGCAGGAACGCATCGTCTCCACAACGGAGCAGGTCTCGATGCCGTGGATCGGTGATCGGCCTGCGAGGTGCTCATCTGCGGTCACGACGCCCACTGCGCTGCCATGGGACTGCAGGACGGTGTCATCCGCCAGACGCGCCGCGCCGTCAGGATCGCCCCCGGTCACCACCGCCGCGTAGGCGATACCCCGCAACGCCATCGCGTGGTTCACCCCGTGGGTGCCGTGGTAGAAGCGCAGGACGGCCGACTCATTGGACCGTTTGATCTGGGAGGCAGTACGGATGCGCGTCCGCTTGGCGGGACGCCACCGGCGGATGACATCCTCCATGGCGATTCGGGCCGGCAGGTACGCCCGCAACAACCGCCCCAGGGGCAGCCTCGCCGCAGGGGAGGTGTAGGGGAAATCCCGGTACAGCGATTCCCAGTCGAGCGATTGGGCGACGAGCAGTTGCGCCAAGTCGAGCAGCCAGGGCTGCTGTGTTCTCTCGAAGCACCACAGCACTGCCGGGACCATTTCGGCACCCCGGGCGGCTGCCCACATCTCCAGTGGCCGGCCCGGCAGGTTCAGGTAGGCATAGCGCAAGTACTTCTCGACGAACGGTGGCACTCGATCGTCGCCCGTGGCCGAGTGATGCGACAGGAGCACGTTGAGCATTACCATGCGCGGCCACCAGTCCAGGTTGTGCGCCGGCCCGAAGAAACCGTCGTCACGCTGACTGGCCAGCGACCACTCGATCCACTTGCGCGCGGTGCCGCGTAGGTCGTCATCATCCAGGACCTCGGCCAAGACCACCAGACCGTCGAGGTAGTACGGGCCCCGCTCCCAGCACTCGCCCGGGCCCCCGAGCCACCCTGACGACGGACCCACATCGGGCCAGAGTTGCTCCAGGCGCCCGGTGCCACCGCGAGCCTGGGCCAACAGCTGATCCCGAAGCCATCCTGACGGCCGCACACTGCCCAGCGGCAACGGTTCGAACGCCGCAGACGCGGGCGTTCTCATGGCAGCGCCGCCTTCATCGCGGCAGTGACGCGCCGAACCGTGTCTGCCGGGACCTTGAGCTTTCGCCGGTCATAGGTCAACAGTCCGTTGGTCTCGTCCTCGACGTCTGCGAGTTGGGTGTACACGGTGGCGCTGAGTCCCTGGGGAATCGCGGGCACCACTTGCCGTTCGTGCAGTCGCTCGAAAGCGGCCTCGAGATCAGAAGCGAAATTGAACCGGCGATAGCCGAACTCGCGAGGGGTCGCACTGTGGGCTTCCAGCCGATTCGAGTATCCGCCGTATTCGGTGAGAGCGAGTACTCGGTGAGCCGTGGCCCTGCGGCGCCGTGGCACGCGGAACGGCCTGAAGTACACGTGCAGGCTGGTGAAGTCACCGGCGCCTTGATCGTGCCATCCGCTGGCGTGATCGACCTGGCGCGTCGGGTCGATCACGGCCACCTCGGCGGCGATCTCGGCGGCATCGAACTGACCCCAGCCTTCGTTGAACGGCACCCAGACTGCCAGACCCACGACGTTGTGCAGGTGCTGGATGGTTCCGCGCATTTCGGCGAGCCAATGCTCCCGACCGGCTGCATCGGTGCGGGCGAATGCGCGGTAGTGGGAGTCACTCATCCGCCAGGGAACGACAGCGGGAACCTGAACGGTCACCGGGGAGTAGCGGCCTCCGCCGTTGACCATGTCCTGCCACACGAGCATGCCGAGTCGATCGCAGTGGTAGTACCAGCGCAGCGGTTCGACCTTGATGTGCTTACGCAGCATGGTGAAACCGAGATCCTTCATCGTGGCGATGTCGTAAGCCATCGCCGCATCCGACGGTGGGGTCACCAGTCCATCGCTCCAGTAACCCTGGTCGAGGACCCCGACATGGAGGTAGGGCTCGCCGTTGAGAAGCAGTCGTGGCTGATCTCGACGATCCCGGCCGACACCGAAGGAACGCATCCCCGCGTAGCTGCTCACCGTGTCGTCACCGGCGCGGATTTCGAGGTCGTACAGGAAGGGATCCTCCGGCGACCAGGTACGGGCCGACGGGATCGGTAACCGAATCTCGTGACCACCGGCACCGAGACCGCGTGCGACTTCGCGGCTGTCCGCGGACACGACCACGGCGCACTCCGCGCTCCCCCCACGGAGGTGCACGGTGACCGCCAGCACCTCGGCCGCGAGGTCGGGGAGGATGTCCAGTCGATGCACATAGGTCGACGGGACAGCTTCGAGCCAGACGCTCTGCCAGATCCCCGAGTGCGGCGTGTACCAGATCCCCCCTGGGTCGAGGACCTGCTTGCCCCGCGAGAGCGGACCGGTGTCGGTCGGGTCACGCACCACGACACGCAAGACGTTGATGCCGTCGCGCACCGAGTCGGTCACATCGCAGGTGATGGGCAGGGACCCACCGACATGCTCGCCGCAAGGGACACCATTCACTTCGATGCGACACCACTGGTCGACAGCATCGAGGTGCAGCAGCACCCGATCGTCGGTCCGGGCGCGGAATCCCTCGGACAGCGTGAACGTGCGGCGGTACTGCAGCACCTCGTCCGGCTGCAGGATCCGCCCGACACCGGACAGTGGCGACTCCGGGGGGAACGGCACGATGATCTCGCCGTCGTAGGCGACGGGCTCATCTTCGGTGCCGCGGAACGCGTATTCCCACCGACCGTTGAGTGTGAGGTAGCTGTCGCG
Organism: Candidatus Nanopelagicales bacterium; assembly: GCA_037045355.1. Taxonomy (NCBI): domain Bacteria; kingdom Bacillati; phylum Actinomycetota; class Actinomycetes; order Candidatus Nanopelagicales; species Candidatus Nanopelagicales bacterium. The sequence goes on along the minus strand of JBAOHO010000012.1, from coordinate 171,763 downwards.
CACGAGTTGCGGGCGGGGGTACTCAGTCAGCGGGTGGTCGGGGTCGAGCTGCTCCCCCCAGGGGGTAAGCAGTTCAGCGAGGACGCGCGGCTTGCTCACGGATGTCTCGGGTCACCACCGACATCGGGTGTCTGGGGCTGGTCGGGACGGTACTCAACGCCTTCTCGTTGCCGCTTGCGCAGCGCGAGCACGGGGATCACCACGAGCAGCACGACGAATGCAGCCGCGAGGAAGATTCCAGGCGTGGGTACTTGCTTGATCTGTCCGAGCTCGACGTAGGTGGCATCGGCGTTCTTGATGACAGCCGCCCCGATCGCAGGCCCGATGACCATCGGGAGAGCGACGAAGAAGACCATGCGTAGGCCCTGCACGGTACCGACTCGATCCGGTGGCGTGTAGTCGCGGACCGACGCGGCGATGGCTGCCTGACTGAGCAGAAACCCACTCATCAGCACCAGGCCCGCTCCGATGAGTGGCACGAGGCCGCGCGCGAGGAAAGTCAGAACGAGCCCGGCGACGTAGATGCCCGCGGCCGGCAGCATGGCGTTGACCTTGCCGATGCGGTCGATCACCCGGCCGCCGAGGATGCCCGACCACAGAGGCGCCGATCAGTACGACCGCGAGAACCAGGGCGTAGGCGTCGATCTGCAGGTAGTTCTGGATGTAGATGAGCAGGTAGGGCAGGAAGATCTGCGAGGAGATGCCGACGATCGCCAAGGCGGCCAAGGCCACGTACAGGTCCGGGTCGGCGCGCACAGCACTGGGCCGCAGACCGTGCACCATCGCGCGCCACAGGGTGTCGTGCTGTACGGGTTCACCGGGTGCGTCGCGTACGAGCAGCCACGCGAGCCCTCCGGCGATGATCATCAGTAGTCCGGTGACGATGAAGAACAACCCCCAGTCGCCGTTCTTGGTCAGCCCGTCCAGGCCACCGAAAACGAGCAACATGGCGACGAGCGGCATGGCGGTGAGTACGGTCTCCACGCGGCCCCGGTTGCCTTCGTCGGTGACGTCGGTGACCCAGGCGTTGAAGGAGGCGTCGTTGGCACCGGCACCGAGGAAACTCATGATCGCGTCGATGACGATGACAGTCGTCGCCGCCGCGGCGGCCGCTGTGGCCACGGGGACGAAACCCGCGAGTGTCTCCACACTGGCGATGCCGAAGGTCATGGTCGACAGACCCCACAGCACGTAGCCCATGGCGATGAACACCCGGCGACGGCCCACCCGGTCGCTCCAGGCCCCGACGACAAAGGCAGCCGCGGTGGCGGAGATGGCACTGACGGCCACCATGGCGGCGATCACGGTGGGGTCGTCGGTGATGGTGTTGTAGACGAACAGGTTGAGGTACATGTTCTCGACGACCCAGGCGACTTGGCCCACGAGTCCGACAAGGACCAGCGCCCACCAGGTTCGCTTCTGAAGACCTGTCGGTTTCAGATGACTCGCCGTCGATGTTGCCACCGAACCACCCGGGTCGGCCGCGCTCGCTGACTGCTCCGCTTGCGCCATGACTCCTCCGGCCGTCGTCCTATTGGCACTGTAGTGCGGCCAGTGGTGGGACAGGTGGGAGGGAAGGCGGCGATCGTGCCGCACGGGATCCTCTCATCCCGCCGCATCCGGCGCGATAGGAGCAGCGGATGGCGGGATCACCGCGATACGGCGGCGAGGTCGGCGAAGACCATGGTGCGGATCCCCGTCGACACCGGGTTTGGGAGCCGTCGGCGGTCGGGATGACCGCCGGGAACCCAGGCGGAAGAGACGTCGGGCGGGTCAAGGTGACTGCCCAACACCCTGAGAAGAAACCGTCGGGCGGGTCAAGGTGACTGCCCGACCCGCCCGACGTTTCGGAATCAGGCCAGGTCGAACCGATCCAGGTTCATGACCTTGTTCCAGGCCGCGACGAAGTCGTTCACGAACTTCTCCTTGGCGTCGTCGCTGCCGTACACCTCGGACAGCGCGCGCAGTTCCGAGTTGGAACCGAACACGAGGTCGACCCGGCTGCCGGTCCACTTGAGTTCACCGGTCGCACGGTCGCGCCCCTCGAAGGTGAGTTCCTCGTCGGAGGTCGGTTCCCAGGTGGTTCCCATGTCCAGGACATTCACGAAGAAGTCGTTGGTCAGGGCCTCGGGTCGATCCGTGAAGACACCCAGCGACGAGCGGCCGGTGTTCGCGTTCAGGGCGCGCATGCCACCGACCAGCACCGTCATCTCGGGGGCGGTCAGCGTGAGCAACTTGGCCTTCTCGACGAGCAACGCCTCAGCCGTGGCCGTGTGGCCCTTACCCAGGTAGTTGCGAAAGCCGTCGTAAGTCGGCTCGAGCACGACAAAGGACTCGACGTCTGTCTGAGCCTGCGACGCATCGGTTCGACCGGGCGCGAAAGGCACCTGGATCTCGAATCCCGCGTTCTTGGCAGCAAGCTCAACGGCTGTGCAGCCGCCCAACACGATCAGGTCCGCCAGTGAGACCTTCTTACCGCCAGTCTGGGCGTCGTTGAACTCGGTCTGGATCCCTTCGAGCGTCCGCAGCACGGTCGCCAGCTCGGCCGGGTCGTTGACCTCCCAGCCGTTCTGCGGTTCCAGCCGGACCCGGGCGCCATTCGCGCCCCCCCGCTTGTCGGTGCCGCGGAAGGTCGCCGCCGAGGCCCAGGCTGTCGCCACCAGTTGGGACACGGACAGCCCGGACGAGTGGATCTTGTCCTTCAACGCAGTGATGTCCTGCGCGTCGACCAGTTCGTGGTCGACGGCAGGCACGGGGTCCTGCCAGATCAGTTCCTCGGACGGAACCTCGGGACCGAGGTAGCGCGACACCGGACCCATGTCGCGGTGGGTCAGCTTGAACCACGCCCGGGCGAATGCGTCCGCGAACTCCGCGGGATTCTCCAGGAACCGACGCGAGATCGGTTCGTAGATCGGGTCCATCCGCAACGCGAGGTCGGTCGTCAGCATCACGGGCGGGTGCTTCTTGCCGGGATCCTGCGGATCCGGCACGGCGTCCTGCGCGGCCGGGTCCGTGGGTATCCACTGCCACGCGCCCGCCGGGCTCTTCTCGAGATCCCAGTCGTAGCCGAAGAGGGTCTCGAAGTAGCTGTTGTCCCACGTGATGGGCGTGGGCGTCCAGGCGCCTTCGAGGCCACTGGTGATGGTGTCGTCTCCACTGCCAGTGCCGTAGCTGTTCTTCCAGCCCAGGCCCATCTGCTGCAGCGGGGCGGCCTCGGGTTCTGGGCCGACGTACTCCTCGGCATCTGCCGCGCCATGCGTCTTGCCGAACGTGTGGCCACCGGCGATCAGGGCGACGGTCTCTTCGTCGTTCATCGCCATGCGCGCGAAAGTCTCGCGGATGTCCCGGGCTGCGGCCAGCGCACTGGGGTTGCCGTCGGGACCTTCCGGGTTCACATAGATGAGACCCATCTGCACGGCAGCCAGTGGATTCTCAAGGTCGCGCTCACCGCTGTATCGCTGTGCCGCGAGCCATTCGGCCTCGGCACCCCAGTACGTGTCGTCGGGCTCGTAGACGTCGACGCGGCCGCCGCCGAAGCCGAAGGTCTCGAATCCCATCGACTCCAGCGCGACGTTACCGGCCAGGATCATCAGATCGGCCCACGAGATCTTGTTGCCGTACTTCTGCTTGATCGGCCACAGGAGCCGACGGGCCTTGTCGAGGTTGCCGTTGTCCGGCCAGCTGTTGAGCGGAGCGAAACGCTGCAGCCCGTTGCCGCCGCCGCCGCGACCGTCGCTGATGCGGTAGGTGCCGGCGCTGTGCCAAGCCATGCGGATGAACAGGGGGCCGTAGTGACCGTAGTCAGCGGGCCACCAGTCTTGCGACGAGGTCATGAGTTCGGTGAGATCGGCCTTCACAGCGTCGAGGTCGAGACTCTCGAATGCCTCGGCGTAGTCGAAGTCGGAGCCCATCGGGTCGCTGGCCGGCGGGTTGGTGTGGAGCAGCCTCAGATCCAGCTGGTTGGGCCACCAGTCACGGTTGGAGGTGCCCCCGCTGACCGCGCTGGCGCTGGTCACCGGACATTTGCTCTCGTCGGCCATAGTCATCTCTCCTTTGTGTGCAACACGGTTGTCAGGGTCGGGCCCTGGTTGTCGGGGTGGCGTTGGGGATTGGCTCTCGTCGGATTGTCCGCGCGGACTGTGTACGACGGCAGTCGGGGCACTGACCCCAGTACACGACCTCGGCTTCGTCGATCGTGTAGCCCTGATCGTCGGCTGCCGTGAGGCACGGCGCCGAGCCGACGGCACAGTCGATGTCGACGACCGACCCGCATTGCCGGCAGATCAGATGGTGGTGGTTGTCGCGCACGCGGTCTTCGAACAGTGCCGGTGAGCCCGCAGGTTGGATCCGGCGGACCAGCCCGGCGTCGGTGAGGGCGCCGAGCGCGTCGTAGACCGCTTGGCGTGAGATGGCACCGATCTCGCCGCGTGCGATCTCGGTGACAGCATCCGCGGTGAGGTGAGGGTGAGAGGAAACGGCCCGCAGGACGGCGATGCGCTGGGCGGTCACTTGGACGCCGTGCTGCCTCAGCACATCTGCGGGGGGTTCGACCATGACGCCCTCAGCCTAGGGAGCCGATCTTGACTGTGTCAATAATCAGACACGGTCAACTCCCCCGGTGACTCGGCTACTTCTTTCCCGCGATGTTGACCATCCAGGAGATGCCGAACTTGTCGATGCACATACCGAAGGAGTCTCCCCACGGGGCGACATTCAAGGGCATGAGCTCCTGGCCGGACGCGGACAGTGCCTCCCAGTAGCCGCGCAGAGCGGCATCGTCGTCACCGGACAGTGAGAGGGAGATGCTCGACCCCGGGGTGTGGTGCTGGTCGTTGGGGGTGTCGGCGGCCATCAGGGCCAGATCGCCCGAACGGATCATGCCGTGCATGACCTTCTCGCTCTCTTCTGGCGCGCCCATTCCCATGCTGGCGTAGGTGCTGATCTCGAGGTCGCCGCCGAAGACTTCGTGGTAGAACTCCAGCGCCTCCCGGGCATTGTCGCGAAATCCCAGATAGGGGTTGAGAAGGACGGCCATGGCTACTCCCGGGGATGAGCCGCACGCGGGTCGGCGTGCAGCAGTTCCGTCGAGATTAGTGGCGGCGATGCTCCGTTGGGAGTGCGTCGCCGACCTGTCACCCGTTCTCCCGCAGCCCGCCCTGGATCTCCCGCGGGCCACCTGGCTCGCCCCCGGGCGCTGGCCACTGGGATCGGAGCGGCCGGGACCTCAGGGGGCCGCGGCGATCGTGGGGAGTTCGGGCAGCGGCCGATGGGCGACTTCGTGGGCATCGTTGGCGGACAGGCCCAACATGCGCAGGAGTTGTTCGGCCAACTCGTCCGCGTCGTCCTCGGACAACTTGTCGGGCGCGTCCATCTGTACGGACACAAACGCGATCATGCAGCCGGCCGTGTTCACCAAGGCGACGTCCGTGCTCCCCACGTCGAATCGTCCCGTGGCCAGCCCCTGCTCGATGTCCCGTCGGGCGCGCGGGGCGAGACCGCTGTCGGACAACAGATACCGCGTTCCCGACACGGCGAGAATCTTCGCGACTGCCGGCTGATCGACCGCCAGGCGTGATGTCAGCCGCACGCCGATCGCATACCGTTCGGCCCAGTCGTCCGTGGACTCACTGGCGGCGTCGAGCTCGGCGCCGTAGGCATCGAGCACTTCACCCACCGCCGTGGCGAACAACTCGGACTTGGTGTCGAAGTAGTTGTAGAACGACCCGAATCCGATGTCGGCCTCATCGGTGATCTCCTGGATGCTGACGTCGGTGGTACCACGAGTCGCCAGGATGCGTTTGGCTGCATCGACCAGCGCCTGCCGGGTCCGGGCTTTGCGTCGGCCGACCCGAGTGTCGCGGGCGGGAGTCTGAACGGTCACGACCGGAACCTAACACATCAATGACGATGTCATCAGTTCTGAGGTGCCATCAGTTCACTGGCTCGTCCGCCTCCTTCACCTTCTAGACTGATGACATCATCATTATTGATGGAAGCCTTGACGATGGGTTCATCATGCTTGATACTCGCATCACCCCTGGGCATCACCGAGGGGATCACCGAGTGGTCGACAACACCGACGGAAGGCGCGAACCATGTGGCAGGCAGACGTCCAGACTGAACCGGGTGGCACCCACTCCGGTTTGCACAGCGAGAAGGGCGCCGAGTCGGGTGAGCACCCCGGCCGGTCCCGCAATCCGCTGATCAAGGTCACGGGTTTGGCGTGGCTGGAGTTCGAGAAGCCGGACCTGCAGCAAGCCGAGCTGTTCGCGCGTGACTTCGGGTTCGTCGTCCACCATCGCGACGAACGGAACCTGGTGCTGCGCGGCGCGCAGGCGGGGTCCGCCTGTGTCGTGGTCCGTAAGGCGCGGCGCAGCCGCTTCACCGGGTTGGCGCTCCAGACCGCCGACCTCTCGGACCTGGATCGTGTGGCTCGAACCCATGACCGCTCGGTGGAGCCGGCGCCCGATCCGGTCGGCGGCTCGATGGTCACGTTGGAAGATCCGTCAGGCCTTACTGTGCGAGTCGCCCATGGAAGTCACGACCTCGCCGAACTCCCCCGCCAGGCCCTGCAGACGTTCAATGTCGGCGGCCGCCACCCGCGGGTGAACGCCACTCAGCGTCCAGCCCGGGAGCCCGCCCGGGTGGAACGTCTCGGTCATCTCGCGATGTCGACCCGGGTCTTCCGTCAGGCCCTGGACTGGTACCTCGACAACTTCGGCATGATCGTCAGCGACTTCCAGTTCCTCGACGGGCAGCGCGATCGCGGCCCCGTGTTCGCGTTCATCCGATGTGACCAGGGGTCGCAACCCGAGCGATCACCACACTCTGGCCATGTTGCTGGCGCCGGAGGTCGGCTACGTGCACTCCGCCTTCGAGGTGGCCGACCTCGACACACTCGCAGCCGGCGGCGAGTACCTACGCGAGCAGGGCTGGACGAGGTCCTGGGGCGTCGGGCGACACATTCAGGGCAGCCAGATCTTCGACTACTGGCGCGACCCGGACAAGTTCCTCATCGAGCACTACACCGATGGTGACGTCTTCGACAACACCCTCGAACCAGGCTGGGCTCCGCTGCGGGCCAGCGGCCTGTCCCAGTGGGGACCGCCGCCCACCAAGGACTTCCTGGGCACCACGCCGAGTCCCGCTTTGGTGAAGAACGTGATCCAGGCATTGCGCGAGGACAACGACATCGATCCCGGCCGGATCCAGGGGCTGCTGAAAGGGCTGAACCGATGAGCCGTCAACATCCTGCGAGCCGACGATGTCCTGGTACGTGGAGCGTGAGGGTTCGGCGGTAAGGGTCGCGACAGATGCAGCGACCACGGCCGAGCTTCTGGCCGATCGCGGCGCCGTGGAACGCGCGGCCACGCGAGCCGCTGACCGACGACAGGCCCCGGGCCCAGGACTTGGCGCTGCAGTCGCCCGTCACAGCCCCCTGCCGGCTCGTGGCCCAGATGGTCAACTACCGCTCCCACGCCAGGGAGTCCGGTTTCGATCCGGCGCAGGTGCAGCCCACCTTCTTCCGCAAGGCGTCACACTCCATCAGCGGACCCACTGATCGGATCCGTCGTCCGAACCACGTGCGGCTGCTCGACTACGAGATCGAACTCGGGCTGGTGTTCGGCGCCCCACTCCCGGTCGGGACGACGGTCACGGCGGAGTCACTGCCCGACTACGTCGCCGGACTGGTCATCGCCAACGACGTTTCCGCACGGGACGTCCAACTGCAGCAAGGGACAGTTCTACGAGAGCAAGAGCTACCCGACGCTTCACCCCAGTGGGTCCGCGCCTAGTGCTGCTGGACGCGGCCGAGATGAGGCGGCTGGTCGATCTGCGGCTACAACTGTGGGTCAACGGTTCCTTGCGTCAGGACCGGACCGTGGCCGACATGATCGTCGAACCACCCGCTGCGCTGACCGCGTTGGCCCGGTTCCAGCCGATGCAGGCCGGTGACGTCCTGCTGACCGGAACTCCCGGCGGCACCGCACTGCAGGCGCCTCCCCACGTGGTGGAGCTGGTCGGCGCCCTCCTTCCCCCCGCAGTGAAGTGGAAGGTGTTCTTCGGGAAGCAGGAGAAGGTTCCGGAATACCTCCAAGCCGGTGATCTGATCACGGCGACCATCGCGACCGGTGACGATCGCATCAACCTCGGGTCGCAGGCGACGATTGTGGCGGGGGCATCATGAGCGCCCAGTACCGCGATGGCGAGGTTGTGTCCGTGCTGGTCGTCGGTGGCGGCCCCACCGGGGTGGTCGCGGCGACCACCCTCGCCCAGCGGGGGGTCGACGCCTTGGTGATCGATCGTTGGCCCGACATCTACCCGTTGCCTCGAGCCGTGCACCTCGACGATGAGATCTACCGCATCCTCCAGGGAATCGGAGCGGCGGACGCGTTCGGGCAGATCTCGGAGCCGCGTCAGGGCCTGCGGGTCGTCGATTCTCGGCTTCGCACCATGGCACAGTTCGACCGCACCCGATCGGTAGGGGATCACGGCTGGCCGCAGGCCAACTTCTTCGACCAGCCCGAACTCGAACGGGTCTTGCGCGACACTCTCGCTCGCTCGCCGGAGGCGCGTCTGGCGGGCCGAACCGAGTTGGTGTCGCTGACGCAGAACGAGACCGACGGCCCGGCGCCCGTGCGTGCAGTCGTCAAGGACCTCGATACCGGTGTCCACTCCACCATCTGGGCACATGCGGTGCTCGGCTGCGACGGCGCCAACAGCACGGTGCGGGACGCGATCGGCTCGTCGCTGTTGGACCTCGGATTCGAGGAGCGCTGGCTCGTGGTCGACGTAGTGTCCCCCGAGCCATTGGATGTGTGGAACGGCGTGGACCAAGTGTCGGATACCCGACGGCCGGCGACATTCATGCAGGTGGTTCCGGGCCGATACCGCTGGGAGTTCCGGCTCGACACTGCTGAACAGATCGACGACCTGATCGCCCCCGCCCGGCTGGCGGAGTTGATCCGACCCTGGACCAAAGATGTGCCGTTCGCGTCGTTGGAGGTGGTCCGCAAGGCGGAGTACACGTTCCGGGCTCGCATCGCTGACCGGTGGCAGGACGGCCGGGTGTTCCTCCTCGGGGATGCCGCCCACCTGACTCCCCCGTTCATCGGGCAAGGCTTGTGCGCTGCGATGCGTGATGTGTCGAACCTGACGTGGAAGATCGCTGCGGTGCTCCAGGGCCGGGCTCCGGAGGAACTCCTGGCCACTTACCAGTCCGAGCGAAGCGCCCCCGCCAAGGCGCTGATCGACAAGGCTGTGCGACTTGGTGTCGTGATGACCGGCGGTCCGAACGTCATGGGTCACGTCCGCCGGGTCGCACTCGCTGCCCTGTGCCGGATACCGGGAGCATCGACGAAGGTACTCGACAGCCCTCCGCCACCGTTGCCGACGGGACCGTTGGCTCGGCGTTCACGAGGTTCGTCGCTGCCGGGGACGCTGGTTCCGCAACCCTGGGTCGAGTGGCGGGGTGATCGGGTCCGTCTCGACGAGGTCCTCGGAAGCGGATTCGCCGTCCTGACCAACGCCGCAGTGGAGCCGGGACTCAGCGAGGTCGCGCGGCGTCTGTCGGCTCCGTTGATCGTGATCACTCCGGTGCCAGTGCCCGCCGCAGGGGTCGCCGGGGCCGACGTCGTGGTCTCGGACTCCGACGGGATCTTGTTGCCCTGGCTATCCCGGTCGGGTGCGAGTGCGGTGGTCGTCCGCCCGGACCGTGTCGTGATGGCCCAGTCCCCAGCGGGTGCCCGCGACCTCGATCCTTCGGCCCTGGGACTGGACCTGGTCGCCAACTGCGATGCCGGTGGGGGTGAGTTGATCGCGGCGACCGAGGTGACAGTGGTGACCGGCGCTGCCTCCGGAGGGGTCTGTCCAGCCGAGACCTTGCTCGCAGCCGCTCATCCCGCTCCTCGCGGGCGGATTGCCGCGATTCCGCCAAGCAGTGAGGCTTACCCGCCGGAAATGGCGACCTGCCGGCATTCGTCAGGTCGCCGGGTATCGGGTACCTGCTCCCTGAGGCGCGACCGTCCCGCTCTGGGGGTCGAGTGGGCCGCCCTCTTGATGCTCAGAGCCACCAGGCATACAGGGTCACGGCGCTGTCCGGCATCGGGAAGACGGCTCCCGGGGGGTAGCCGACGCCCGACCCGTCGGGAGCGGTGTTCCAGCCCCCGAACGTGAACCCAGCGCGAACGAGCGACCCGCTGTTGCCCGAGAACAGTCACCCCCGCACCGGGGGGGTAAGGGCTGGACGCATCGACCGGCACGGTCCCTCCGGTTGAGCCGTTCGCGTCGTAGGTGACCACGAAGGTCGGCACCCACATCGCGTACAGGGTCACGGCGCTGTCCGGCATCGGGAACGCCATGCCGGGCAGGAACGGTACGCCCGAACCATCAGCGGCGGTGTTCCACCCCGCAAAGATGAAGCCATCTCGAATCAGCAACCCGGAGTTGTCCAACACCGTCACCACAGCCCCCGCTGCATACGGACTTGACCCGTCCGTCGGTGCCGCGCCACCAGTCGACCCATTGCCGTCGTACGTCAGCGTGAACAGCGTTGGTCCGGGGGCTGGTGTTGGATTCGGAGTCACGGGGTCAGGTTGCGGCGCCGGAACTGGAGTCACGGGGTCAGGTTGCGGCGCGGGGGGCTCCGGGGCCGGAGCGGGCGCTGGAGCGGGGGGTTCCGGGGCCGGAGCGGGCGCTGGGCTGGGGGGCGAGGTGCCGGCAGGCGTCCCGATCGCTCCCACGAGCGCCGGACCGGCGTCAACGGCACCGCGCACGTCGACCCCTTCGACATAGGCGCCTTTGGCCGTCATGTTCGTGAGCTTGGCGTCGGACAACTGAACCCCGGCGAAATTGGCGTCACTGAAATCCGTGTCGGACAGGTCCTGCCTCGACAGATCTGCCGCCGCCAAGTCGCCACCGCCCTCGGAGAACGCCGCGATCAGAAGGGCGACGCCCTCACCCGCGGCGCCCGCCGCGGCTTCCTCGGACTTGGCGAACGCCTCGCGAGCCGGGTCCAGGGCACCACCCGCCAGAACGTCCCTCGCGGCAGTCGGGATGTCGTCAAGTTGGTCCAGTGACGCGATCCCGGCATCTTGCAGGTCTCGAAGCTCGACAACTGTCGCGGGATCGTGGTGGGCGACGGACGTCTTCTCGGCCAGGGCGTCGGCCAACGACTCCTTGACGTCTCGAGCCTCGCCCCGCAGAGCGCTCATCGAGTCCAGGGAATCAGCGAGGCTTTCCTGCAGGACGTCAAGACCTTCGAGTACATCCACGACGTCTTTGTGAACCCTCGCGACGGCGGCACTTGCGTCATCGGCCAGCGTCGGCGTGGACAAGTCCTCCGCCGACAACTTGTCCACCACACGGTCGATCTTCCGCAACTCGCACCTCTCTGGGGCTGAAGCGTTCCCGCCCGAGCCGCATGCGGCTTCAGCGGCCTTCTGCACCTCCACCTTGGCCCGGCCAACCGACTTCCCGAACGCATCCGTGACGGTTGCCCGCTGCTGGTCGGTGAGTGAGGTACTCGTCGCCTCACTCGCGAGCGTGGCCGCTTCATCCAGTGCCGCAGCCGTCGTGTCCACGTGTTCGGTGACTCTTGCGGACAGCTTCTGCGCAGCCGGGTTGCCGGTGGATTCGTTGAGTGCAGTCTTGAGATCGGTGGCGAGCCGTTGCACCGGTGCCTCCAATGCCTTGACCGACGCCTCCTTGGCCGGCGCCGCCACGGTCTGCCCGCCACCGGGGCTGAGGACTCGAGGGCCATCTGAGAGCCGCTGCATCGCGACCCCACCATGCTTCACGATGACCTCTGAGCTGCTCGCTGCTACGTGCGCCACACTCGAAGCCGGTACGGAGTGCGCGGTCGGTCGGCCGGCCGCTTCGGCCCTCGTATGTGAGCAGGTGTGTCGTCACGACGTCGGCGCGGGTGAACAGGCGGGCGCCTTTGCGGGCATGCTGCTGGCTGAACGACAGCACCACATCGACGGCACGGGACGCGATCCGGGCCTTGCCCGCCCCCAGGCTGATGGTCGGCGACTGTTTCCAGCCCGTGGGCCGATGTCGGCGACTCTGCTCGTAGAGCACTCGCGAGAAGTCGTCAGGGTCGTCGTTGAACGCCACCAGTCGAACGGTGAACCGGGCCTTTCCGTGGAGGTCGGCTGCCAGATGCCGACTCCAACGGATCTCGGCGCCCACCTGCCGCCAGCCGCGGCTCACGCTGACATCGCGTAGTGAGATCCCCGGCTTCTTCGCGGCTGATCCAGACCGGGTGGAGGACGATTGGCCCGCAACAGGCGCTTCACCCGAGGGAGCGACGGAGGCAATCGCGGACTGCGGGGCCACCACCGTGAGCGGCCCCAGCGCCAGGGCCGCGCACAAACCACCGGTGGCAGCCCAGCTTCTGCTCGTGAATCTCATGAGGACCTACCCGCAGGAATGGTGATTGTTCGGCCAGGCTAGGCCCGCTCGCGCCCGGATCAACTGCTCACCGCGGAATCCCCCGAATGGACGCCAAGCGCGCCAGCGTTGCTCAGCAGCTCTTCGGGGTGGTGGCGTGTTGATGCAGGTCCTGGTGCGGACTGGGGTCGATCTTCTCGATGTCCGAGAGGAATGCATCGGTGTCCACTTTGCGGCCGCCTGACCACGTTCCCAACACCGTGACGTGGTCCGTCAACGCCGCGGGATCGACACCGTAGGGGTCCGCCGACAGTTCGACGAAGTCAGCGAGTTTGCCGGCCTCGATCGATCCAAGGTCGTGGTCCCGACGCAAGTGGAACGCCGCATTGATGGTCACGCCTCTCAGGGCGTCATCAAGCGAAATCGCCTGATTCGCTCCGTGAAGTTGGCCGGACATCGTCCGGCGCGACGACATGCACTGCACGTCGAGCAGCGGTGTGACCGGAGAGACGGGACTGTCGGAGTGGAAGGACACGCGGCACCCGGCTTTGATGGCATCGGCGGCCGCCACCCATTGGCTGCCGATCTCGCTGGGGAACAGCGTCCCATCCAACAGATCCCCGAGATCCATGAACTGATAGGACGCCAGGGGCGTGGCCACACCCAGTTCGACCGCCCGCTGGAACTGGTCGGCACGCAGCCGCACTCCAGTGCTCCACCCGCCAGCGGTGATCGGTGCCCAGCAGGTGGTGCCGGGCGAGCGCCTCGGCGTAGGCGTCCAGAACCATGTCCACTGCCACATCCCCGTGCGCATGGGTGGCCATCTGCAGCCCCGACGCTGCGTGTTGGTCGAGGATCGCGTCGAACTGCTCGCGCGTGTAGTTCATCATCGCCGTGCCACCGACTCCCATCGGAATGTCGGCGTTACGAGTAGTCGCATTGTCGATGTAGGGGAACGACGCGGCCAGTGTGCCGATGAAGGTCGTTCCGTCCGACCACACCTTGATGCCGTTCTTCCAGAACCGGGTCGGCGGCACGTTCGACTTGAGGGGATCGCCACAAGTCGGGTCCGTCGATACCTGGTACACACCGACACGAATGGGAACGTGGGCCGACGAGAACAGCGCCTCGTAGGCCGGCAGAAGATTCGCCGCGTAAGAGTTCTCCGACGACGTCGTGACACCCGCTTGCGCCAACGTCCGGAACCACTTGGCCACCGAGAGCAGCGGGTTGGTGACGACCTTCTTCTGCACGCCGCTGACTGCCGCGACGACGGCCCCGGTCTCGTAGGCGCGGCCGTTGGATGTGCCATCGGCATTGCGTCCGAAGCGCGCAGCCGGTGGATCTGCGGGAGGCTTGCCATCGGTCCAGCCGTTCATGGTGATGACGGCGGAGTTGAAGTACGCCTCATGGCCCGAGATGTCGATGATGGCGGCCGGCCGGCTGGGGAAGTACGCATCGAGTTCCGTGTTGGTCAGTTGCGGGGCACCCTGACCCAGCCGGTCGAGCCCCCAGCACAGGACCGGCTCTCCCGCCGCAAGGGACTGGTCCAACTGGTGCCACAGCGCCTGGACGTCGGCGTAGGTGGCGTATCCCTGCGGGCGCGAGATCCAATGCGAGGGCTCCTCGGTGAAGACACCCGAGGGGATGGGGTGGCTGTGGGCCTCGATGAAGCCAGGCATCAGCACGGTGTCGCCCAGATCCGTGGGTGCGACCCCAGGAGCCGCTGACTGCACATGCGCCAGCGAGCCGACGGCGACGATCGTTCCTGCCGCCCTATCCACCGCCACCGCTTCGACTCTGGGGTTCGTCTCGTCCATGGTGATGATGGCTTGGGCTTTGAGAACAAGATCAGCGGGCATTCGGTTCCTTCCAGATTCTCAGAGCCTAGGAAGCAGGCGCCGCCGACGCGCGATCAAGGATCAGGCGGGCGCCAGAAGCGTTCGTAGGCGCCGATCGCCAGCAGCGACAGCAGCGCAGCGACGACCGTGTACCCGACGCGTTCCAGACTGGAGGTGACGGCCTGATCGGTCGGGGTTGTCCCGAGCAGGATCAGGTTGGTCAAGAAGAACGTATACAGCCAGTACGGTGAGCGGCCAATCATCGCCAAGGTCCCCAAGAAGGCTCCGACGACGAGGATCACCAGGATCCACTCGTTCGGCACCACGGTGGCCAGGACAGCGGCGACGCCAGGCCCCGGCGATCGTGCCCCAGACACGATGAAACGCACGTGACTCTGTCGCCCCGGGGCCGATCTGAAGGACCATGAACAGGGTCAGAACCAGCCAGACGCCGTGAGTGTCCTGCGCGAACGCCAAGACGTACAGCGTCGACAGGGACACCAACACCGTCATGATGATCGTGTACGCGACCGTGTCCTCTTTCGCGTTCTTGACGCTGAGGGGCACATCCTTGTCCGCCTTCAGCACTCGGACGGCGGCCACCGACCACAGCGCGCTGACCCCTGTCGCGAGCATCGCCGTGACGAGGAATCCCAGCCAACCGGTCTTGGCTGCGATCGCGCTGGTCTGCGGCTCGGGCAGCGTCATCAGGTAGATCATCCCCAACGGGATTTCGAAGAGGCCGCTGTACCGGCGCCACAGGGCGCCACCTCCCACGAACAGGCAGATGACCGCCATGAGACTGGCGCCGGCCACCGGAGCGGTGCCCACGGTCAAGGCCACCGGAGTGAGCAGTACGAACAGAGCCGATGCGATGAGCCCGACACGCACCCCACCGATCAATGTGTTCATGAGCCCGACCAGAACTCCGAAAAGGCACAGCGTGAACGACCCGCTGCCCAGGACCAGGGCCCCGACAACCAGCGGCGGGGCCACGGCCACGAGCAGCAGGACCATCCCTGACGTCATCCGTCGGATCACGTCAGAGCGGTGAGCGGAGGCGGTGGAGGCCATGGTCCGGAGTCTCCCGCACCACGGCAGTGGGTGTCCGATCCCTGCAGCGCGCCGCGGGATCCGCGCCCCGGCACCTCAGGGCCCGCGCCCCGCAATCAGGGCCCGCGCCGCGGCGAATCAGCAACTGTGGGTGGCGATGACGTCCCCGTGGTCGACCGGGTGGGATGCCGGATCGAGGCCTGTCACCTGCTGGACGAACTGATCGAGATCGATCCGCCTACCGGCCAGCCAGGTGCCGTGCACCGCAACCTGCTCGACCAGTTTTGTCGGATCGGCCTCGTAGGGATCGGTGGACAGTTCCACGAGATCCGCGTACTTGCCGACCGCGAGCGACCCGATCTCCTTCTCGCGGCGCAGACCATATGCGGCGTCGATGGTGTGCCCTCGCAGCGCCTTCTCGAGGTCGATGATCTGCTGCGGTCCGTGGACATGGCCGGTGACCGACCTGCGGGTCACCGCGCATTCGACATTGGCCAACGGGATGGGGGGACTCAGTGGACCGTCATTGTGAAACGAGATGCGCATCCCCGCCCGGACCGCGTCGCCGGTCGCTGCCCACTGTGAGCCGATGTCCGTGGCAAACAGTTGACCGTCCAGCAGATCCCCCCAGTAGATGACCTGATAGATCGCCGAAGACAGCACGACCCCCAATGAGTGAGCCCGCTGGAGTTGGTCCGCTCGGGCCGCCCCACAGTGATCGATGCGCCACCGGTGGTTCGTGCCGAGCAGGTGGTGCACAGCCAGGGCATGCTCGTACGCGTCCAGCATGATGTCGAGCGCTTCGTCACCGTTGATGTGGGTGACCACTTGCAGGCCCGTGGGGGCGAAATGGTCCAGGATCGGGTCGATCTGCTGCCTGGTCCAGTTCATGTTCGCTACCCCACCGGGTCCGATCGGGATGCCGGCCTGCTGCACCACAGCGCTGCTCGCGTAGGGAAACGAAGCGGCGAGGGTCCCGAGGAACGGGGAGCCGTCCGCCCACATCTTGACTCCCTGCTGCTGTAGCAGGGCCGTGGACAGGGAGGTGGCGACCGGGTCGTGGGCGTTCGGTCCGGTCATCGACCGGTAGACGCTGATGCGAATCGGCGCATCCGGGCGCGACAACAGGGCCTCGTAGGCGGGCAGCAGTGTGTCCGCGTACGCCATGTCCGACGTGGCGGTGATGCCGTTGGCA
This sequence comes from Candidatus Nanopelagicales bacterium, assembly GCA_037045355.1. NCBI lineage: Bacteria > Bacillati > Actinomycetota > Actinomycetes > Candidatus Nanopelagicales > Candidatus Nanopelagicales bacterium. The sequence continues at coordinate 155,281 of JBAOHO010000012.1, read as the reverse complement.
GCCATGAGCCGGACGAACGCTGCGGCCGACGCCAAGGGGTTGGCGATAACCCGTTGGAGTGTGGGCACAGCAACTGCAAGGATCGCCGCGGTCTCGTAGGCGATGCCGTTGGACGTGCCGTCGGGGTTACGGCCGAAGCGCGCACCCGGCGGATCGGCGGGAGGTTTGCCGTCAGGCCATCCGAGTTCATCGATGACCTTCGAGTTGAAGTACACGGCGTGTCCGGAGTTGTCGAGGACAACCGCAGAACGACCGGGGAAGTAGTCGTCCAGACTGGGTGCGGTGGGCGCCGCCACCCCCTGCGTGGGCCGGTCGAGCCCATAGAAGACGACCGGCGTGCCCGGGCTGGTCTCCTTGTCGATCGTGTGCCACAGTCCCGCGACGTCCGCGAAGGTCGGGTAGCCGTTGGATGGCGCGATCCAGTGCACCGGGTCCTGGGTGAGCAATCCCGCCAACACCGGATGGCTGTGGGCCTCGATGAAGCCTGGCATCAAGACGGTGCCGCCGAGATCGGTGACCGCGACCCCGGGGGCGTGTTCCCGGCACTGCGCCACTGTGCCCACCACGGTGATCAGCCCCGTGTCGCTGTCGAAGGCGATCGCCTCGGCTCGTGGGTGGGCGTCGTCCATCGTGATGATGGATGACGCGGTCAGGATGGTGTCGGTCATGTCGCGCACCTTCAGGCAAAGAGTTTCGCGAGTTCGCCGATCCGCGCTTCGTTGGCTCTGAACCACGCCCACTGGCCGCGTTGTTCGCGGGTGATGAGCCCCGCGTCGGTGAGCACCTTCAGGTGGTGGCTGACGGTGGGTTGCGAGAGCCCAATCGGTTCAGTGAGGTCACACGCGCAGCGCTCACCTGCTGAACGGATGAGCGCGAGTAACTGGAGTCGGGCGGGTTCCGCGACAGCCTTGAGGATCTTGGCGAGGTTCTCGGCATCGGCGCGGTCGATGGGCGTCGTGAGTCCGCTGGCGCAGCAGGCTGATACATCGACCGTGGAAGCCGTCGCGGCTGCGTTTGCCATCGTGAACGACCCCTTCCGAGCGGCGTATTGACTGCTGTAAATATAGGGGCGTACCGTGCGTATTGACAAGCATCGATGCGAGTGAGGGTCCATGAGCGCAAGCCAGCAGACCGACGTCCTGGAGACAGCGGTGTTGCAGCGTCTGTCCCTGCTGGACCGGTGGCTGCCTTTGTGGATTGGCGCGGCGATGGTCGCGGGCCTGCTCCTGGGAAGGCTGTGGCCCGGTGTCCAGGACGTCCTGGGGTCCGGAGAGATCGAGGGCACGAGCATCCCGATCGCGGTGGGTCTGCTGGCCATGATGTACCCGGTGTTGGCAAAGGTCCGCTACGAGGAGATCGGTCACATCACCGGCGACCGGAACCTGCTCGGCCTCTCACTGCTGTTGAACTGGATCATCGGACCGGCGCTGATGTTCATCCTCGCTTGGACCTTCCTCTCCGACCAGCCGGAGTTCCGCACTGGACTGATTGTCGTGGGGCTGGCCCGTTGCATCGCGATGGTGTTGATCTGGAACGACCTTGCCTGCGGAGACCGGGAGGCGGCAGCGCTGCTGGTGGCGATCAACTCGCTGTTCCAGATCGTCGCCTACAGCGCACTTGGCCTGTTCTATCTTCAGATCCTGCCTGGGTGGCTCGGCTGGCAGACCGCGGACGCCCAGTTCTCTACGTGGTCGATAACCAAAAGCGTCCTGATCTTCCTGGGGATTCCTCTCGTCGCCGGATACCTGACCCGCCGAGTCGGCATCGCCCGCAAGGGCAGCGCTTGGTACGACGACAAGTTCCTGCCCCGCATCTCACCGATTGCCCTGTACGGGCTGCTGTTCACCATCGTGGTCATGTTCGCCCTGCAGGGGCAACGCATCACTTCCGAACCGCTGGCGGTCATCCGGATCGCCATCCCCTTGTTGGTGTACTTCGCGATCATGTGGTTCACCGCGTTCTTCGCTTCGCGGGCCATCGGCTTGGACTATCCGAAGACCGCCACCATGGCGTTCACGGCAGCCGGAAACAACTTCGAGCTCGCCATCGCCGTCTGCATCGGCGTGTGGGGTGTCACCAGCGGGGAAGCCCTCGCCGGAACCATCGGCCCCCTGATCGAGGTGCCCGCCCTCGTCGCCCTTGTCTACGTCTCGCTGTGGCTACGCAACCGCCTGTTCACCCCCACCCCCCAGATGGAGAAAGCATGACCGCCAGCAAACCGTCCGTGTTGTTCGTCTGCGTCCACAACGCAGGCCGCTCCCAGATGGCCGCCGCCTACCTCACCCACCTGGCCGGTGACCGCGTCGAAGTTCGTTCCGCAGGGTCAGCACCCGCCGACACAGTCAACCCCGCAGTCGTTGAGGCTCTGGCGGAAGAAGGCATCGACATCTCCGCCGAGGTGCCGAAGGTACTCACGACCGAAGCGGTCAAAGAGTCCGACGTGGTGATCACCATGGGATGCGGCGATGCCTGCCCCATCTTCCCCGGCAAGCGATACGAGGACTGGAGCCTGCAGGATCCCGCCGGCCAAGGCGTTGCTGCCGTTCGCCCCATCCGCGACGAGATCCGCACCCGCGTCGAAACCCTGATCGCAGAGATCGCCCCTCCGGCAGCAACGTCATAGCCGTACCCCGTGGATAGCAACGCCCAGAAGGACAACACTCATGAATGACACCTCGGTAGAGCAGGTCCGTGAAACAGTGCGAGAGCGGTACGCCGCAGCCGCGCAATCGGCCACCTGCTGTTCGGCGCCGTTGGACGACTCACAGGTCTTCGGCGGGTCACAGTACGACGAGTCCGTGAAATCGCTACTCCCCGAAGAAGCGATCATCGCCTCGCTGGGCTGCGGCAACCCCACCGCTCTTGCCGACTTCAAGCCCGGCGAGACCGTCCTCGACCTGGGCTCGGGCGGGGGTATCGACGTACTGCTGTCAGCGCAACGCGTCGGCCCCACCGGCAAGGCCTACGGCCTGGACATGACCGACGAGATGCTGGACCTCGCCCGACGAAATCAGGCGAAGGCCGACATCTCCAACGTTGAGTTCCTGAAAGGACACATCGAGGACATCCCCCTGCCCGACAACTCCGTCGACGTGATCATCTCCAACTGCGTGATCAACCTGTCGGGGGACAAGAGTCGAGTCTTCACAGAAGCCTTCCGCGTGCTACGACCCGGAGGCCGCCTGGCCGTCTCCGACGTGGTGCTCAGCCGTCCCCTACCCGATGAACTCGCCAGCATCACCGCCCTGTGGACCGGCTGCATCAGCGGCGCCCTCACCGAGACCGACTGTGTCTCCGGGCTGACCGATGCCGGATTCACAGCAGTGTCGGTGGACCCGACGAAGGTCTTCGACCGGGCCGCCCTGGAGGGACTTGTGAACGACGTACCCGAATCCGAAGTGCCCGCAGGGTTGGACGTCAATGACGCGCTCACCAGCCTGGACGGTGTGATCCGATCAGCGGCCATCCGGGCGGTCAAGCCCGGGGGGAACCCCGGGCCGCAACGCCCGTCATTCGCGTCTACGAGCCTGCGTTGTGCTGCAACACCGGGGTATGCGGGCCGGACGTCGACGAAGCCTTGGTGGAGTTCACCGCTGACCTGAACGCGCTTCAAGGCCGCGGCGTTGACATCGAACGGCACAACCTCGCCAACAACCCCCTGGCATTCGCCTCCAGCGACACGGTAAAAGGGTTCCTGCAGGTCGCTGGATCAGCCGGATTACCCCTGACAACGGTCAACGGAGTAACTGTGCTCACGGGAACCTATCCCAGTCGCAGTGACCTCGAACGCTACGCCGAGATCGCAGCGACTCCCACCTCAAGCTCATTGACGCTGCTCAACGACTCAGAAGGTGACTCCTGCTGCGGCAGCGGCGGATGCTGCTAATGCGCTTCCTCACCAGCCCACCCCGCTACTTGTTCTTCACCGGCAAGGGTGGGGTGGGCAAGACCTCCATCGCCAGCGCCACCGCCGTGGCCCTCGCCACCCCGACATGCCGCGTCCTCCTGGTCAGCACCGACCCCGCATCGAACATCGCCCAGGTGTTCGGCGTCACCATCGGCAACACCATCACCCCAGTCCCCGAAGTACCGGGACTCGACGCGCTGGAAATCGACCCGGAGCAGGCGGCGGACGCCTACCGCAACAGCATCATCGACCCCGTCCGGGACCTGCTGCCCGCTCCTGAGATCGCGGCGATCACCGAACAACTGTCTGGCTCGTGCACCACGGAGGTCGCTGCCTTCAACGAGTTCACCGCCCTGCTGACCAACGATGCCGCCTACCAGCGGTACGACCACATCATCTTCGACACCGCCCCGACCGGTCATACCATCCGGCTGCTGCAACTTCCCGGCTCCTGGACCGGGTTCCTTGACGACGGCAAGGGAGACGCCTCCTGCCTGGGGCCCCTGGCTGGACTCGACCAACAACGCACCCAGTACGCCGAGGCAGTCGCCACCCTTCAAGACCTGAAGCAGACACGCCTCATCCTCGTCACGCGCGCCCAACCTTCAGCGCTGCAGGAACTGTCTCGCACCTACCGGGAACTCGCCGACATCGGGATCACCGCATCGAACGTCGTCGTCAACGCGATCCTCCCCGACAGCGTCGAATCCCCAGCCCTCGACCAGGCGATTCGCCGGCGGGAGCACCACGCATTGGCCGCGATGTCCGGGCATGTCGCCGACCTTCCCCGCGACCTGATCCCCCTGCGTCCAGACAACGTCGTCGGACTCCCCGCGCTCCGGGTTCTGCTCAGTGAAGACACCGTAACCGGCACCCCAGTCGAGCCCGTAGATGGCACTCCAGCGCTACCGCATGGGCAACCTCATCGACTCGCTGGAGCAGCAAGGCCACGGACTGATCATGTGTATGGGCAAGGGTGGGGTCGGCAAGACCACGGTTGCAGCCGCAATCGCGGTCGCCCTCGCCGCGCGCGGCCACGACGTTCACCTCACCACCACCGACCCTGCGGCCCACCTCACCGATGTGCTGCCCGACAGCGTCGAACACCTCCGGGTCACCCGCGTCGACCCCGAACAAGCCACCACCGAATACCGCCAACGCGTCATGGCCACCAAAGGCAAGAATCTCGACGCCGACGGCAAAGCCCACCTCGCAGAAGACCTCCTGTCCCCCTGTACCGAGGAGATCGCCGTATTCCAGCAGTTCTCCCGCATCGTCCTCGAAGGCCGACGCCGCTTCGTGGTGGTGGACACAGCGCCGACCGGCCACACACTCCTCCTCCTCGACACCGCAGGCGCCTACCACCGAGACATGGTTCGACAGGCAGGAGACAACCTGTCGTTGCACACCCCTTTGATGCTGCTGCAGGACCCCGACCTCACCAAGGTCCTCATCGTCACCACTCCAGAACCCACCCCCGTCACCGAAGCCGAGCACCTTCAGATTGACCTGCTTCGGGCCGGAATCCACCCTTGGGCCTGGATCATCAACAACTCGATCGCCGCGGCCAACCCAGAATCGCCACTGCTGCAGCAACGAGCCCACCAGGAACTCGGCCAATACCTGCGAATCACCGAACTGGCTCAACGCCTAGCAGCCATCCCCATGCTGCCCACCGAACCAGTTGGTGCGGACGCCCTCACCGCACTGTCAGGCGACCCAGCCCACACATAACGAACCCGAGTCCTGGACGCCGCTCACGTCCAAGCGCCCCCAGACACTCCCCGTAGTGAGTGTCTACCTGAGCATTCAGTGAGCGCCTCGGTTTGAGATTTGAGCATCTGACATGAGATCCGACAACAGTGCCTACTCGCGAGCCATATCAACAAAACGGCTGTAGTGGCCTTGGAAGGCAACGGTGATCGTGTCAGTAGGGCCGTTGCGATGCTTCGCGACGATGAGGTCGGCCTCGCCGAGGCGACTGCTGTCCTTGTCGTAGGCATCTTCGCGGTGGATGAGGACCACCATGTCGGCATCCTGTTCGAGGCTGTTGTGCACGGCGACGCCATCGGCGATGAAGTTGTGACTGCCCAACACGGTGGCGTCGAAGACGTCCTGCCAGCCGATGTACTCGATGTCCGTGACCTCGTCCCACAGAATGTCGTTGGTGGCCACCAACTCCATCTCCTCGGAGTCGAAGACCCGCGCCAGCCGCTGCAGATGCCGCGCCTGTGAGTCGGGCAGGGTGACGTCCTCTGCGTAGCGGTCGACGAGCTCGGGGTCCATCTCGGGGTGAACGATGCGTTCGTCGATCGCCACTGTCGCGAACTGCTGCTCGAGCCCGGTCAGGTCGGCACCGGCGAGTACCTCACGAACCTCGCGCCACAGTTCTTTGGTCGCGTCGTTGGACGGGCCATTGGCTGGGTCGGAGGAATGGCCGCGGGGTTGCGCCTCCAGCGCGCCGAGGAACTCAGCCGCCGGCCGAGCCAAGAGGCCGATACCGCCGATCCGGCGCAGGAAGACCTTCTGGTCAGCGGGGTCATCGATCAGGACACGGAACACGAGGCCATCGGCCACGGACAGCGGCGTGACTCCGGCAGCGAGGCCGAACCGCAGAAGCAGCCGACTGACGTCTTCGGCGAGGCGCCGCGAGCCGGTCACGAACTGAACGACACCCCTTCCGCCCGCGGGATGGCGGGCAATGACGCCGCCGGCCGCCCACAGGTGGCGCAGGAAGATCGCAACCTGGCCCTTGGGGGCGGCGAACACCGGAGCCGGAACAACGGTGTCCGCGGCGGCGGGCAGCATCTGGTCGCGCCACTCACGCACCGGGTCCTCGTGGGAATCGGTGGGAGGAGACAGGTGGAGCGCAGAGATCCGATGATCGTCCGAACGGCCCGCTCGCACGCCGAATCGGCGCTGGACGGCGTCAGCCACGATGGCGATGTTGGTGGCACTGGCGCTGCGGTACTCGATATCTGCAGCTGTCCGGATGGATCCACTGCCGAGTAGATGTCCGAGCAGGATCAGCTCATCGGTGTCCATGGGAGTGGTCGTGCGGGGGGCGGGCACATGACGCACGGTGCCGATGCGTGTACCCGGTACCAGTTCGGCGACGTCGGTCCAGCCGGAATGTGTCAGTAGCGGGTGGTTGGCGGTGGCCTCGACGGTGCGGCCGGTGGCGGTGTGAATGCGGTACACCTCTCGGTGTCCCGTCGGGAAGACATGGGTCATGGTGCGCGGGCGATAACGCAAGGAGTCGTCCAGAGCCCACACGGGGATGTCCCGCGCCCCGGTGCGATACAACTCGCCCAAGGTGACCTCAGCTCCGGTGTCGGCGCGCATGACGCGAGTGGCAGCAGTGAGGCACCCGGATTCGCGCAGGTCGGACAGCATCGGCTTCTTGTCGTTGCGGGTCTCGGGTCCGCGGTTCAACTGACTGATCGCGATGACCGGGACTTCGAGTTCCTTGGCCAGGAGCTTCAACGAGCGCGAGAACTCGCTGACTTCCTGCTGGCGGGATTCGACTTTCTTGCCGGAGGACATCAACTGCATGTAGTCGACGATCACGAGGCGCAGGTCGTGGCGCTGCTTGAGTCGGCGGCACTTCGCCCGAATCTCGGTCATGGTCATGTTGGGCGAGTCGTCCACGAATAGCGGTGCCTCGTGCAGAACGCCTTGGCGGCTGGCGATCTTGCGCCATTCCGGATCATGCATCTTGCCCGACCGCATGTTGTGCAAGGGCACCTGCGCTTCGGCGCTGAGCAACCGCATCACGATCTCGTTGCGGCTCATCTCGAGGCTGAAGATGACACTGGCCAGACCGTGCTTGACGGAGGCCGAACGCGCGATGTCCAGGCCCAATGTCGAGTTGTGGGTGGGGACCATGGCTCGGCCGGCCAGGAAGAGATGCGAGTCATTGTCGACTTCGATGCACCTCACGGGCACAGACGTTACGGGACTGATCGCGGTCATGAAGCGCTGTTGTGCAGGTCCGTGGGCATAGCGGCCCCATCGCTCCTTGTGGAGCAGATCCTTGCGGTGCAGCATGAAGACCGGCTCGTCACAGGTGAAGGTGAGCAGGACGGTCGGTTGTGCCTGGCCACCCCGACCCGGCCCGGTGGTGACGGCTGCCGAGATTCCGAGAGTGGCCAGCAGTTCATGTAGGTCGGTGGCCATGGGCCGCGAACCGACCGGGATCTCGATGGTGCCTGATTCGTCGACATCGCCGGCGACATCGAGCAGTCCGGCCAGCAGTTCGCGGCGTTGCCTCAGTGAGGCACGCAGGTAACTGCGGGGGACGAAACCCCGGATGGACACGCCGGCGCGCTCGGCCCGGCCACTGACCTCGTCCAGATTGGTGTTGCGGCCCTCCAGCCACATGTCAATCTCGGGGTCGAGCCGGAAGTCGGGGTTGTCTCCGGCCGCCAACCACACTCCGAGGGCGTAGGGGTCGATGGGAAGATCACGCGGCGGCAGGTCGAGCCCGGTGACACCTGGCAACAACGGCAGGTCAGCGCCGTCGCAGCGGTTCAACCACGCCCCGAGTTCGCGAGTGGTGCGTACCAGCGCGCGGCCCCCCGCGGACAGGGTGACCTGCCACTGGTGATCAGCGTCCGCGACGACGGATGAGCCATCGGAGAACTCCACCCGGAAACAGTCTCGGTCGGTCATCGTGTCGGTGGCTGCGATCACCGTGGTGGGGCGGCCGTCGGGGCCCAGGACGCGATCACCGACAGCGAGATCCTCCATGACGGTCCAGCCGTCAGGGGTGGGGATGGCCGTGTCGAGCGCGAGTGCCTTGCCGATGGCGGGTCGCGCGGCCACGATGATCAACTGCCCGGCGTGCAGACCGTTGGTGAGCCGGTCAAGGTCGATGAAGCCGGTCGGTACCCCGACCATCTCGCCCCCCCGCGAGGCGATTGCTTCGATCTCGGTGACGGCGCCGTCCATGATGTCGGCGAGCGGCAGAAAGTCCTCGGCGGTGCGCAGGCTGGTGACGTCGAAGACCTCGGCCTGGGCCCGGTCGACGACCATGTCCACGTCGCCCTCACCGGCATACGCCCACTGGGTGATTCGAGTCCCGGCATCGACGAGACGGCGCCGCACGGCGGTGTCGCGCACGATCTCGGCGTAGTAGCCGGCGTTCGCGGCGGTCGGGACCGAGGCGACGAGCGTGTGGAGGTAGGTGGCGCCGCCGATCCGGTTCAGATCGCCGGACTCGGTGAGCCAGTGCGCCACGGTGATCGCATCAGCGGGTTCGCCGCGCGTGAACAGGTCGGTGATGGCCGCGAAGATGATCTGGTGCGCCGGGCGGTAGAAGTCCGCCTGGCGGATTATCTCGACGACATCCGCGACGGCATCCTTGCTCAGCAACATGCCACCCAGGACGGACTGTTCGGCGGCGATGTCTTGCGGCGGGGTGCGGTCCGAGGGCGCCTGGGTGACGACTGGCATGTCGGACGGTGGGGGCGGGTACTCCGCAATGGTCATCGTCGCCACCTTCCCGTCGTCGCCCGTCGTCGCCCGTCGTCCCACGTCGTCGTCCCGGCCGAACCGCTTCGCCGACGCTGATCTGCCTGATCAGCGGACTGCCGTTGCCTTGGTCGGCCTTGTGTGGAACTACCTGTACCGGAGCGGTCCGACAGTCCCGCCGGCTCGGCGGGGGCGGCGGCGGTTGTCCCACCCGTGCCGCCGCCGCCCACCGGCGGTAGCCCCCCACCAACGTGGCCCGTCTGCGATGCCCCCTCCAGGTCGACACCGCCGAGTCACCGGCCTGTTCCACACCCCTGCGAACCAGGCGTGACCGACGCTAGGTGCGAGGTGAAGCACTGTCCATCGTGATAATCCGCCACCTGTGGATAGTGATGTGGACAGCGTGAGTAGTCGTCGTCCACAGATGTGTGGATTGCCTGGGGAAATAGCTGTGATCTGAATCACGACACACCCTCTGACCAGGGAATCCTTGATCCACGGCCTGTGGATCACCAAGTAATCCTGGCGGTGAACCGCCCCACTGACTCGGATGGACGAATTGTGAACAAGTGAATCCCCGCATTACGTCAAGCACCAACCGCAGGCCTCGTTCCGGTCCGTCGTCAGCCCCGGGAGAGGTCCGAGTCGGGCTGGATCATCGTCAGCGCCGGGTGCGGCACCGAGTCAGGCGGGAACATGGTCAGCGCAGGATTCGACGCTGGGTCAGGCGGCGCCGGTCGTGTTCGTCGTCGGCAGATCGAACTGCTTGATGTTGCCGTTGGCGGGGTGGCCCTCCCCCATGGGTCCGCGCATCATCTCGAGCAACAGATTGGACGTCACCTTCTCGGCGAACTGGGTCGTCGGCCCGGGGGCGCCACCGCGCAGGGCCCGCAGGACCCACCCCATCGTCCCGACGGCGAACACGCCGGCACCGGAATCGGTGCTGTAGTAGGTCGAGTTGCTGACGGTCGACACACCACCGCAGTCGGTCGGACTGTTGGCCACGATCTGCAGGTTCTTGGGCGTGCCCGGCAGGGGGTAGGCGCGGTCGACCTCGATGTCCACCAAGCCCGAGTACGTGCGCGAGGTGTCTGCGCCATCGAAGAGGAAGAATCCGCGATCGGCGATCGTGTACTCCCCTGTGGCTGGGAAGCACTCGTAGTCCATGCCGACCAGCGACCGCTCGGCCTCGGCGCCCGGGTCGTCGCGGAACCGAGCCGTCGACTGATCACCGGACTCGGGGTCCTCGGCGGCCGACTTGTACACGACCTCCAGCGGTAGGTCTTGCGGACCCTTCTCGACCCGCACCCGCCAGTACATCGTGTTGGCGCCCAGGAAGGCCAGGTCGGCGCCGGCATCACGGGCGCGGGTCACCGCATCGCGCTCCGGACGGGTCCAGTACTCGTTGTGCCCCAACGACACGACACCTTCGGCGCCTCGCAACGGTTCCTCCGCACCATCGGCGAGGTCCGTGGCTGCGACGTAGGACACGGGAATCCCGAGCCGCTCGGCCAACACCACGACCGGATGCTCATAGCCGAGGTACTTGCCCGTCCCGGAGCCGTTCAGGTAGGGCCGCGAGAACGACACCGCCCGCGACCGGTCAGCGAAACCCCCCGGACCGGTGTACGCGGACCGTCCTCCCCACATGTTGTACGCCTGCCACGTGAGGTCACTCATGATGAAGACGATGCGACCTTGCGCGTCTGGTGAGCGCACCACCAAGGGGACGAGCCACTCCGCGCCGTTGTCCCCCACCAACCGCAGTAGATACATGCCCGGGATCCAGTCTGCCGTCTCGATGTCCACAGACGGTTGCCACTGCGCGTATGGCGTCGAGGTCGCCGCGATGAAGCCCTCGCCCGTCTGGCTCTGACCCCGCTGGGCGCCGGATTCCCACACCTTGCGGGCTTTGTCGCCGGAATACCAGCCGACCCGATAGGCCGTCACGTCGTAACGGTCGGCCGTGGTGGAGACGAAGAGTTGGACCCGTTCGCCCGGATCGATCGATGACCTGTCGGCATACGCGGACAGGGCATCGGGGTCATCGGCCCGCCGGATCGCCTGCCGCCAGGAGGGGTCGCCCGGCCGGTTGTTCTCGACCACCACCGGGTTCTCGGGCTGATCGGCCATGGTCGTCGCGTCGACCGGCGGTGTCTCGGGGGCCGGGGTTCCTCCGCATGCGGTCAAGGTCAGCGCGGCACAGGTGAGCAGGACGGTGGTACGCAGCACCTCCAGATTGTCGCCCACTGCAGGGGTACGGTCGGACGGTGCCCTACCTGATCACCGCTGTCTGTCTCGGAAACATCTGCCGATCGCCGATGGCCGAAGCTGTCCTGCGGCGCCGGTTCGACGACGCGGGTCTGGGTGCGGACGTCGTGGTCGACTCCGCGGGAACCGGCGGCTGGCACGTCGGAGCCGATGCCGACCCACGGGCGCTCGCGACGCTGGCGGCCGCAGGCTACGACCTCCGCCACAGCGCCCGCCGATTCCAGCCCGAATGGCTCGAGCGTTCGGACCTCGTCCTGGCCATGGACCGGGACAACTACGACGCCCTGCTCGAACTCGCCGAGCGGCACGACGTGCCGATCGAACACGTGCGCATGCTGCGCTCGTTCGATCCCGAAGCATCGGCGAACGCCGATGTCCCTGACCCGTACTACGGCGGAGCTGACGGATTCCACGATGTGCTCGCGATGATCGAGCGCGCCGCCGACGGCGTCGTACAGTTCGTGGCCGCTGAACTTCGGTCATGACCGAAGGGCCCGACCTCGCGACCTTGGGCGTGCGGGCGCGAAGTGTGCGGCCCATCGGCGGTGGTGACACCTGCCGAGCCTGGCGGGCCGAACTGGTCGACGGATCATCGGCGTTCGTCGAAACGAACTCCCGCCGGCGCCGTCGGGATGGCGGAGGTGGAGGCTGCCGGGCTGACCTGGTTGGCGCGCTCCGGGGCCGCGACACCGCGAGGTCCTCGCCGTGGGACCCGACGTGCTGGTGCTGCGCTGGGTGGATGCCTCGAGTCCCTCGCGAGCCGCGGCGGCCGCGTGTGGGCAGATGCTCGCCAGGCTGCACCAGACCACCGCCCCCACATTCGGAGTCGCCCCACCAGGGGCGGGCAACCCGGCGTTCGGGTGGGTCGGCAAGGTACGGGTGCCTTTCGGTGAACACGAGTCCTGGCCCGAGCACTACGTACACGACCGGTTGCAGCCCGCCCTGGCAGCGGCCACCGCGAACGGTGGGGTGGACTCGCGGATGACCGCCGCGATCGACGACCTGTGCGACGCCTTGCTGCGTCACCCCGAGGTGGCCGGACCGGCTCTCGCGCCAGCACCGATCCACGGTGACCTGTGGTCGGGCAATGTCATGTGGCAGTCCGAGGGGACGCTCCTCATCGACCCGGCGGCCTGCGGCGGCCACCCGGAGACGGACCTGGCCATGCTGCACCTGTTCGGGGCTCCGCACTTGGAAGGCATCATCGCCTCGTACTCGGCCACGCGACCCCTGCCCTCGGACTGGGTCCGGCGCATTCCGCTACACCAGGTGTTCCCACTGCTGGTGCATGCAGCGATGTTCGGACTCGGGTATGGCGAGCAGGCGGCGCAAGCAGCCCGCGCTGCCGTCGCGGTCCGTTCCTGATCGGCAACTCAGCCCGCTACGGTCGAGCTCGTGGATACCACTCAGATGTGGCTGTTCCTCGGCGCTGCGTTGACGCTTGTTGCCATCCCAGGGCCCGGGGTCCTCTACGTGGTGGCGCGCAGCGTCGACCAAGGGCGAACGGCCGGCTTGGTATCGGTGCTCGGGGTCGGGATCGGGAACTTCTGTCAGGTCCTGTTGGCTGCGGTGGGACTGGCTGCCGTGGTCGCCGCCTCGGCCACCGCCTTCGACATCATCCGCATCGCGGGCGGCTGCTATCTGATCTGGTTGGGTATCGCGCGACTGCGCAGCCGACCTGAGTGGCAGGATCAGATCGCGACCCGGGTCCCGCATCGCCGGATCCTCATGCAAGGTGTCTGGGTCGCTGCGCTGAATCCGAAGACGGCGTTGTTCTTCGTCGCCTTTCTGCCACAGTTCATCGATGCCGAGTCCGGAGCCGTCGGGATCCAGATCCTGATTCTCGGCACCATCTTCGTGCTGCTGGCCCTGATCGGTGACTCGCTCTACGCCCTCTTGGCCGGAACGATCGCCCAGAAACTCTCGGTACGCGGAACGGGGCCCGCATGGGCATCGGGTTCTCGATACGTCGCCGCTGGCGTCTACTTCGTCCTCGGTCTACTGGCGCTCTTCGGGACCCGACGTCCGGCCTGACCCCCATCGGGCCTCCGCCCGCCCGCGAACTGAAGAGGCCCAGCACCTGGCGCGGGAGCGCCACAAACCGGTGCGGAGCGCGCGCTCCGTTGAGGAGCCGCTTCTGCGCCAGCGCTGACCAGTTGCGCCACGCACCGACCGACGTCGCTCAGGAACGAACTGCCGCGGACTCAAGCAGAGATGACCGACACAGTGACGGTCGCGCTGACCTCGGGATGAAGGACCACCGTGACTTGATGCTCCCCGATGTGCTTGATCGGGTGATCGATCTGCAACCGCTGGCGATCGAGATCGGGGCCACCGGCTGCCTTGATCGCCTGAGCGATGTCCTTCGCGCTGACCGATCCGAACAGCTGCCCGGTGTCCCCGGCCTTGGCGGGCACGGTCACGGACAACGCCTCGAGTTCGGTCTTGAGTTCGTCTGGCGTGACCGAGATCGCGCACCTCCCGTACTTCGCGCGAGCGCTTGATCTGCGCGATCTGCTTCTCGGCTCCACGGGTCCACGCGATCGCGTGGCCCTGCGGCACGAGGTAGTTGCGTCCGTATCCGTCCTTGACCTCGACGACGTCACCGGGGGAGCCGAGGTTGGAAATCTCACGAGTCAGGATCAGTTTCATGATTCCGTCTCCTGTCAGCGGGCGGTCGAGGTGTAGGGGAGCAGCGCCATCTCGCGGGCGTTCTTGACGGCCGTCGCGATCTCTCGCTGGTGCTGGCTGCAGTTGCCGGTGACCCGGCGGGCCCGGATCTTGCCACGATCGGAGATGAACTTGCGCAACAGCGACGTGTCCTTGTAGTCGATGTAGGGGGCTTTCTCCGAGCAGAACTGGCACGGCTTCTTGCGCACGGGGCGCACAATCTGCTTCGTCATTGGTGTTCTCCTGTCAGCCCGGCACACAGGGCCGGGAAGTTGGGAACCTGAGGGGGGTCAGGTTGAGTGGGGGTTGGGTCCTCGGTCGGACGACTACGGTCGGACGAGGACAGGTCGGTCGGACGCGAGTCGGTCAGAAGGGGGGTCGGTCAGAAGGGGTCAGAGGGGGGAGTGTCGGATGCGGGAGCGGACGCCCACGGGTCATCGGCTGCTGCGCCGAAGCCTCCCCCACCGCTGTTGCCACCGCTGGAGAATCCGCCCTCACGGGAAATGCGGTTGACCTTGGCGGTCGCGTTGCGCAGTGCCGGGCCGACATCGTCGACCTCGACCTCGAACACGGTGCGCTTCTCGCCCTCACGCGTCTCATAGGAACGCTGCTTGAGCCGTCCGGTGACGATCACCCGCATGCCCTTGCTGAGGGATTCCGCGACGTTCTCGGCGTATTGGCGCCACACGTTGCACGTCAAGAACAGCGAGTCGCCGTCCTTCCACTCGTTGGCGTTCTTGTCGAAGAACCGAGGAGTCGAAGCGATTCGGAACGACGCGACCGCCGCACCGGAGGGCGTGAACCGCAGTTCCGGGTCGGCAACCATGTTGCCGACAACAGTGATGGTGGTATCTCCAGCTGCCATGTTCCCTACTTCGCTTCCGGGCGGACGACTTTGGTGCGCAGCACCGATTCGTTGAGGCTGAGTTGACGGTCGAGTTCCTTGACAGCGTCCGGGGTGCACGTCACGTCGAGCACCGCGTAGATGCCGTCGGACTGCTTGTTGATCTCGTAGGCCATGCGGCGCCGGCCCCAGACATCGATGTTGGCCACCTCGCCCCCACCGTGACGGATCACGTTCAAGAACGTGTCGAGAGTGGGCTGCACGGTGCGCTCCTCCAGATCGGGAGCGAGGATCACCATGACCTCGTATTTGCGCGCGTTCACACCTGCCTCCTTCGGACTCGGACGGCCATGGACGTTCCATGGCAGGAGGGTCTCTGCGCCTCCCCGACCGACGCCAGCCGGTGGAACCGGTGCTGATGCCCGGCGGGAAGTTTCCCCAGGGTAGCCGCTGCCCCCCGCTGCGCGGAAATCACGTTCCCAGCGGAGGACGTCCGGCGCCCAGGAGTGCATCACCTTTCGGTATCGGACTCGCCCCTCCCCCGACGGCGGAGCTCGCGCACAGCCGGACGTCATCCCGCCACCGGGTGCCGCGCTCCCGCCGGATACGGCGACATCGGGGAAATGCCGGGCCGACGTAGACTCCCTCAGGTGCGCATCGCCACCTGGAACATCAACTCCGTGAACCGCCGACTGGAGCACCTCACCACCTGGATGGCCAGCGCCCAACCGGACGTGCTGTGCATCCAGGAGACCAAGTGCGCCACCGCAGACTTCCCCGATCTCGTGTTCTCCGGACTCGGGTACGAGTCGGTGGCATTGGGTTCCGGAGCGTGGAACGGTGTGGCCATCGTGAGTCGCGTCGGGTCTGACTGATGTCCGGGACAACTTGGCGGAGCAGCCCGAATGGGAGGGCAAGATCGAACCCCGGGCCATCGCCGCGACCTGCGGTGGGCTGCGGATTTGGAGTCTGTACATCCCGAACGGTCGCACGGTCGACCACGAGCACTACCAATACAAACTCCGCTGGCTGGGGGCCCTGAACGAGACTGCCCGCGCCGAGATGACCGCTCACCGCGACCTGGCTCTCATGGGGGACTTCAACGTCGCCCCCACCGACTCCGATGTCTACGACATCGAGGCTTTCCGCGACAGCACTCATGTGACCGAGCAGGAACGCGCTGGACTCAAACTGCTCGAGGCCGGCGGGCTCACCGAGATCGAGCCTCGCCCGCTGAAGTACGAGCATGCGTTCACTTTCTGGGACTACCGGCAGTTGGCGTTTCCCAAGAACCGAGGCATGCGCATCGACCTCGTCTACGCCACCCCTGCGGTCGCCCAACGTGTGACCGACGCCTACTCCGACCGGGAAGCGCGCAAAGGCAAATCCGCGTCGGACCACGCACCCGTCGTCGTCGACCTGTCCGACTGAGCCATGGCACTGTCCGTCCGGACCATCAGCGCGGCCGAACACCGCGTCTACATCGCTTCTCAGCCCAGCGTTCCTCTGGAACAGACACCGGGCTGGGGTCGAGGGTTCGTCGCCGCCCGCACTGAGTCCGTCGGGTGGTTCGACGGGGAGACCCTCATCGGAGCCGGACTCTTCCGCTACCGAGGTCTGCCGCGGCTGCCGATGCGGTCGGTGGCGGTGTTCGAGTCCGGCCCGGACATCGACTGGACGGGGCGGCGTCGGCCCCGGTATTCCCTGTCCAACTGGTTGGACCCGCTCGTCGACCACCTCCGGGAACGCGGCGTATTCACTGCCCGCGTGAACCCGGTGGTGGCGTCCCGCGAGTGGTGGGGGTTCGATCCCTCCGAACGAGCGGCGGGCAAGGAACTCGTTCTGCACCGGCCCACCGACCCGATGCAGGATTCCCGCCTCGTCGCAGACCGCCTGGCCACCGCGCGATGGCGCAGGATGACCACCGCACCGGAGACCTTCCTCGCCGAAGTGGTCCTCACCCGCCGTCCAAGTCCCGGTGAGCCCGGGACCGACTCGCAGGCACTGGCGGCGGGGTACACCGTGCGACCCGGCACTGTCGATGACCTGGCCGCCGTCCACTCCGCGATCACCGCCGCCCACGGTGGCCTGAGCCTTCCCGGTCTCAAGGACCTGACCCAACGTTGGCGGGGACTGGCGGGCGACGATTTCGCCGGGGTGTCGCTGCTGGTCGTCGAGCGCGACGGCGCTGTCGCCTACGGGGGGCTGTACGCGACAGTCGGAGACCGCGCGTGGGATCTATCCACACCACTGCCGCTGCCCGACGCCGATCAAGCAGTGGTACAGATGCTGCGTAATCAGATCATGTCCCGCAGCAGGACCCGTGGCGCTCGCACACTCGCGGTCCCCACCATCACGGCCGAGCGACGGGCTCCCGTGCGTTCACCGGCACCGGGATGGCCACCCGTGCACCTGGCCCAACTGATGGGAACCTGGCACTTCCCGGTGAGGGCAACTTGGCATGGGGTCCTGGCACCGGTGGTCGACCGCATCATGCTCTGAGCCGGATCCACCGGTCCTTCGGCTACTGCGCGCCACCGAGGACCAGTGATCAGGGTTCGGCGAAGTGGCCTGCGAAGGAGAGCGGCTCGGGTGGAGCCCGCTTGCAGGAGGGAGCCCTCTCGCCGGGGACTCCTTTCGCTTGCGATCGCTAGAATCGGGCATGTGACGTGGACCAGCCCGTCACTGCTTCCAAGGGGATGAGGCTTCCGGGGAATGAAGCTTCCAAGGGGATGGATGAACTTCCAGGGAATGAATCAGATCCGGGGGAATTGATGAAAATGTGGAAACGCATTGCCCTCGCTGTCGCAGTCGTCATCGTCTTGGGCCTTGTGGGTTTCGCGGTGTCGCTGCGATCGGACTACCAGCGCCAGGCTGAGACGATCTACTTCAACGGCAACGTCCTCACCATGGACGACTCCCTGCCTCGTGCCCAGGCAGTGCTGGTCCGCGACGGCCGGGTCATATCCGTGGGTGACTCGGAGTCGATACTGCGACAGCAGACTCCCGATACGGTCCTCGTCGATCTCGACGGGAAGACGATGATGCCCGGATTCATCGACGCCCACAGTCACGTCGACATCTCCGCATTCCTGCACAGCATGATCGACTTGTCCGGGTTCACGCACAAACGGAACTCAGACGTGTGGGCCACACTCAAGGCAGCAGTGCCTGACTACGAGAAGGGTGAGTGGATCGCCGGTCGGGGCCTGGATCCCATCCTCACCACTGATCTCCGCACTCCGACTCGGAAGAAGCTGGATCGCATCGCCCCGGACAACCCTCTGGTGATCTTGTCCCAGACACTGCACAACTACTGGGCCAATTCCGCCGCGCTCGAGGCCGCGGGCATCACCGACGACACCCGGACCCTTCGGATGCCAGCTACTACGGTCGGGACAAGGCCGGCCGTCTGAACGGCGAGATCGTGGAACAGGCCGCATTCGAGCCGATCAAGCAGGCCTATCTGGACGCGACTCCGAAGAAGGAGCTACTGGCCAGCTTCGCGGAAACCATGCGCCAGTACGCAGCCAACGGCAACACGACCGTGGTCAGCGCCGGGCTGACATCGGATCAGAAGGTGATGTTCTGGCTCGAGCAGAACCTCTCCGCAGAGCAGCCCATCCTGCTCGGTCAACTCCTGAACCGGGTGGGGTTGTTCCCCAGCCGGGAGCCCTTCCCGCGGCACTACATCTACGTTCGACCGGAGATGACGGAACTGCTCCCGGATAACCCTGACAACGGCGACGACTCGTTCCGCGTCCTAGGCGTGAAGCTGTGGTACGACGGCTCGCCGTACGTCGGGTCGGCGTACCTCTCGGAGCCGTACAAGAAGTCGGAACTGACGCTCGAGGACATGGATCTCGAACCGGGTCACACGGGTGAGCCCCTCATCTCGGTTCCCGAACTGACGGCAGCAATCGAGAAGTACAACGCCGCGGGCTGGCAGTTGATCGTGCACGCCCAGGGGGATCAGGCCCTGGACGACGTCGCCCGCGCTTTCGAGTCGGCCGGTCGGCAACTCGACCTTCACCCCTACCGCGACAGGATCGAGCACGGAGTCCTGATGCGCCCCAAACAGCTCATGCGGATGTGGGACCTCGGAGTCTCCCCGAGTTTCCACATCAATCACCTCTACTACTACGGCGAAGCATTGGAAGACTCGATCCTGGGTCGCCAGCGCACTGACATGGCGCTACCAGTGCGATCGGCCGGCTTGGCCGGTATCCCCTACAGCTTGCACGCGGACCAACCCATGTTCGAGAGCAAACCCTTCCACCTGATGTACACAGCCATCACCCGCAGGTCAGCGCAGGGGAGTAGATACGGAAGTGATGAGTCGATTGCAGTGCCCGAAGCCCTGCGGGCGATGACCATCGATGCGGCCTGGCAGATCCGAGCTGAGGACAAGCTGGGTTCCATCAGCCCCGGCAAGTACGCCGACCTCGTCGTCCTCGACCGCGATCCACTCCGGACGCCCATGCCGCAGTTCCGTGACATCACGGTCCTGCGGACCATCGTCAATGGCAACGAGGTGGATCTCAGCGGGTCGGCGGACAGCCCAACTGCATCTCCCGCACACTGACTGCCCCACCGGCACGTTGGGCTCAGCAACAGAACTGGTCAGGGCTTCGCAACCGAGCCCGCGGCGGGGACCGCCGCGACCGGGTCCGCCGGCGTGGGGGGCCGGCCCCAGTCGGGGACACCATCGAGCACTCCTCCGCCCGGATCATCGCTGTGCTCGGGGACTCCGTCGGAACGCACGGGGTCGTGACTGGGCCACACAATGTCGCGAACCACGAGCCCAGCGAACAGCACCGTGGCCCCGATGTGCACCATGATGGCTGCCGCGTACCACTGCTCGGGCAGTCCTTTGTTCTCGCCGGACAGCCCGACGAGGTACCACCACACCGAGACGAAATAGACGGCCTCGGCCAACTGCCACCAGATGACATCGCGCCACCGCGGTCGGGCAAGAATGGCCAGTGGGAGCAGCCACAGCACGAACTGCGGCGAGTAGACCTTGTTCGTCACCAGGAACGCGGCCACCACAAGGAATGAGACCTGAGCGATACGGGGGCGTCGCGGCGCGAGCAGGATCAAAGCACCCAGAGCGGCGCACAGAATAAGGAACGCCGCCGTTGCGACGTTGTTCAGGACCTCCGCGGAAACGCCGAATCCGGCTGTCTGCAAGGCCAACCACAAGGACCCGAAATCCTGGCCGCGCTCCGCCGAGAACGTGAAGAAGTACGACCAGCCATCGAATCCCTTCACCATGACGGGCACGTTGACCGCGAGCCACGCGGCGATCGTCGCGGCCAACGTGATGGCGAAGTCCCGCAGCCGCCACCCTCGCAGGCACAACAGGAACAGTGGTCCGAGCAGAAGCAGGGGATAGAACTTGGCCGCGACGGCGAGCCCCAGCGCGATGCCGGCCCAGGCCGGATGCCGACGCGACCAGGCGAGCAGGAACAGGGCAGTCAGCGCGACCGCGGGCCAATCCCAGTTGACCAAAGACGCCAGGAGCATCGCCGGCGCAGCGGCCAACATGAGCCCGTCCCAGACCCGACCCCGAACGGTGAGCGCGGTGGCGACCAACGCCGTGAGGAAGAAGGCGAACAAAGCGATCGCATTGACGACGTAGAACACCGTGGCATCCGGTGCGCCGCCGGTGAGCAGCCGGGTGACTGCTGCCAACACCCACAGCAGGCCTCCGATCAGGACCGGGTACTCCAGAGGGTGCCCGGACGTCGGCCATTCCAGGTAAGGGACCATTCCGTCGGCCAGACCGCGCAACGAGTACAGCACCGGGATGTCCGAGTAGCACAGCGCCTCATAGCGGTCCGGATCCAACCAACCGTTGCTGATACAGGGGTAGGTGCGCAGAAACCCGAGCCAGAAAACGGCGCTGCCCACGATGACGATGATCCGCAACGGGGTCCAGAGGCCGCCACCCGCGCTATGGCTGCCCGCCGGCCCACCCAGGATCTCGGCACCGGCCGCCATGGCGGGATCGGACCGGGTGGGGGCGACGGTCGGGATCCCTTCGGGTCCACTACCCGGCACCGACTTCACGGGAGGACTCTACGCGGTCGGGTGATGCGGGAGGTGGTGACGGGTTCAGTCGGGGATACGCCGACGGAACTGTTGTGTTTGCCCGTTCTGTGGCGGAACGGCTGGCTGCTCGGCTCCTTGACGTGGAAGCCCCGGATCAACGGGAGCTTCCTGCTCCGGAACGGCAAGACCTCCGGTCCCGGTCGGTTCGGGGGTGGTGGTGGGAGTGGATGTCGCCGAGGACGGTCCACTGGGTGTCGGCGTACCCGTGGGTGCCGACGGCTCCCACGTCGGGGCAGTCGTGGGTGCGGGGGCGGTGGTCGTGGGCATGTCGCTGCCGGGTTCGGTGAAGTACTCGATCGGTTCGTCGGCCAATGCCGCAGACGCGAAGTCCGCCCAGATGGCGGCCGGGAACGATCCGCCCGTGATCGAGTAGTTGCCGCCGGTGCCGTCCAGACTGACTGGGCGGCCCTTCTTGTCGGCCTTGGTCATCATCACGGCCGCCGACATCTGCGGCGTGTATCCCACGAACCACGCGGACTTGCTGTCATCGGTGGTTCCGGTCTTGCCCGCGACGGGTCGCCCGACCCACGAAGCCCGCGTTGCGGTGCCGCTGTTGACAACCGACTGCAAGGCGTAGTTCACGGTGTCCATCGTGTCCTCGTCGAAGACCCGATCACCCTTCTCGTCGGACCGATACGCGATCTCACCGGTATTGCGGGTGATCTCCTTCAAGATGGTCGGCTCGTGATGCACGCCTCGGGCGGCGAAGGTGGCGAAAGAGCTGGCCATGTCGATGGGACGCGGCGACGGGGAGCCGAGCACGAACGTGAGGTTCTTCTCGACCCCGGGGGTGTCCTTCGGCAGCCCGGCCCGCTCGGCGGCGTCGATGGTGTCGTTGACCCCGACTTCGCTCTCGAGTTGCACATAGGCGGTGTTGATCGAGTTTGTCGTGGCGGTGAGCAGGCTGACGGGCCCGAAGGACGAGTTGCCGAAGTTCTCCAGCGTGTAACCGTCGACAGTCGCCGGAGAACTACCGTTCAAGACCGTGTCGAGCGTGTAGCCCTTCTCGATGGCCGCAGCCAAGCCGAAGGCCTTGAAAGTCGAACCACCCTGGGCGTGGGCCTGAAGCGCGTTGTCGAGCTGATCGTCGAGGTAGTCCTCACCACCGTAGATGGCCATGATCCGACCACTGTCCGGCTCGACGGCAACGAGCCCGATCCGCACTCCGCGGGTGTCGTACTGCGGCCCGCCGCTCTGCACGGCGGCAACGGCGGCCTCTTGGGCGTCCTTCTTGATGGACGTGGTGATGGTCAGACCGCCACCGTCGATCTCGGCCTCGCTCCAACCCTTCTCGACCATCTCGCGCTTGACAGCTTCGAGGATGTATCCGTTCTGGCCCGCCAGTTGGTTGCTCTTGTCCTGCTTCTTGAACTTGGGAAATGTGATGTCGGCTCGTTCGGCGGGCGTGAGCCACCCCTTTTCCACCATGCCGTCCAAGACGTAGTTCCAGCGTTCCGTCAGGCGATCTTCGAACAAGGACGGTTCGTAGTTGCCCGGTGATTGGACCAGTCCGGCGAGCGCGGCGCCCTCGGAGACTGTCAGCTCATCCGCCGACTTCCGGTAGTAGGCCTCCGCAGCTGCCTCGATTCCGTAGGCGCCCCGACCGAAGTAGATCGTGTTGAGGTAGTTCTCGAGGATCTCGTCCTTGGATTCAATGGTCTCCAGTTTGACGGCCAGGATCAGTTCGTTGGCCTTGCGCAGGACGTTCTGGTCCTGGGTCAGGTAGGCGTTCTTGACATATTGCTGCGTGATCGTCGAGCCGCCTTGGGTGCTGCCGCCCGTGAAGTTGTTCCACACGGCCCGGCCGATCGCCTCGGGCGAGAACCCGCCATGGTCATAGAACGTCCGGTCCTCGGCGGCAAGCATCGCGTACTGCACATCTTCGGGGACATCGGACAGCGGCACGCTCGTGCGCCGGACATCGCCGATGCGACCGACTTCGGTCTTGCCGTCGGCGTACATGACTTTGGTGGTCTCGGCGATCGCGACATCGTTCGGCTGCGGGACCGGGAGCACGTAGACGGCGAGGACGAACAGGCCGACGCCGATCAGCGCCACGGTGACCAATCCCCCCAGGACCAACTTCCATGACGGGATCAGCCTGCCGACACCGGTCCGTCCCGACCGTGGGTAGTCGATCACGTGTTTCCTCTCCTGCCCGCGCCTGTGCGCGGGGTTCCATCGCCCCTGCCCGCGCCTGTGCGCGGGGTTCCATCGCCCCTGCCCGCGCCTGTGCGCGGGGTTCCATCGCCCCTGCCCGCGCCTGTGCGCGGGCACCCATCACCGAGGACGTACGAAAGCACCAAGTGGTTCCAGTGACAGCGGCGGCACACTTCCACGATGTACACGCGGAAGGCGCCGTACTCGTACGCCAACGTCTTCAGTTCTTCTGTTGCGCGGACCCGTCCGGACAGTTCGCCCATCTCGGCGCCGAACGTGTACGTCAGCTGCGTCAGATCCGGACGCTGACACACGGGACACGGACGACCCGCGGGTTCACCGTGGTACTTGGCAGTCCGCAGCAACATAGGGTCTGCGTCGCAGAGGTCATCCCGCAATCCGTTGCGCATCAAACCCCGCAGGGCCGCACGGCGCTGCATGACATAGTTCACAACTTGGCGCGGCCGAGTCGGATCGGCGACGTTCTCGGGCTCGGGAAGGGGCTCAGGTCGGGCCTTGGTGGGCCCCCTGGAGACCACGCGGCTGCCCCGTGGGGTGGAGTTCTGCCGCGGGGAAGCCATGCCTTCGAGGGTACGGTCGGCCCCTCGTTCCCGCCCAGTAACGCCCAGCGGCTGTTACCCAGCCGAGACTCCTTGAAATGGCGATCGCGCCACGAATCGAGAAGCGGGCTCTGGACTGACAACAGCGTGGTCTCGCGTGCCACCATGAGCGAGACGGAGGTGTTCGGATGACCCGGGTCGACTACGAGACCTCCGTTCCGGCCCTTCTCTTGATGATCGGCGATCACGCCTGGGATTACGGTGCCCTGGCGACGGTCCGGACTCTGGGTCGCGTGGGTATCGCGGTGTACGTCGCGCTGCGCGACACCGACCATCCTGTGACGTCTTCCAAGTACGTCACAGGTGTCGTGGAGTGGTCGACGACTGGCGAGGAACCGGAAGACGAACTGGTCGCCGGAATCCGACGGGCCTGCGCGACGGTCGGCCGAGCGGCTGTCGCGATCGCGGGCGACGATGAGTCCGCTGTGCTGCTGGCCCGACGACGCGCCGACCTCGATGACGTCTTGCTGCTGCCCACCGTCGCACCCGATCTGCCCGACCGGCTCGCTGACAAGGCTGCGTTGGCAGCACTGTGTCAGAGCCTCGGGACCCCGGCTCCGCGCACCATCGCGCCGACGACGAGCGACGAGGTGCGCGCGTTCGCCAAGACCGCGCCCTTCCCTCTCGTCGTGAAGAACCCGGAACCGTTCACTCGGCTGGTCGCACGCGCCGTCCCTGCGACGACCAAGGTGGAGACGGAGGCCGAACTGGACAGCTTGTTGACCGACTGGACTCCGGGCAGGCCTTTGGTGATTCAGGAGTTCATCCCTCAGGCCACCAGCCAGGACTGGTACGTCGCAGCCACACTGACGGACGACCATGTCCCCGCTGTCGCGTTCTCCGGGCTCAAACTGCGCGCCTACCCGGATGCGACCGGCGTCGGGACCCTGTCGGAGTCGCGGTACAACTCCGCCTTGGTGGACATCGCACAGGACTTCTGCCAGAAGGTCGGGTACGCGGGTGTGTGCGACATGGACTGGCGCTTCGACGAACGCGACGGCCAGTTCAAGTTGCTCGACTTCAACCCGCGCCGGGGGGCGCAGTTTCGGACATTTCGCTCGACTGCCGACATCGATGTCGTCCGAGCGCTCCACCTGGTGCTGACCGGGAGATCGGTCCCGCCCGGCCGCCAGGTCGACGGCGTCCGCCACGTCGTTGGAGTCCTCGACCAGAAGGCCTACCTGGCGCAGCGGGGCACCCCCACCACGACCGGGCACGGTCCCGTTCAGGCCTGGGGGAGTGAACGAGCATGGTGGGCTGCCGACGATCCCTCGCCATGGTTTACCTTCGTGCGCCAACTGGGGCCAGTGCGCCGCATCGTCGGCACCGGATCGCCCGAGTCGGCCGCACCGGCGGCTTCCGAGGAGTGGCGTTCACTGGTGCTCCGGGAACCCCCGCCGATTCCCCTCGATAAGCCCGGTCCTCCCCGCCCCATGAAACGCTGGCGGGCCCAGACGGCTGACCACGCCCGCCCCGTGCTGGTGACGGTCGCGCAGAATCAGTCCGCGGCGATCCAGTTGGCACACGAGTCCGCGGCGTGTTCGTGGGCCGCAGACAGTGGGGTTCCGGTGCCGCAACTGGTCGGGCAGGGTCCTGGCTGGCTGATCGCTGAGTTCATCGACAGTCGATCTCCCGAGGGACCCGACTACGTTGCCGCCTCTTTGGCGGCCGCGCAGCAGATCCGGTCCGCGACCACACCGCCGCCGGCCTCGGTGTCCACCTGGAAGGGGAGCCGCCGCAGCATGCCCCAGCGCGTGATCCGGGCGCTGATCGGCCGGCTGCCGATGCGGGAGTTCCGCCAGGTCCGATCCGAAGCAGCGCTGCTACCCGCGGATGCCCTCGTCCACGGCGACTTCAGCAACGCCAACGTGATGCACGCCGCAACGGGAGTGCGGGTCATCGACTGGGAGTTCGTCGGTAACGGAACCTTGGGGACGGATGAGGTACGCCTGTGGTCCACGCTGGAGCACCGCTCCGACCGTGACCTGCTGCTGGAGTCGTTCCTTGCTACCGTCTCGCCGGAGCGTCTGCCGGGCATCGGCCTGTTGATCCATTGGCTCGCCCTACGGCAGTTGGCTGAGAACTTGGCTGCTCCTCGGAAGCATCAGAATCCAGCAAACATCGCGTTGGCGCACACGACGCTGGCTGAGGCGAGGAAGTGGCGTCAGCTGCTGGAAGCGAGGTAGGCGCCGGCGGCTTTCAACGCCCGGGTGGCGGATCCGTCCGGCAGGACCAGGCCGTATCCGGCACGCTTCGGGTCGGAACTGTCGGCGCGGTCCGTGTACCAGTACATGCGCTCCACGAAAGGCATGGACGTGCGGACATGAGCAAGGGACCGCACCAGGTAGGCGGCTTGACGTTTGGGGGTGACTCCCCGCTTCCAGTGAGGGATTCCGGGGCGGTTGGGGCTGGCGCGCCACCCGAACTCGGTGAACCAGATGGAGCGTGACTCGTGGCCTGCCTGACGCATCGCGGCGTACAACTTGGGGACCCGTCCCATCCGGTACATCGAACCGTTGTCGGGTAGTTCGGGGGCTTCGTCGGAGACCCCCTGGTAGGGGTGCACACCCATGACGTCATACGTGGTTCCACCGGCGGCGAACACCTTCTTGACCCAGGTGACGTCGACGTACTGGGTCCCGCCGAACACGACGGTGGCCGCGGGATCCACACTCTTGATGCCGGCATGTGCTGACCGCAGGACCTGTGCGTAGGTGCTCGGGGACGCGCCTCGCATGAAGTCGTTGTGGTTGGGCTCGTTCCAGATCTCCCACGCGTCGACCCGATCGCCGTACCGCTTGACCATCGCGGCGGTGAAGTCCTGCCACGCGGTGAGTGCAGTCGGGGTGCTGGGCGGGACCCGCTCATCATCGGATCCGGTGGCCCAGGATGGTGCCATCCACAGCGTCACCAGAGGACGCAGACCGTGGACCTCGGCCGCGGCGATAGCCGCCTCCACCTGGCTGGTCCCCCACTCATCGAAGGCGCCCGGGCCGTCGGGTTGCAGCATCCGCCACGACACGTCGATGCGAACCGTGCTGGCCCCGTTGCTGTGTAATGCATCGAGGACCGTGGCCCGCTCGGAATCGTCGTAGTCGCCCCAGGTCCCGTGGAACTGAACCCCGAACTCAGGGCCCGAACCCGTCACGGCACCAACAGCCTGAGAGGTGGTCTGAGGCACCATCAACAGTGCGAGCGCGACGGCAAACGCCACCACCACGGCCCCCAACCGCGACATGGTGAAACTGCCCGTACCCATATTTCAGGCATCGGAATGCCAAAGCCCCTACTTGAGCGTTGACGGCGATCTATCGGCATCTCAGGGCGAATTGCCCGATCTATTGCTCTGTTCGAGTGATCGAGGGTCACCCGTCTGGAGTATGTCGGGAGGGTTCACGGCAGCACGGCGCAGAATCTCACCGGCAGCGACTGCCACACCGATCGTGAACCACAGTGTCGTACGCATGAGTGCGTTGCGAAGCGGCGAGTCGACCATGCCCGACACCATGATGGCGCTCAGCGCCGCGATGGTTCCTACCAGCACGGCGGCGACCCAATCGTTCTCACTGGGCCATCCCATCCCCTTGCGCCCCATGACGACAGGCAGCATCGGGACACACGTCACCACCACCACCGCCATGATGGCCAGCATCGCTGCCACGCCGAAGAGTCCCTGTTCGGCGGCGACTGTGAGCACAGTGTTGTGGGCGTGCAATCCTCCTACGGTCTGTTCCAGTGATCTGCTGGTAGAGCCTTCGAGGGGGTAGGCGTTCGGGCCAACTCCGAACCATGGGAAAGCGCCGAACTGGCGCACCCCCTCGGCCACGATGGCCGGCCGATCATCGGCCGGGTTCGACGCCGGGTTCATGATCGAGTTGAACCGGCTGACGACCAGTTCGACCGCTGGGTCCGATGGCGCGACCGCGGCGTAGGCGGTCAGGGCGAGTCCGCCCGCCAGTGCTCCGCCCAGGACAGGCTTGCGGGCCCGTGGGTCGATCACGACCAAGACGATCAGCCCGGCGATAGCGCCCACCCACGCGCCCCGTGAGTACGACTGGATCAGACCGGTGGCCGTGGCCACGGCAGCAGCGAGTGCGACCCAGCGCAGCCAGCCCTTTCCCCTGACGAGCACCGCGATGGCAACCAGAAGCATCATCATGCAGTACACGCCGTACTCGTTCGGCTGGCCGAACACCGACGTTGCCCGGCCCACGATCACGGCCCCCCCGTAGGCGGCGGATACCTCGCCCTCCTGCGCCGGTGTGGGGGCCTTGATGAACGGCCCGACGACGACAATGGCGATAGCGCTGATGAGCCAGGCATAGATGATGGGGCGCAAGCGCTCACTGCTGTCGGCGATACCGGGAACGGACAGCGCCAAGAGCCCGGAAACGATCAGCCAGAGACCGAAGAGTGCCGCATCGGCGCGGTAGGGCGACAGGGCGATCGAGAGCAGGACAGTGACGGTCCAGAACAGGATGGCGCCGCTGAGCGCGATCGGGGGGAACGGTTGTTTCCCGGCACTCCACCGCGACCCGATCATGACCGCGATCACGCCGATCGCGACGACGGTGATGACCTGGGCTGCCCCGATGTAGAGCAGACCCACCGGCGACGCGAGGCACAAGCCCACGACCGCCCACTCGGGACGCTCCAGCAGCACGGCACCGATGGCCAGCGCCAGAACCCCGGCGATCAGGAGAGGAAGCAGCGTTGTCACGCGACCAGCTCCTCGATCACCGCGATCATCGCCGCGGCGACCTCGTTGTCGCCGGGATGCTGCTCAGCGGCCCTTCTGCCTGCCTCTCCCATCCGCCGGCGCAGGACGGGGTCACTCAGTTCCCGCAGTGCTGCTGCTGTGGCGGTGGGATCGGACTGGGGGACCACAACTCCGGCGGGGCCGTCGGGTGTCGTGAGTCGGGAGGCGATGGGCCCCGTACCGGCCATGATCACGGGGATGCCCGCGAGCATTGCCTCCATGCCGACGATCCCGAAGCCCTCCCGATCCGGAGCGTTGCGCTCCGGACTGGGACGGGTTTGCACAGTGAGCGCCGCGACCGCGGTCAGCGTTCTGCCGGCCTCAGGAACCTGGCCGGTGAACGTGACTCGTTCACTCAGCCCCAGGTCGGCGGCCAGGGCTTCCAGGCGGCTGCGCTCTCCGGGTGCGGCCGCATCCTCCCCGCCGATGACCAGGAGTTGCCAATCCGGAGCCGAAGTCAGAGCTTCGATGGCGACATCGACTCCCTTGTACGGGACCAGTCTCGTGATCATGGCAACCGTAGGGCGACCCGGAATCCACCCATGCTCCTGCAGGATTCGGCTCGCGTCGCCGTTGGGCAGCGGGGCAGGTGGTCGGGGTGGCTCGATGATCACGAGGTCCGATCGGCGGGTGGGAGCCCCGACCTCCTGTGCCGTGCTGACGACGGCGGTGACCGCGCGGCCCAGCGGTCGAGCCAACCAGCGGTCGAAGGAATGGTCGTGCTTGACCCATATGGCGGGGAGTCGCAGCCACCGCGCCGCAGGCAGCGCGGCCAGTTGAGCCTTGGCGCCGTTGCCGACGATGACCTGTGGCGGAGCGGCGGCGAGCAGGCGGCGGATCCGCAGGCTGGACGAGAACAACTGCCCCGGCG
This sequence comes from Candidatus Nanopelagicales bacterium, assembly GCA_037045355.1. NCBI lineage: Bacteria > Bacillati > Actinomycetota > Actinomycetes > Candidatus Nanopelagicales > Candidatus Nanopelagicales bacterium. Next base: position 125,587 of record JBAOHO010000012.1, on the reverse strand, counting down.
ACGCCCCGGTGGGGACCACATCGACCGGGATTCCGCGGTCACGGAGTTCCGCGACGAACGGGCCATCCTGCAGGACGACGAACCGCCACCTGATCCGGGGGCCGCCGTGATCCACCACGCCAAGGATCCACTGCTCGGATCCGCCCATTGTCGCGAAGGCGGAGACCACAGCCACTCGCGTCATGCTGCCTCCTCACGTTCGCGGCGGACCAAAGCCAGCACCCCGGTCACGGCAGCGGGGTCGACCAGTCGCCCGACTACGAACCACACCAATACGTACACGAGCCCCGCCAGCGGCGCCGCCACAATGACGGGACCGACCAACAGCAGGACCGGAACCATGGCAGCACCGGCGATGGGCAAATGGATGAGCGGGCGCCACAAGGAGATCCCCGCGAATGCTTTCCAGACAGTCACCAACAGAACGGCACCCTGGGCGAGCAGGGTCACCATCGTGGCGAATGCCGCTCCGGCCGCACCGTAGATGGGGATCAACCACACGTTCAGCCCGACATTGACGATCAGCGCAGTCACGGAACCGACCAACACGGTCACGTTGTGACCGCGCGCGATGACGGCGGAGCCCGACAAGTACTGCACGGTGTACGGGATCAGCGCCACGCCCAACCAGGCCGTCGCGGCTTCGGCGCCTTGTTCGTAGTCGGATCCGAAGATCAACGCGGCCACCGCACCCCCGCTGAGGATCAGCACAACCACGTAGGGCGTCATGACCGAAAGGGCCGACGCGACTGCTGTCTCGTAGGTGCGCCGAGCCCGGCGGACAACCGTGGCGGAGGCGATCTCCGGTGTGGCGACCCGAGCGACCGACCAGACGATGAACAAGACCGTCTCGAACATCTTGTACGCGACGGCGTAGTACCCGACCTCCGCGACGGAACCCAGGCTGCCCAGCATGACGGTGTCGATGCGGAACACCGCCATGTTCACGATCGTGAAGATCCCCAGCACCTTCGACTCTTTGAGGAGCCACTTCATGTCGTGCCACGAGAGGTTGCCCCACTTGATCGGCGCGCCCATCCGAGTGGCGACCCCCAGGATCCATACGACCCCCAGGATGGTTCCCACGCAGTACGCGGCAGAGAACGCCAGCAGGCCGCCACCGGCGAGCAATGCCGCCACGGCCAAGGTCGCAGTGAGCAGCCGCTGGATGACCAGGTGTTTGGAGAACATCGCGAGTTTGCGATAGGCGGCCGCAGCCGCGCGTACGGAGTCGTTCACCGTGTCGACGAGGCAGGCCACCGTCACGAGGAACATGACCGCCGGGGTGCTCTCCGGGTCGTTCCACGTAACGGCCATGACGACAGCGAGGGCGACCGCACCCATCACCACCCGCATGGCCAGGATGTTCGCCAAGATCACCGGGACCCGAGCTGGGTCCTTGCTCCCGTCGCGGACCTGAATGATGTCGAAGCCCCACACCACGAAGGAGTTCGCCAGCATTCCGATGGCGAAGGCCCACGAGAAGACACCGAAGTCATCGACCCCCAGCTCGCGGGCCGCGAGAGCGAACATGACGAATGAGGCGCCCTTGCCCGCCATCTCCGCGATCGCCAAGGCCCCCGCTGCTTTCGCGGACGACTTGGCCGTGGCTGGCGCTATGGGGACCTCCGGGGATCCCGCGTCGTCGGGTTTCCGCGGTGGGTCGACTTGCTTGGACACCGTCAGCGATCCCGCCGGTTCCGGAACGACTTGATCCGCAGGGCGGTCTCGTAGGGCAACGCCAGCAGGAGTCGGGTCCGCAGGATGCCGCGTCGGGCGGCCCAGGATCCGTCACTGTTGTGGCGCTGAATCGCCAACCGCGAACGCAACTGCTCATCTCGGCCGGCCAGAGACAAGCTGCGGGGATCGAGTTCGTAATCGATGAGTGGTTCTGGGATGTTGGCAACCCTGCCCGCTTTGGCCATCTCCCAGAACAGGGCGTAGTCCTCGGCCCGTGGATAACGGGTGGGGTAGAGCCCGGTGATCCGCAGGATCGAGGTGCGGAACATGACGGAAGGGTGCATGAAGGCGCTGTTCTTGCGCAGGTAGGCGAGGATGTCTTCGTGGTCGGCAGGTAGCGGCAGCACGAACTGCTCGACACCTTCGAGATCCACGTAGACGGCTCGTGTACCGACCAGCACAACATCGGGATTCTGGTCGAGGAACCGCAACTGGCGGGCGATCCGTCCCGGATGGTTGCGGTCGCCGCAGTCGAGGCGGGCGACGAACTCGTAACCGGCTTCTTGGATCCACCTCAGCCCCGCGTTCAGAGCGCCCTCGATGCCCTGGTTCGAGTCGAGCCTCAGAACGTACAAGCGGCCCTGAACATGGCAATGCCCACGAGCACCGTCCTCGTCCAGGGGTTCCTCGGTACTGCCGTCATCCACCACCAGGACGTCGCACGGCTCGTCGGGACGGATCGATTCCAGCGACCGCTCCAGCCCCGCCGGGTTCTCGAAGTAGGGGATGAGAACCACCACTCGCTGTCGTAGTTCGGTCACAGGTATGAGCCTAGTGTCCGAGCGGGAAGTGCCTGGCCCCTTCGCGCCCGGCAGCGGCGATCTGCGGCGTTGTCTTCCTCGCGAGTAGTCCCACTACTCACTCGTCATCCGCTCAGCATGGAGCGGGTCAACCCTGTTGGTACCGACATCTGCTGCCAGGCAGTAGCCTGCCGAGCGTGAGTCACCCGAACCCGACCGGCTTGGCTGGTGTTCTGATCGCGATACGGCAGCACTGGATCGCCGCACTTGTCGGCGCCCTTGTGGTGCTGGTCCCGGCCGGTGTCATCATCGTGACTCAGCAGAAGGAGTACCAGTCGGAGTCCGTGGTCGGGCTGGTCCCGACGAGATCGATGTCGGACACTTTCCTGCGAACGGTCGCCTCTCAGATTCCGACTTACCTGCTTTCCCCCGAGGTGACACAGCGTGTGGGACAGAAGGCGGGCTTGTCCGCCAAGGACGTCGAGCGGGCGGTGTCGATCGAGATTCCCAGCGCCACGCTGAACCTGACGACGACTGCCACTGCCGACGATCCCGAGACTGCCGCTCTGCTCGCGAACGAGATGGCCACTCAAACACTCCAGGACACGACGTACAAGGAGTACTTCGTGCCCAAGCTGCTCTCGCCCGCCGTACCGCCAGAGAATCCCAGTGGCTTCAGTCGCGCGCTGCTGCTGGCTCTGGCAGTCGTTGTGGCAGCGGTCGTGGCCGCGGTGGCTGCCCTGCTGGCCCGGGACCTTTCGTCGGGCCGCTCGGACTCACCTGACACCGACATCAAGGGCGCCGTCCAGATGTCGTGCACCCAGAACGGCGACGGGTTCGACCCCATCGAGCATCGCCCGACCATGCAACTGTCGGACAAGCAGGCTCTGTGGATCCTCGCAGTCGGTCAGCCGATGATCCTGGGTGCCCCGCATCCGGGGGAGACCCTGACCGTGAACACCGACGGGGACTTCGAACCCGCCGGGACCGACTTCGCCTACTCGTACCAGTGGCAGGCGAATGGCGCTGACATCACAGGAGCGACGGACAAGACGTACGTGCCCACCACCGGTGACCTGGGCAAGCAGGTGACGGTCAAGGTCACGGCCTCGTTCCCGGGGCTGGACTCGGACACGGCAACCTCGCGCCCGGTGACGATCAGCGACATCAAGAACACCGTCGCACCGTCGATCTCAGGCACCCCGGCCGTCGGGGCCACGTTGACCGTCGATCCCGGTCAGTACGTTCCGACGCCCGACACGATCACCTACCAATGGCTGGCGGAAGGTCAGCCGATCCCAGGGGCCACCGGCACGACGTATACGCCCACCTCTGACCAGCGGGGGAAGCGTTTGAGCGCCGAGTTGGTGGTGTCCAAGGCGGGTTACATCCCACTGACCCTGTTCACGGCTGAGACAGCTGCTGTCGGCGACGGTGTCCTGAGTGTCACCGGCAAGCCAGGGATCACCGGGCAGGCCATCGCGGGGGAGACGCTCACCGCTGATGTCAGCGGTGTCACGTTCACCCCGACGCCGCACGCGGTCACGTACCAGTGGTATCGCGACGGGCAGCCGATTCCGCATGCGGACAACGCCACCTATGTCCTTGGCGATGCTGACGCCGGGACCCGGCTTACGGTGTCCGCGTGGGGTCACCTCACCGGCTACGCGGACGTCGAGTCGGCGCAGTCGGACCCGACCGCAATCGTCGAGCGGGGCATCATTCAGGTGCTCTCGGTGCCGCAGATCAAGTACTACAACCCTGACGACCAGTCGTTGACGCCGATCCCCGGTGGCGATGCGCGGTACGGGAACATCCTTGAGGTCGACCTGTCCGATGTGTTCAGCATCTGGCCGAACGATCCGGACGTCGTCTGGTACCGCCAGTCCGCCGGCGCGCAGTCCGCGGCTGCGGTCACGCCCATCAATGGGGCCACCGGTCTGCGTTACACACTGCAGCCGGAGGACATCGGTTCGACCATCTTCGCGAAGGTCACAACGACCAATCCCGGCTACGTGGAGGCGACGGCCACGTCCGACTCGGTGATGGGCGACAAGGGCCTGCGCAAGGCGTCCAGCAAGCCGAAGATCACCGGCAAGAAGCGTCAGGGTGCCAAGCTGAAGTCGACGACCGGTCGTTTCACGCCGAGCGGCACGATGACGTACCAGTGGTACCGCGGCACCAAGAAGATCCGAGGAGCGACGGGACGCAAGTACACGACGCGCAAAGCCGATGTCGGTAAGCGACTCAAGATCGTGGCAACGATCCCCGCGTCCAGCACCTATGAGGCTGCCTCGATCAGTTCAGTTCAGACCAAGAAGATCAAGCCCAAGGCCAAGAAGTCCAAGGCAGGCCCCAAATCGAAGCCGGGGCCGAAGAAACCCGGTCGCGGCTGACCTGTTCTCGGATGGCCTGTTCTTGGATGCCTGTTCTCGGGTGAGTTGTTCTCGGATGACTCGCGAGCCTCGACCTGACGCGATGGCGCGGGTCAAGGCTCCACGGGGGTGACGGTTGCGCCGGTCACTCGGACCAAATCGGAGAAGGTCAGAGGGAACACGGTGTGGGCATGGCCGGCCGCAGCCCACACCTTGGGGTAGTCGGACAGGACGACGTCCACGTAGGTCGGTAGTGGTTCGGGGTGGCCCACCGGGGCCACGCCGCCGATGACCTGTCCTGTGGACTGTCGTACCGTCTCGGCCGGGGCTCGCCGCAGGGTGCCGCCCAGACGCCCCCCGAGCCAGGCGGTGTCGACTCTGTGTCGACCGGAAGTGAGCACCAGGATGGGTTGATCATCCAAGGTGAAGATCAGGGAATTGGCGATCGCCCCGACCTCGGTCCCCAGCGCATCCGCCGCTGCTTGTGCGGTCGTGGCGGCGTCGTCGAGCCACGTGACCCGGATATCCAGTCCCTTCGATTCCAGGTCCGCGACCACACGATCGACGGAAGGGTGGTTGCGATCAACCATGTTCTCTCTCCTCGTCCTCCGCGGTCTCTCCTCGTCCTCCGCGGTCCGGGTCTGATCGGCTGGGTCTGGGGTCTGCTGCGGCTGGGTTGGGCGGGTTGGGCGGGTTGCGCATGGTGTCAACGGGGAACTCCCGCAGGCTCACGCCCGCTGTGTAGGCGATCGTAGCCATGTCGGATGGCCAGGGTCGGATGGCCAGGGTCGGATGGCCAGGGTCGGATGGCCAGGGGTGGATGGCGGTGAAGGCGACGCCCGGCCTTGGGGCCTGCGACTGCGGTCGAGACCGACTTCGGTTGAGACCGACTCCAGTTGAGAGGGACGTTTGCGACGAATCGCCCGCACCGACGCATTCACCCTGGTGGTGGGCGGGGTGGTGGCTCACACTCGGGGGGTCGCGGAAGCAAGCCCGGATGCGCCGATCCTCGGTTCAGTCGGTCACGAGGAGGACTACATGCGAACATCCAGCAAGGCGGTAGGCGCGGTGGTGCTGTCCGTGGCCAGTGGGGTGGCAGCCGGCGCGCTGGTGGGGTTGCCGGCGGCGGAGTCGGCACCTGCTGCGTCGAGTGACGGTGCGCCGGACCACCTGTGGTCGTTGACGGCACGCAACGGATCGCTGACCGGCAAGGACGAAGCCGACATGCGGCTGAAGCTGGTCGGGGTGAGTAGGGCGGTGGGCAGGTATGCCGATCGACCCTCCCGCGATCCCAGTCATGTCACGATCGGGCATTTCTTGAGGGAGTGGGAAACCCGGTTCGCCTTCGCGCCGCCGAATGCGGTGGTGACGTATCAGGTGGAGCGGTCAGCGGCGCCGAGGCAGGTGCAGGTCGTGCTGTCCCGGCCTCGTTACGACAAGTCGTCGGACACGATGCGGTTCGCCGCCGAGCGGATCCACCGCACTGTCGATGATCTGCCCGACCGCACCGGTCAGAGCACGTCGCGACCGCAGAGCACCGTAGCGCGCACCGGTCCGGTCAGTGTGATGATCGATGACAGCGGCGAAGCCCCCGACCCGGTGCCACCCGAGGGTGACAGCCCGCCGGTCGCTCCGACCCAGAAGAATCCTCCGGCAGGGTCGATCATGCCCAACTTCCGGCGCGGCGGCAGCGTTGCCGCTGCAGCGAGCGAGTTCGCGGTCACCATCGACTCTGTTCCTGCCAAGGTGGTCTCCGGGGAGCCTTTCGTCGTCGAGGGTCACACCAGCGGGTTCAGTCCCGGCAACTGGATCAATGTGTGGATCAAAGGGGCGAACGGTGCGGAGTTGGACGCCGGCGGGGTCATCGACAGTGACGACAACCGGTTCACCGTCACCACCCGGCTGATCGGACAGGGGCCGGTGCAGTTGCAGGTCTCCGCCGGGGTGTGGCCCGAAGAGCAATGGTCGGAAAGCGTCAGCCTCAACGTCACCGAACCATCGTTGCTCGGTTCCGCAGCCGCGGCCTACCGCGACGTCCGCGGCGGCACCGTCATCCAGGCCATCGCCACCGACATCCCTGACCGCAGTGGCCTCACGGTTGTCGAGGCATTCCTGTTCCCGATCGGGCAGCCGTCCGCCAAGGTGGTGCAACCGTCCCTGCGCAGCGGACCTCAAGACACCTGGCTGTACGAAACCCGGTTCGCCACCAGCGCCGCTGACGGACCCCTCAACCAGGTCACCCCCGGCAGTGAAGTGCAGTTCAGCACCCAGAAGACCTGCTACAAGTGGATGTATCGGGGTCTGGTGAGGCAACCGTGGGTCGAGGTCTCCTGCCCGGCACCGCGTCCTGTTCCCGATGTGATGGGCATGACGGGAGCGGAGGCCGCGGCAGCCATCGAGAAGGCCGGGTTCACAGTGAACACCTGGCGGGCGAGTTGGGACGGTAGTTGCTACAAGATCAACTTTCGGGCGGATGCTCCGAAGGTCTGGGGTACCGACAAGCGGGTCATCGACCAGATCCCACGGCCCGCCGAACGGATCACTGAGGCCAAGGACATCTACATTCGTTGTGACTCCCGCTGGACCTGACCCTCGATCCTCGGGTCACTGCGCCACATCAGTGCGCCTTCATCGCGGCGTTGGCGGCAGCGAGGATGGGAAGGTCGCCCGGTGTGAGGGGGGGCTGGTGTGAGGGGGGCTGGTGTGAGGGGGCCGGTGTGAGGGGGATGAGGGGGGGTGGAACCTCACCGATCCTCGGCGAGGAAAACGCTCAGAATCTCTCCCACAGTGTGTTCGGATTCGACCGGGTGCCGGAACGCCTGATCGGGGTGAATCCTGTAGGTGTTGCGGCGCCCGACGCGGGTGGCAGTCACGTAGCCGGCCTGACTGAGGTCCGACAGGATCGCCTGGGTCGCTCGTTCGGTGATCCCGATCTCGGCGGCGATATCGCGCACCCGGGCATCGGGATTGCGCGACACGAAGACCAGCACGTGGCCGTGGTTCGTGAAGAAGGTCCACTGCCGTTGCGCTGTCGGTGAAGTAGTCATCAGGTCTAGTCATACCGGAATCCGAGTGCCGGAACCACTTGGCGCACAGCATCCCGCGGATCACACCGGAAGTGGTCCTGCTCAAGCGGCGAGGGAGATCCTGATCCCCACCCGGCTGGACTTCGCCGGGCGGCCGCGGACCGAGGCCACGCGGGTGCGCACGAACTCCATCGCCCCGAAGGCCTTCGCCTGCCACCCGTACTTGCTGTTGATCAGGGCCTCGACTCGAGCGCTCTCTGTCTCGTCGAGCAGTTCGGCGGTGCCGTCGACCGACGTACCCTGAACCCTGCCCCGCATGTCGCAGGGAGCCAGCATGACGCGGGAGAAGTTCCGCAGTCGCTTCGCCTTGCCCGAGGATGCCTCGGTGATGACGTACAGATGATCACCGTCGCGGGCGACCCAGACCGGGGTGGCCACCGCGGTCCCGTTGCGGCGGAAGGTCGTCAGGGAGATGTAGTCCTCGCGCTCGAAGTCGTCGATGTGTCCCACGCGACCATCTTAGGAACTCCTTACAGTCGCAGTTGCCGCCGGACACGGCGGTGCCCCACGCAGGACCAACCGACCGGCGCCAGGTAGCGGGTCAGTGCCCCCCGGTCGCGCGCGACTACGATTCCACGGTGATCGTCTCCCCTCGCCTGCGGCTTGTGGTCGCCAGTTGCCTGATGCTGCTGCTCGAGCTCGCGTTGATCCGCTGGCTGGGGTCGAACGTGCTGCACCTGTCGTACTTCAGCAACGTTGTACTGCTCGCCTCGTTCCTCGGGATCGGGCTCGGATTCCTGCGCGCCCGCAAAGGCGGCAAACGACCCGTGTTCTTCCTGCCCGTCCTGGCCGGGCTGTTGCTCATCGTCACCCTGGTCCCGGTCGGAGTCGAACGGGAAAGTTCGGACCTGATCTTCTTCACCGCGGTCACCACCAGTGGGCCACCGCCCTACATCGTGCTACCGGTGATCTTCGCGCTCGTGGCGATCATCCTGACCGGGATCGGGATGCTGGTGGCCGAGCCCTTCTTCGATCTCCCCCGCCTGGATGCGTACCGCTACGACCTGATCGGTTCGCTCATCGGCATCGCCGGGTTCACGCTGCTCAGCTTCCTCGGAGCCGCTCCGATCGTGTGGGGTGTCGCAGTCGTTGTGATGGCTTTGGCACTACTGCTGCCCAAACCATCTGCGCTGGCCTACGCGAGTGCGATCGTCGTTGTCCTGGTGCTGGCGGCGGAGTCGTTCCTCAGCGGTGCCATCTGGTCGCCGTACTACAAGATCGAGACCCAATCGCTGGGTACCCCGGTCAACCCGGTCACCACCGTGATCGCCAACGGGGTTCCGCATCAGGCAGTCTGGGACGCGGAGAAGAAGGCCGCAGCCGAACCGTTCTACACGCTGCCTTATGACCGCAGTCTGCGTGACGGGCCCGGGCGGATGCTGATCATCGGCGCAGGCACTGGCACGGACGTCGCCCTGGCGCTGTCCCGCGGGGCAGAGAGTGTGGTGGCCGTCGAGATCGACCCGAAGATCAGGGGGATCGGGAGTACCGCCAACCCCAATCGGCCGTTCGATGACCCGCGGGTCACGACCTACATCACCGACGGCCGTGAATGGCTGCAGAACACCGACGACAAGTACGACACCGTGCTGTTGGCGCTTCCCGATTCGCTCACCTTGGTGGCGGGGGCATCACAACTGCGGCTGGAGTCCTACCTGTTCACGCTGCAGTCGATGGAGCGGGTTCGTGATGTGCTCACCGACGATGGCGTGTTCGCGATGTACAACTACTACCGCGACCCCTGGCTCGTGGGGCGGCTCGCCCGGACGATGGAGCAAGCCTTCGGACATGCGCCGTGTGTGGACCTGAACAGTGAGCAGATCAGCGCATCGCTCTTGATCGCCAAGGACCCTGCCTTGCAGGACTGCGCGAGCGTCGAAGCGACTGCGGCTCTGCTGGCGTCGGCCCCGGAGCCCGCAACGGACAACTGGCCGTTCCTGTACCTCAAAGAACCGACCATCCCCGGTATGTACGTCGCGGTCCTCGTCATGATCCTCGTGCTGAGCGGCCTGGCGGTGATGTTCTCCGGTGGGGGACTGCGCGGCGGTCGAAGGTACATCGACCTGTTCCTGCTGGGGGCCGCATTCCTGCTGCTGGAGACCCGGGCCATCACCATGTTCGCTTTGCTGTTCGGTACCACCTGGCTTGTCAACGCGATCGTGTTCGCCGGGATCCTGGTTGCGGTACTGCTGGCTGTGGAGTTCACGCGCTGGTTCAACCGGGTCAGCGCGCGCGGCCGCGTCCCCCTGCCGATTGCCTACACCGTCCTGTTGGGGTCGATCGCCCTGGTGTGGTTCATTCCACCCGCCGCACTGTTGTCGCTGCCCACCCCCGTGCGACTGGTCGCGGCCATCGCCTTGACGTTCCTCCCCGTGTTCACGGCCAACGTGATCTTCGCCTCGCGCTTCGACGAGAGCGCGGAACCCACCACCGCGTTCGGCATGAACTTGCTCGGAGCCATGGTGGGCGGATGTCTGGAGTACATAGCGCTGCTCACCGGTTACCAGGCGCTGCTGATCATTGCCGCGGTCCTTTACGTGGGGGCGTTGGTGTTGCGTCCCCGCACGGTCCATGGGGCGTCCTCCGGGACCGCGCCGCCAGTTGGTGCCCAGACCACCTCCTGAGCGGCAGCCGCTGGGTCCTCGTCGGGAAGCTGGGTCCTCGTCGGGAAGAGGGTCCCGGTCGAGAGGTGGTTCTCCGATCGGGCGGTGTTCCTGATCGGACAGTGGTTCGCCGTTGCACTGGACCGGTCTGACCAGTCGATATCACCCGCAGTAGCCCGTCGCCGGTGGCTGCACTCAGGCTGCCCTTCGCCGGGCGGCGACGCAGGGGCTGACGCAGTCGCCCGGTGACGGCACAGAGGCGGCCCAGTCCCCGATGGCGACACGGTGGTGGGCAGGTGCTATCCATGAAGTGAGCACTCGGGAGGGAGCCGCGTGAGTATTCGCACTGCATCGGCGATCGGTCTGGCTGTCGTGGTGGGGGCGGGGCTGGGGATCCCGTCGTCGGGTCAGGCGGGAAACCACCAGCAACTCACCCGAGCGCAACTCCTGCAAGTGGGGCTGCACGTGTCGGACCTTCCAGCATCGCTGCGCACGGGTGAGAAGGGTCGGACCTCCGTGATCCGTGCCGGCCGTACTGCCGACGGACCGGACATCTGCCTGAAGAAGTCCGTCGACATCGCCCGAGGGCCTGACCCTCGCCGCCATGTCGTATCCGTGATCCCTGTCGACGGGGATGCGCAGCAGTTGAGCATCACAGCAACGCGCAGTGACATCTACCAGTACCGGTCCCAGCGACGCGCGGCTGCGGCCTTCGACAAGATCCGGCAGAAGGCGCGCAAGTCATGCCGGTACAACGAGAAGGTCACCATGAACACCGGCGGCATCAAGTTGACCGCCGACGCCAAAGGGGTGGTGGGTTCCACCAGCCGCCTGGACGGGGTTCGTGGGATGACGGTGCTGTTCCGGGCCCGGGCCGAGGCGGCGCTGCCCCCGCTGTTCGATGCGTCGGCGCTGGCTGACCGGTACAGCGCCTACCACCTGGCGGGAGGCACCATCGTGCGGGTTTCCTATGCACAGGCCGAGGCCGTCGAAGGCAAGGCCTCGCTCAACAACAAGCGCAAGAAGTACGTGCGGCAGACCGCAGTCACGATCGCCCGGCGGGTGCTGCAGTTGTCCTGATCCGCGCCCTGGACGTCACAGGGAGCAGGGACCAGCCGGCTCGGCGCGAGCGAGTCGATGCTTGAGTTGGGACCCGCCATCGTCCGGACTCCACTGGACCGTGACCGGAACTCAACCCCTCGTGGGAACGACGACGTCACCCTCGGGAGCCGGGTTGGACCCCGTGGGTGCGCGCAGCGCTTCGTACTCAGCGCGGCGTTCGGGAGTGAAGTACTCGTCGTAGCGCTTCTGCGCGTCGTCACCGAACAACAACCGACAGGCCTCGAGGAGGCCCTTCGCGCCTTCCATCTCATCGTGGGACAGCACCAGCGCGATCTTCGAGCGGCGGCGCAGGAAGTCGTCGAGTTTGGTGACCATCTCCGTCTGCGCGGCATAGAAGAGCTCCACCCGTACGTAGTCGGCGCCTTCGATGATGTCGTCGGCCATGGTGGGGTCGTCGCGGATGGCTTCGAGCATGGCGAACGAGCGCAGTCCGTACCGGCGCCACAAACGGGTTGACAGCGTTTCGAACGCCGAGCGTTTGCGCAGTTGGTCCAAACCCATCAGTCGCGCCTGCCGGAAGAACTCTTCCCTGGTGGCTTTGGGCGGTTCGCCGTACCAGGAGTGTTTGTCCTTGCTCAACTGCACCCCGAGCTCGATGACTTCGTTGCAGACCTCGTGCCCGACGTTCACACAGTCGGTCAGCTTGCCGCCGAAGATCGAGATCCAGTTGCTGTTGCGATCGACCTCGAGCGCGTGTTTGCGGGACAGGGACGTCCAGTCCTCGTTCTCCGCGTCACCGCCCGCGGCTTCGACGACGAGGGGCCGGACCCCGGACCGTGAGGAGATGATGTCAGCGGGAGTCAGCGGCTGCTCCAGTGAGAGTCGCTCGTTGATCTGGGCGAGTAGGAAGTCGCGGTCCTCGTCGTTGACCTGGGTCTCGGGTGCGGTCACACGTTCGTCCGTCGTGCCGATCACGGATCGAGGTCCCATGGGGATCACGTAGAACAACCGCTGGGTGTCGTCGAAGAAGGCCAGAACCCGCTCGCTCTTCGCGATCCGGGGCACGATCAGATGAATGCCCTTCGAAAACACGATCTTGTGCTCGGTTCGGATCTCATGAGCCCGATTCACTTCGTCCACGTACGGCCCGGCCGCGTTGATGACGACCTTCGCCTGACACGTATATCGGGCCCCGGTATCCGTGTCCCGCAAAGACGCGTGCCACATTCCGTCCCGCAATTCCGCGTTGTCGAGCTCGACGTAGTTGGCGCAGACAGCGCCCGAGTTCAGCGCGGACCGGATGAATCCGAACACGAACCGAGAGTCGTTGTCGACGATGTAGGCGTCGGAGTACTCGATCCCACCGAGCAGGTTGTCGACCCGGACAACCGGCTCCTTCTTCTTGATCCGTTCCGTGGTCAGCACCTTGGGAGGTTTGGTGAATCCGTTGCCGATGACCCAGTAGGCGGTGGCACCGAGCCCGGCGAACGCGGGCTTGTAGGGGGAGTTGGTGTCCAGAGCCGCCATGAAGCGGATCTCCTTGAGGTTGGCGGGATACGCCTTGATCAGGTGATTGCGGGACACACACAGATCTCGGACAAGTTTGATCTCGTAGTTCTCCAGGTACTTGAAGCCGCCCCACACGAGGTTCGACGACTGCATCGACGTGAATCCCGCGAAGTCGTCACGGTCGATCACCGCGACTCGAGCGCCGCGCGAGGCCAGTGAAGCGGCCGATACCGCGCCGTTGATGCCGCCGCCCACCACGAGGACATCGAAGGTCCCGCCGTTGAGTTTCCTTATGTTGCTGTCACGCAGTCCCATACTTCGAAACTAGGGAATCGCTGCCGACGACGCTCGCCCGGGGTGCCCCCGGCCCCGCTCGCGACGGGGATCCCTCGATCCCGCCCGCGGATCCCTGCGCCCGCCGATCCCTGTGCCGCCGAATTCCCTCATCCCGCCGAACCCCCTGATCCCGCCGAATACGGCGAGGTGACGGCATCGGTTGGCGGGCTCGCGTCATTCTGTGCGCGAGGTCAGGGCGCGAGGTCAGGGCGCGAGGTCAGGGCGCGAGGTCAGGGCACGAGGTCAGGGCACGAGGTCAGGGCACTCTGTGCACTAGGTCTGGGCGAAAGGCCATGGGGGCGACTCCGCCGACGAGAAGGCGCCGACGAGAAGGCGCCGACGCGAAGGCGCGAAGGCGAGAAGGTGCGAAGGCGAGAAGAAGGCACCGCAGAGACGGGAGCGGCAGCATGTGAGGGAGATCACTTGAGTCGAGCCGGCTCAAGTATGGTGAATCAGGAATGGACAGGGATCTGCTTCCGTTGCACCATATGTCATGCGCCGAACGTCTCCGACTTCCCGAACTCGCCTCCGTGGCGGCTCGCAGGGGGGAACGGCCGGCCACCGAAGCCCCATCAACCGATCGAGCCCCATCAACCGATCGAGCCCCATCAACCGATCAAGCACCAAGGCCGATCAAGACCAAGAGGCCGATGAAGCCCGAACAACCGAAGAATCAGAACAACTAAGGAGAATCCATGAGCCGTCCCGTTGGGATCGACCTCGGCACCACCAACTCGGTCGTCGCCGTCCTCGAAGGTGGCGAACCGACCGTGATCGCCAACTCCGAGGGAGCTCGCACCACGCCGTCAGTCGTAGCCTTCGCCAAGAACGGCGAGGTCCTGGTCGGCGAAGTCGCCAAGCGCCAAGCGGTCCAGAACTCGGACCGCACTATCCGCTCCGTGAAGCGCCACATGGGCACCACGTGGAGCACCGACATCGACGACAAGAAATACAACGCGCAGGAGATCAGCGCCCGCGTGCTGCAGAAGCTCAAGCGCGATGCCGAGTCCTTCCTGGGCGAGCCCGTCACGGACGCCGTGATCACCGTGCCCGCCTACTTCAACGATGCTCAGCGCCAGTCCACCAAGGAGGCCGGCGAGATTGCGGGTCTGAACGTCCTGCGCATCATCAACGAGCCCACCGCCGCGGCGTTGGCCTACGGCCTGAACAAGGGCGATCAGGAGCAGACCATCCTCGTGTTCGACCTCGGTGGTGGCACCTTCGACGTCTCGTTGCTCGAGATCGGCGACGGCGTCGTCGAGGTCAAGGCGACCAGTGGTGACAACCACCTCGGGGGCGACGACTGGGATCAGAAGGTCGTTGACTGGTTGGTGGGGCAGTTCAAGAACGCCCATGGCATCGACCTGACCAAGGACAAGATGGCCATGCAGCGGCTGCGCGAAGCCGCCGAGAAGGCCAAGATCGAGCTGTCGTCATCGACGCAGACCTCGATCAACCTTCCCTACATCACGGTCGACGCCGACAAGAACCCGCTGTTCTTGGACGAGACCCTCACCCGGGCCCAGTTCGAGAAATTGACGTCGGATCTGCTCGATCGCACCAAGGCCCCTTTCCAGCAAGTACTCAAGGACGCGGGCGTCGACCTCAAGAGCATCGACCATGTCGTGCTCGTGGGCGGCTCGACCCGCATGCCCGCCGTATCGGCACTCGTCAAGGAAGAGACCGGCAAGGAGCCCAACAAGGGCGTCAACCCGGACGAGGTCGTCGCCATCGGTGCGGCGCTGCAGGCCGGCGTGCTCAAGGGTGAGGTCAAGGATGTCCTGCTGCTCGATGTGACCCCGCTGTCGCTGGGAATCGAGACCAAGGGCGGCATCATGACCAAGCTCATCGAGCGCAACACCACCATCCCGACCAAGAAGTCCGAGGTCTTCACCACCGCTGAGAACAATCAGCCCTCCGTGCTGATCCAGGTCTTCCAGGGCGAGCGCGAGATGGCGGCCTTCAACAAGCGGCTTGGGACGTTCGAACTGACCGGTTTGCCGCCGGCGCCGCAGGGTGTCCCGCAGATCGAGGTCACCTTCGACATCGACGCCAATGGCATCGTCAACGTGTCCGCCAAGGACACCGGCACGGGCAAGGAACAGTCGATGACGATCACCGGTGGTTCCGCCCTGTCCAAGGAGGAGATCGACCGGATGACCCGGGACGCGGAGGAGCACGCTGAGGAGGACCGCAAGCGCCGTGAAGAGGCCGAGGTCCGCAACAGCGCCGACACCTTGGTGCACCAGACGGAGAAGTTCCTGGCCGAGAACACCGACAAGATCCCCGAAGACGCCAAGTCCAACGTCGAGGGTCCGCTGGACGAGCTCAAGAAGGCTCTGCAGGGTAGCGACGTCGAGGCAATCAAGGCCGGTGTGGAGAAGGTCGCCACGGCGAGCCAGGCCCTCGGTGCATCCATGTACGCGCAGGCTCAAGCGGATCAGCAGCAAGCTGACACCGGTGGCGGCGACGGCGAGGACGATGTCGTCGAGGCCGAGATCGTCGACGAGGAAGACAACAAGTGACGAACTCACCGTTCGGGTCGGTTCCCCGGCAGGATTCTGCCGGGGAACCCCCGCGCGACCCTCGCGCGGACGAGGGCGGCGAGACGAGCGGCGGCGAGACGAGCGGAGTGGTGTTCCGCGACAAGCGGCGCATCGACCCGGAGACGTTCGAGCCGCGCCAGACCCCAGATGCTGCCCCCCACGCGGATGATCCCCGCGACCCCGATGCAGGAGCTGGTCAGCACCCGCTCGTGGCCGAATCCGAGCGCGTGGCGGAGTTGACCGCGGACCTTCAGCGGCTGTCTGCCGAATACGCCAACTACCGCAAGCGCGTCGAACGCGACCGTGAAGCTCAGCGGGAGTTGTCCATCTCGGTGGTCATGAACGACCTCCTGCCGGTCCTCGACGATGTCAGTCGGGCGCGGGAACACGGCGAACTCGAGGGCGCGCTCAAGGCTGTGGGCGAGGCCGTCGAGACTGTCACCGCCAAGTACGGCGTCGAGGCGTTCGGAGCGCCAGGGGAGCTGTTTGACCCCAACGTGCACGAGGCCATGACGTCGGTCACGAGCCCAGAGGTGACCGAACCCACGGTGACTGCGGTCTATCAGGTCGGTTACCGCATGAAGGACCGCGTCCTTCGACCCGCCCGGGTCGGGGTGACTGACGCGGAATGACACACGAGCATGGGACCAGAGCAACGAAGGCATGGGACCAGAGCAACGAAGGGAGGTGACCGATGACGCAGCAGGACTGGGTGAACCGCGACTTCTACAAGGCCCTGGGGGTGTCGAAGGACGCCTCCGCGGCCGACATCAAGAAGGCCTATCGCAAACTCGCGCGGGATCTTCACCCCGACAAGAACCCCGACGATAAGAAGGCCGAGGACCGCTTCAAGGAAGTCTCCGAGGCCTACTCGGTTCTGGGGGACGAGGACAAGCGCAAGGAATACGACGAGACCCGCGCGATGTTCGCTGGCGGCGGGGGATTCCGATTCCCCGGAGCGAGCGGCAGCGGCGGGCCCAACCTCAGCGACCTATTCGGTGGCGGCTCAGGCTCGGGCAACCTCGGCGACCTGTTCGGTGGCTTGTTCAATCGTGGAGGTGCGGGCGGACCCACTCCGGGAGCACAGCGTGGCCGCCGAGGAGCTGACGTCGAGTCGGAGGTGTCGTTGTCTTTCGATGACGCCCTCAACGGGGTCACCATCCCGCTACGGCTGACCGGTGACGCTCCCTGTCCCGTCTGCCACGGCACCGGGGCCAAGTCCGGCACCGTTCCGCGCATCTGCCCGACCTGCGAAGGCTCCGGCCATTTCGCGCGCAACGCAGGCGGGTTCGCCTTCACCGAGCCGTGTCCCGAATGCCGCGGTCGCGGTCTCGTCGTCGACGACCCCTGCACGACCTGTCACGGGTCGGGCCGCGGTACCACCACGCGCACCGTGCAGACTCGCATCCCGTCAGGCGTCAAGGACGGCCAACGCATCCGGTTGGCCGGCAAGGGCGCCCCGGGAGAGAACGGGGGCCCGGCGGGTGACCTGTACGTGGTCGTCCATGTACTGCCTCACGCCGCGTTCGGGCGCTCGGGCGACAACGTCACCGTGACAGTGCCGATCACCTTTGCGGAAGCTGCGCTCGGTGCCCAGGTGCCGGTGCCGGTTCCGGGTGGCCGTACCGTGACCGTCAAGATTCCCGCCGGCACCGCGAACGGCCGCACTTTCCGAGTGCGTGGCCGCGGTGTCCGCCGCCGCGACGGGACCAATGGTGACCTGCTCGCCTCCGTCGAAGTCATCGTGCCCAAGGAACTGTCCGATCAGGCGCGCGAAGCGCTGTCCGCCTACTCCGAGGTGGCGGCGACCGGCGACCCGCGCCAGACCCTGATGAAGGCAGCCGGTGTGGCAGGTGGGTCGTGATGGCCGACCTGCGTCGTGACCAGGCGCGGGGCGACCACACGCTCGACGGCCCCGCGCCGGCGGACCCGGCCATGGGCCCCGGTGCTGATGAGCCGGTGTATGTCATTTCGGTGGCGGCGGGGTTGTCCGGCCTGCATCCGCAGACACTGCGCCAGTACGACCGGCTCGGGCTCGTGTCCCCCGCCCGAACCTCCGGGCGCAACCGGTTGTACTCGCTGCGCGACATCATGCGCCTGCGTCAGATCCAACGTATGACCGACAGCGGGATCAACCTGTCCGGGATCCTGCGGATCCTGGAACTCGAAAACGAAGTGGCGATGCTGCGTGAGCGGATCGCCGACATCACCAGCGACCAGAACTCGCGCGCTCTCGTGGTCTGGCGACCCGACCGCCGCAGACGCGCCTGAAGGAGACCGGAATGGACCTGAACTTCACGACCAAGAGTCAAGAGGCACTGTCGGCCGCCGTCCGAGACGCCGCAGCCCATGGCAATGCACACGTCGAACCCGCACACCTGCTCAAGGCCCTGATCAATCAAGACGAGGGCATTGCGATCGCCCTGCTCCAAGGGCTCGGGGTCGACATCATCGACCTGCGCGCGGCGACCGACCAGGCAGTCAACTCGATCCCCTCTGCCACCGGTTCGTCCGTGTCCGCACCTCAGCTGAGCAACGAGTCCTACCGAGTGCTCAACGACGCCCAAGCGCTGGCGTCGGAACGCGGTGACGAGTACATCTCGACCGAACACATCCTGATCGCCTTGGCGCAGTCACCGGCGGTCGGCGGGCTGCTCGCGGAACGCGGCGCCACCCCGGCTGCGCTCCTGGACGCCTTGGCCAATGTGCGGGGCTCCGGACGCATCACCAATGCCGACCCGGAGAGCACGTTCCAGGCCCTGGAGAAATACGGGCAGGACCTGACCGCACTGGCCCGCGACGGCAAGATCGATCCCGTCATCGGGCGTGACCACGAGATTCGCCGCGTCGTCCAAGTCCTGTCCCGCCGCACCAAGAACAACCCGGTGCTCATCGGGGAACCCGGCGTCGGCAAGACCGCAGTCGTCGAGGGGCTCGCACAGCGCATCGTGGCCGGCGACGTACCGGAATCCCTTCGCGGCAAGAAGCTCGTCGCGCTCGACCTGGGCGCTATGGTCGCGGGCGCCAAGTACCGCGGGGAGTTCGAGGAGCGACTCAAGGCCGTCCTCGAGGAGATCAAGGAATCCGACGGGCAGATCGTCACGTTCATCGACGAACTGCACACAGTGGTCGGCGCCGGCGCCACCGGCGACAGCGCCATGGATGCCGGAAACATGCTCAAGCCCATGCTGGCGCGCGGCGAGTTGCGCATGGTCGGCGCCACCACTCTCGACGAGTACCGCGAACACATCGAGAAAGACCCCGCCTTGGAGCGGCGGTTCCAGCAGGTGCTCGTCGATGAACCCAGCGTCGAGGACACCATCGCGATCTTGCGTGGCATCAAGGAGAAGTACGAGGCGCACCACAAGGTGGCCATCGCCGATCAGGCCCTGGTGGCAGCGGCCGCACTGTCGGATCGCTACATCACCTCTCGCTTCCTGCCCGACAAGGCCATCGATCTCGTCGACGAAGCCGCATCGCGACTGCGCATGGAGATCGACTCCGCCCCGGTGGAGATCGACAGTCTTCAGCGTGCCGTCGATCGGCTGCACATGGAGGAGATGGCGCTCGCCAAGGAGACTGACGAGGCCTCCAAAGAGCGGCTGGACCGGCTCAGCGCCGATCTGGCCGACAAGGAAGAGAAACTGCGCGGCCTGCGGGCCCAGTGGGAGCAGGAGAAGTCCGGACTCGATCTGATCGGTGAGCTGAAGATCAGGATCGACGAACTGCGTACTGTCGCCGAGAAGGCCCAACGCGACGGCGACTTCGAACAGGCGTCACGAATCCTGTACGCCGAGATTCCCGCGCTGGAGGCCAACCTGAGCGAAGCGGTCGCCAAGAACACCGATCGGGTGGGCGGGATGGTGGCGGAAGAAGTCACCGCTGACGACATCGCCGAGGTTGTCGCCGCGTGGACGGGCATCCCCGCGGGACGCATGCTCGAGGGCGAGACCCAGAAACTGCTGCACATGGAGGATGAGCTCGGTCAGCGCGTCATCGGGCAAAGAGAAGCCGTGCGCGAGGTGTCGGACGCGGTGCGGCGCAGTCGTGCCGGGATCGCCGACCCGAACCGGCCCACCGGTTCGTTCCTGTTTCTCGGCCCGACCGGCGTCGGCAAGACGGAGTTGGCCAAGGCGCTTGCCGAGTTCCTGTTCGACGACGAGCGGGCGATGACCCGGATCGACATGAGCGAGTACGGAGAGAAGCACTCGGTAGCCCGCCTCGTCGGTGCGCCGCCCGGATACATCGGCTACGAGGAAGGTGGCCAGCTCACGGAGGCCGTGCGGCGCCGCCCCTACACCGTCGTCCTGCTCGATGAGGTCGAAAAGGCGCATCCCGAGGTGTTCGACATCCTGCTTCAGGTGCTCGACGACGGACGGCTGACCGACGGCCAGGGCCGCACAGTGGATTTCCGCAACGCCATCTTGATTCTGACCTCCAACCTGGGCAGTCAGTACCTTGTGGATCAGTCCATGTCGCTCGCCAAACGCCAAGAACTCGTCATGGATGTCGTGCGGCAGTCGTTCAAGCCGGAGTTCTTGAACCGGCTCGATGACACGGTCATGTTCGAGCCGCTGAACACCGAGGAACTCACCCACATCGTGGGGCTGCAGTTGCAGGCGCTGCAGGATCGGCTGTCCGACCGCAGGCTCACGCTCGAAGTCACTCAGGCGGCAAAGGATTGGCTGGCGCTCAACGGATTCGATCCGGCTTACGGCGCCCGGCCTCTGCGCCGGCTCGTGCAGTCGGCGGTCGGTGATCAACTGGCCAAGGCGATCTTGTCGGGGGAGGTCCGCGACGGTGACACGGTGTTGGTCGACGTGGCCGGAGATGAGTTGGACTCGCTGTCGGTGACGCGCAAACCGGACTGATCCGGCGGGCAGGCGAGCCTGTTCGCATCGGCCGTCCATCGGCGGCAGGCGAATCGGGGATGACCAGCGGGCCCCCACCTTCCCAGGCGGGGCCCCGCTGGTGCACAGCGCCGGTCGGCTACTCAGCCAGTCGGGAGTAGATGGCCTTGCGAGCCTGAGTCAGTGCCTGGGTGGCGGCCTCGATGAGGGCCGGGTCATCGAGGAGGGACACTTGTCGCACCGCAGCCGCCAGTTGCTGGGCCTGCGACCAGAGGTCCGAGCGGGCGTCGGATCCGGCGCCTGGCTGCCAGGGTTGGCCCCAGGTGGCCGATTCGTCGTCGACCAGTTGTCGTCCGGAATCGGTCAGCGTGAAGACACGTCGACCGTCCTGTTCGCTGGGTGCCACCAGTCCTTCGCGCGCAAGACGTTTCAAAACGGGGTAGACGGAGCCCGGTGAGGGCTGCCAAGAACCCTCACTGCGGTCAGCGATCTCGGTGATGATGTCGTAGCCGTGGCGAGGTTGCTCTGCCAGAAGCAGCAGAATGGCGGCCCGGACATCACCTCGGTCCCGGCGACTGCGGGGCGGACCCCACGGCCCGCGCGGTCCGCGCGGTCCGCGGCCATGGCGCCCCCGATGGCCGCGGGGACCCCGGCCGCCCTCGTCGGGCGGTGGTCCGGCGTTTCCGCCGCGACCGTGAGAGCCGGTCTGCCAGCCCCAAGGATGTTGGTGCAGAGGATGAGTCATTTCTTCGTTCTCCATATTCCGTGATTCCGTGATTCCGGGATTCCGTGATTCCGTGATTCCGGGATTCATTCACGTGAGTCGTACTTCGGCCACGTGAGCCGTCCCCAATCTTGTGAGTCAGGTTCGGCTGATCACTCATAACTTCGATAACAGTCACGATATATCGCAATATTCCGCCAGGTCTATCCCCCGGCACGGAACTACCGAATATCGAACACAGCGGGCCAGGGGCCACAGGGAGCGGGGCAAGGGGGCCGCCAGCGTCAGCGCAGCCGGGCGCCCGCGGGTCAACGCGTGACTTCGTGACCAGGTGAGGACCAGATGAGGAGGTCGCAGGTGAGCAGGGCGGACCCGCCGGAGACCGAGAGGCGCGGCAGCCGACCCATGTCGAAGCTCAGCGCCGCAACTCCCGCGGAATCTCGATCAGGAGTCCGATCAGGGCAGTTCGTTCCGATCAGCCCGGCAGTTGCCACGCGGCGCGCAGTTGGCGGGTCAGCACGGCCGAGGGAGTGAGCCGCAGGGTTTCGTCCCTGACTCGACACAGGAGCGGGTTGTGCCACTGCCCGATCGCGCCGAGGCGGCGGGCCATGTGCACGGTGCGATTCGCGCGGGGTGCGCGGATGCGTTCGTAGGCGCGCAGCGCTTCGGGGTTGGGCCCCAGCCGCTGAACGCAGTTCGCCAGCACCAGGGCATCCTCGACGGCCTGACAGGCGCCTTGGCCGAGGTTGGGGGTCATTGCGTGGGCGGCATCACCCAGAAGTGAGATGTGGCCCCGCCCCCACTGGCGGATGGGGTCACGATCGGCGATGTCGGTGCGCAGGACAGTGGTCGGATCGGTTGCGGCGATGGTGTCCCGGACTTCCGCTGGGAAGGAGTCGAACCGATCGCCGATCGGAGTCGACCCTCCGGCCGGCCCGTTGGCGACCGCGAACCAGTAGGTTCGGTTGCCGTCGATCCCGCACCCGCCGAACCGCAGCCCCTGACCCCAGAACTCCCCCGCCCAATCAGCGGGAAACGCTGACGCCGATGTGACCCCGCGCCAGCAGTAGTAGCCGGAGTATCGCGGCTCCCCGTCGTTGTGCAGGAGCCTCCGGACGGTTGAGCGCAGCCCGTCGGCACCTATCACCAGTTGGGCGGACACGTGGGCGCCCGAGTCCAATGCGACTCCGGCATCGTTGGCGGACGTGACCTGTGCACCGAGCGTGATGCAGTCCCCCACCTCGTCCATCAAGGCGCCATGCAGAGTCGCGCGGTGCAATCCGAGGGCCTGGGCCCCGACCCGTGTCAGCAGCCGCGCGGCCGAGTCCCGGTCGATCTCGCTCAGGACACGACCCGTCGCATCTCTGATGGACGCCGCCTGCAGTGGTTGCCCCGCTTTCTTTACTGCGTCCCCCAACCCCATGCGCGCCAGAGCCGTGACAGCGTTCGGCTGGATGGTCAGGCCGGCACCGACAGGCATGATCTGCTTGGCCTGCTCCATGACCCGAACGGAGAAACCCGCTCGGTGCAACGCTGCTGCTGCGGTGAGTCCACCGATCCCGGCGCCGACAATCACCACATCTGCGCCGTGGCCCTGCCGGCCGAGGGGCTTGGAGTGCCTGTCCTGGGGCTGTGTGTGCCCGTCCTCGGACTTCGAGTGCCTGCCCCCGGACTTCGAGTGCCTGCCCCCGGAACTCGAGTCTGAGTGCGCGAGACGCCGCTCGGTGGAGACGGGACGGGTCGTCTGGGGATGGGTCGTCTGGGGATGGGTCGTCTCAGGGTCAGTCACACAGGGAGCGTAGTGTCCCGGGTGCGACGTTCCGCGTCCGATACGCATCGTCCCCGTGCTCGCGGCAGTGACCAGGGCGGTCAGGGTCACGCGAAGGATCGGCAGATCAGGGACTAGGTTGAACAGAAGCCCCGGAAGGAACAACCATGCTCGGCAGACCCCAGGTCCGACCCCATTCATGGCA
Source organism: Candidatus Nanopelagicales bacterium (assembly GCA_037045355.1). Lineage (NCBI taxonomy): Bacteria > Bacillati > Actinomycetota > Actinomycetes > Candidatus Nanopelagicales > Candidatus Nanopelagicales bacterium. The sequence goes on along the minus strand of JBAOHO010000012.1, from coordinate 102,043 downwards.
CCCCACACCGGCGCCCAAGGGTCCGACTGCCAGTCCGCTGCCGATCGCCCAGCGTCTGCGGGTGCCCGGCACCGGACCGGAGGACACACTCGTCATTGACGATCGGATCTACACGGGGCTGGATGATGGCCGTATCCTGAGCGTCTCGCTGGATGGACGTCGGATCGACATCGTGACCGACACGTCCGGTCGCCCGTTGGGACTCGAGCGGCACCCTGACGGGCGCATCGTCGTCTGCGATGCGGAACAGGGTCTGTTGCTGGTCGATCCCGCCTCCGGGGCCATCCAGACCCTGGTGCCCCGTGGTCAGCATGACCTGCACATCTGCAATAACGCGGCCGTCACCGCGGACGGCACGATCTACTTCTCCGACTCCACCCAGAGGTTCGATCTGGGTCATTACAACGCCGACCTGATCGAGCACTCCGGGACCGGTCGCCTGTTGCGACGCGCACCGGATGGCTCCGTCGACGTCCTTGCGACTGGCCTGCAGTTCGCCAACGGTGTCGCGCTGTCGTCCGATGAGTCGTTCGTCGTCGTCGCCCAGACCGGCAGTTATGAACTCACCCGCGTGTGGCTGACTGGAGATCGGGCCGGCCAGGCCGCCACTTTCGGCGACATCCTCGGGGGATTCCCTGACAACCTCTCCACCGGGACCGACGGGCTTATCTGGGTCGCCATGGCCAGCGCTCGCAAGGCCCTGCTCGACCGGACTGCGGGGCTCCCCTGGGTTCGCGCAGCGGTCTGGGCACTTCCAGAGGTGCTGCATCCCAAACCCGACCGCATCGTCTGGGTGAAGGCGTTGGATGCCGAGGGACAGGTGGTGCACGACCTGTTCGGAACTGACAACGACTTCTTCATGGTCACGGGGGTGCGCGAGGTCGACGGTCGGCTGTACCTGGGCAGCCTGGCCACGAACTGCATGGGTGTGGCGGACGTGCCGGTGACCTGAACCCACTGCCGGTGCGGATCCCCGGCTCCGCTGCTCGTGCCTAACCCGTCGTCGCCCCCGAAGTCGCCCCGGCAGTCGCCCCAGTCGCCCCGGAATCGAGGGCCGGCGTCGGTCAGGATGAAGTCCAGGAGCTGCTCAGCGTCAGATCCTTCCAGCACAAGTCCGTCGGTTTGGACTCGATTCGTCAGCATGGCCTGCATTCGCAGGTGGTCATGCCCGGAAGGTCCGTACGGCACCAGACCGCAGTAGAAGAAGTCGTGATCTCGCAGGACCTCGACAATTTCGTTCAACTGATGCGGTTGTGCGGTGTGCAGATCGATGTCGCAGTACACGACCGCAGCCCGGCTTTGCCCGGCAGCACGGACGGCATCCACAAGTGCGGTGGCAGACGCTGCGCCGTTCGCGGGAACGATCAGCCGCGCTGTTCCCGGGAGGTCCCCGATCTGGTCGTCCCTGCGCTCAACGGCGCGACGCGAAACGGGATGCTCAGGGCCGAGGTCGGTGACGGCGCGTGTCCGGGTCGACTCGGCGGGCGTCGCGGTGGCAGTCCCGGCCGGATCGCCGTGGCCGTGGGCGAGGTGGAGTCGCTCGTAAGTGCCGCTGAGTACCTCGGCGTAGCGGCCGGGTAGCGAGACCTCCCGTGGGGCGTCCCGCAGTATCAGGTACTCCGCGAGCAGCGCGGACCGAGGATGGTCTTCGAAGGGTGCGGCGCCGAGCAACAGGGCGGTGGTGGTGAAGCCCCAGTGGGCAGCCATCCGTTGGGTACGAGCGTGGTGGGTGACCGGTCGGATCAAGGCAGCGGGCAGGTCGCGGATACGGGCGCGGCCGGCAATGGCCTCGGCGAGGTCGGCGGTAATTCCAGGTTGAACGCGATCGCGGCGGCGACCAGCCACGCGGCGTTGGCGGTGAACTTCCCGGAGGGCAGGTGGGCCAGGGCGGAGTTCTTCAGGTCGGCGATGACTTGTTCGATGATCGCGTGACCACGGTGCTGCGCTTCGGCGGTGATCAGGTCAGCGGGGTTGTCGGTGAAGATCGCGTGGTAGCGATACAGCGGGAACAGGGGGTCCTGGCCGGCCAGTTTCGCGCGGTTCAACTCGGGGATGCGGCGCACGATCAACCGCGCAGACACCTGCTGTGCCTTGGGTTTGGAGGTGAACGCCGCATATGAGATCTCGGCGACCTCGGCTGCGGACACCAGTTCCTCGGTGTCAGGGTCCGGGATGGCTTGCGGGTAGGTGATCCGGGTCCAGGCCGCGTCGTCGATCGCCGCGATCGCTCGGCGCACGTTGGGATTCATCCCGATCCCGGTCGAGAATCGAGCCCCCGCTTTGCTGATGGCGGCGATGATGGCCGCGGAACAGTACGCCGAGTCCGAACGCACCAGGATCGGACCGCTTGCTCCGCAGCGTCGCGCGGTGGCGATGGTGTCGCGGATCATCCGCACCCCACCGGCGGCGCTGTTCCTGGAGCCGCGACGCAGGCGGGTGGCCGCGATCACCGGAGCGGCCTGGTCGGTGCTGATCGTGGCCAACTGCGCATTCAACCCCCGCACTTTCGTATACCCGAACTGCGACCCTTGCTTGCGGGCACCGAACACCGGTTTGACGGTGTCGTCGATATCGATCACACACCCCGACCCGATGCCCGGCAGCACGGGTGTCGCTTGCGCCAACCCGATCAAGGTGCGCGAGGCGACCGCGTCCAGTTGGCGCACATGTCCAAAGGTGAACCCGCGCAGGAACGTCCCGATCGTCGACGGCGCCTTGATCAGACCCCGGTAGGCGGCAGCAACAGCCAAGGCACCGATCTCCCCGGCCCCCTCCGGATCCTCGAGCAGGAGGGCGTTGTGGCCGATGATCTCGCCGGTGGGGCTGCCACCGAGACCGGCGTTCTCAGTTTCGAAAACAGCAACGACGGCGAGTAGTCGTTCCTCCGCGATCCGCTGGGCGATCCACTCAGGTCGGTAGAAGCCCCGATGCGCGTAGTCATGCCCGTAGCACTCGTAGATCAGACTGGCGATCTGCTCCGCATCGGTGATCACGGCATCGCGTACCACCAGCCGATCGCGCAACCGTTCGCGGCGATCGGGTGCAGTGACGCGTTCGGGCTGGAGCCGGGGCGCAGGTGCCGTGGGACGAAATCCCGGCAGGTCCACCACTGCGGTCAGTTCGTTCCCGGCCGCGCCGAGATTGATCTGCCGGAGGCCACGGGTGAGGTCGACCAGGGGCCTCAGTGAATCCGGAGCGGCGGACCCCCCGAACTCGGCAGCGGGACGTCCGTCGTCCACGACGGTGACCAGGATCCCGTTGTCGCCGGCCGCTACGTCGAGCAGCACCACCCCGCCGTCATCCGGGTAAGCCCGCTCGGTGGTCCATCGGAGGATCAACCGCGCGACCTCACACACCCGATCGACCTGACCAGGAGCCGCACCCCGGACTCGGGCAAATGCCCCCGCGGCTTGGACCGCGACCTCCCGGTCGGCGGGAGACGTACCGATCTCCACCCGGATCCCGTCCACGGCGCGACGGGTGTCGGTCACCCCACCAACTCGTAGCCCGCCTCGGCGACGGCGGCTTTGACCTGATCGGGGCCGATCTCGGTGTCGCTGGTCACGGTGACGGTCGACGTCCCCTCCGGCTGCAGGTCGACGACGACCTGCGTCACGCCCGAGATCGCCGACACCTCGTTCGTCACGGCGGCCTGGCAATGGCCACAGGTCATGCCCGCCACCCGATACTCCTGGATCACACTCATGGAATCTCCCTCATCTGTTGCTCCGGAGCCGTCTGCTCTTCTCCGGGGCGGTCCATTCTTCTCCGGGGCGGTCCCTTCTTGTCCGAGGCGGTCCGTTCTTCTCTGGAGGGTGGTTCTTCTCTGGAGGGTGGTGTCGGCCGGAGAAGTGCCTCTCGTGGGAAACCTGCCCGCGAACGAGCCCGCTGCCCCCATGATCCTCCCGCGCGAGCCTCAGGAATTATCAGGAGACGCAGGAGTCTCGATGGTGGGCCGCAGCGAAGACATCGTTCCCGATCGTCGCTGTCCCGGTGCCCCGCCCTCACGTGAGCCTCGCCTGCCGTCTGCGCGAAAGCGCTACCTCGAGCCGGGTGATGGCCTCGCGCAGTGTGCCCGGTTCCTTGCAGAACGCCCAGCGGACGAATGGCTCCGCTTGCGGGTGGTCACTGAGCGCCGACATGGGGATGGCGACGACACCCGCATGCTGTGGGATCCACTCGCAGAACTCGCTCCCGGAGTTGAAACTCGGGCCCGTTACGTCGGTGGAGGGGGAACCGGTCACGTGGGGGGAGGGGGAGCCGGTCACGTGGGGGGAGGGGGAGCCGGTCACGTCGGGGGAGGGGGAACCGGTCACGTCAGTGGAGATGAAGTACGTTCCTTGGGTGGTCAGGACCCGCATCCCCAGGTTCGCGAGTCCGGTGGCCAGCAGATCCCGCCGGGCGGCGAGGGAGGTGCGGAACTCCGTGAAGTACTGATCGGGCAAGGTCAGACCTTCGGCAATCGCCCACTGGAAAGGTCCGCTCGAGACGTAGGACAGGTGCTGCCGGACAACCTTGACGGCATCGATGAGTCGGCGTGGACCGGTCGCCCAGCCAACCTTCCAGCCCGTGAACGAGAAGGACTTGCCACCCGACCCAATAGTGACGGTCCGCTCCCACATTCCGGGGAGGGTCGCGATCGGAACGTGTTCGTTGTCGTCGAACCACAGGTGCTCGTATGCCTCATCGGCGATCACGAGGAGGTCGTGCTCGCAGGCGACCCGAGCCACGGCCTCGAGTTCGGCCCGGGTGAAAACGATGCCCGTCGGATTGTGCGGGGAGTTCAGCAGCAGCAGTCGAGTGCGGGGAGTGATTGCCGCGGCGAGGGCCGCCGGATCGGGGCGCAGGTCCGGCCCCGAAAGCGGCACGGTGACCCGAGTGGCCCCGGCGAGGGCGATGTCTGCCGGGTAGAGGTCGAAGTACGGGTCGAACATGACGACCTCATCACCGGGTTCGGTCAGCGCCAACACAGAAGCAGCGATGGCTCCCGACGCGCCGGTCGCCACCACAACATCGGTCTGCCAGTCGAGTTCCAGGCCATAGCGGCGTTTCTGGTGCGATGCGATGGCACGACGCAGTTCGGGCAGCCCGTGTGCCGGAGGGTACTGGTTGCCGCGGCCGTCTCGGATGGCCTCGATCGCCGCCTGTTTGACCACCTCGGGGCCATCGTCATCGGGGAACCCCTGTCCTAGATTGACGGCCCCGAGTCGGGTCGCGAGCGCCGACATCTCGCCAAAGATCGTTCGTGAGTACGGCCGCATCCGCTCGACCAGGGCGGTGGGTTCTGGGGACTCATGCGGCATGGGCGTCATGCTGCCCTGGGAACCTGGCGCGACACCACCGCTTTCGCGGCCTTCTGCCCTCACACTCCCCAACCTGCGCCAGCACTTCCGCTGCCGCAAACGTCGATCCATTCCGCCGGCCCGTCCCGGAAGTGCTCGCCGACCCGACGCCGGGCGTCTCGGAACTCCGGCCGCGTAGCTCCTGGCTCACGCCGGTCGAGCCTCCTGGGGCGGCGGCGCGATGAACCCCCGCGATAGATTCGAGTCCATGAGCAAGACGAACCCGGGCAACTTCTTCGAGGACTTCGCGGTCGGCCAGGTCATCGACCACGCGACCCCCCGCACCGTCACGGAGGGCGATCGGGCGGTCTACGGCGCTCTGTATCCGACGCGGTTCGCGATCCCCTCGTCGGCGTCATTCGCGGCATCGGTTGGCCTGAAACCGCACCCGGTCGAGGACCTGATCGGGTTTCACATCGCCTTCGGTAAGACCGTGCCCGACATCTCGCTCAACGCCGTGGCGAATCTGGGTTACGCGGAATGCCGGTTCGTCCGCCCGGTGATCCCCGGCGACACGTTGCGCACAACGTCGACGGTCATCGGACTGAAGCAGAACTCCAACGGCAAGAGCGGTGTCGTTTACGTGCGCTCGGTTGCGACGAACCAGCGTGGCGAAGTCGCCATCGAGTGGGCCCGCTGGGTCATGGTGCACAAGCGCGACCAGTCGGTTCCCGCTCCCGACACGGTGATCCCCGAGCTCGCGCCCTTCGTGGATCCGGCGGATCTCGTGATCCCGGAGGGACTGGACTTCACGGACTACGACTTCGAAGCAGCCGGAGAGCCTCATCGGTTCGGCGACTACGACATCGGGGAGCGGATCGACCATGTCGACGGAGTCACCCTGACCGACCCGGAGCACATGATGGCCACGCGACTGTGGCAGAACACCGCGAAGGTGCACTTCAATACGCAAGCCCGGCCGGACGGTCGGCGACTCGTCTACGGGGGGCACGTCATCTCGCTGGCGCGGGCGCTGTCGTTCAACGGCTTGGCGAATGCGCAGTTGGTCGCGGCGATCAACGCAGGCGCCCACACCGCCCCTGCGTTCGCCGGAGGACACCATCTATGCCTGGTCCGAGGTGCTCGACAAGGCTGACACCGCTGCCCCCGGAGTTGGTGCCCTGCGCCTGCGCCTGGTCGCCACTCGCGACCGAGACGAGTCCATGACGCTTCGCGGCGAGGACGGCAAGTACGCTCCCGGGGTGCTGCTCGATCTGGATGTGTGGGCGCTGATTCCGCACTGACGTTTGGGGCCCTACCGGAGCGGACCTTGCCTCCGCCCGGGACAAGGTTCTTGGGGACCGGGTTGTCGTCGGGTTCGCCCCCCGGCGCCGCACGTGCCGGGCCTATTCTGACGGTCGTGACGTCAGTGCCCCGGCCCCGTAATCGCCTGTTGGCCGATCCGACTCCGCTCTATCGGCTCGAGCGGCTGTCCCGCGCGATCGACCGGGAGATCTGGATCAAGCGGGACGATCTCACTCCAGTAGCCATGGGCGGCAACAAGGTCCGCAAACTCGAGTACTTGCTCGACGAGGCGGATGATCGCGATGCCGATGTGCTGGTCACGGTTGGCGCAGCGCAGTCCAATCATGCCCGCGCGGTTGCCGCGGTCGCTGCGATGACAGGTCGCGAGGCACGGCTGATCCTCGCGGGTCACCCGGGAGCAACGCCGACCGGGAATCTGCTGCTCGATGAGATGTGGAATGCGCGACTGGAGTTCGTGTCGTCCGGTGGTTGGCCCGCATGCCTGCGGCGAGCCGAGGAGTTGGCGGCGGAACTTGCAGCAGCGGGTCGGCGACCCTTTGTGATACCCGTCGGTGGGTCGACGGTGACGGGTGCGTTGGGCTACGCCCGCGCGTATGACGAACTGCTCGAGCAGGGGGTCACGGGAACATTGGTGTGCGCGTCGGGCAGCGGGGGCACCCATGGGGGTCTTCTCGCCGGGCACGCGTTGACGTCCACGGGACCAGAGGTCGTTGCGGTGCAGGTCTCACAGACAGCGCAGTATCTGTCGGACATGGCCGCGGACCTGGCCGAGGGAGTGGTCCACCGACTGGCGGCGACTCCCGAACGGTCGGCTGTCGTCACAGTGCTGGACGGCTACTTGGGGCAGCGGTACGGCCTCGCCACGGACGGCGGCAGGAGGGCGCAGGCCCTGCTGATGCAGACCGAGGGAGTCGTGCTCGACGAGGTCTACACCGCGAAGGCCTTCGCCGCTGTCCTGGCCGCGGACGAACGCATCCCCGCGGGTCCGGTGACCTTCATTCACACCGGCGGGGGGCCGTCCGTTTTCGCCCGCGAGTAGCCGAGACCTCGCCCGGATACACCGATCCTTCGGTGACTGCTCCTTCGGTGACTGCGCGCCACTATCGGGGCTCCCTGGCGGTGTTGCAGCTGTTCCAGCCGGACTACTTGCGGAGCCGGATGTTCTGCCGGTGGGGCCGTTCCCGGAAGGTGAGACGTGCATCACTGTCACCTTCCCAAGAGATCGAACATATGTTCGAATCAGACATGGGGATGCACGCAACACAGCCACCGGGTTCTGGCTCCGATCCTGGTGATGATTCAGATTCCACCGGCCTTCCGCTGGCGGACCTCCTGACCGCAGATGCCGCGAACTGCCCGCCACGGGTGCGGCACCTGGTGGAACTCCTGGCTGAGATCTGCCAGGAGCCGCTGGTGGGCGGCTTGGTGTCCGGGGCCGCCCTCGCGGACCGACTGGCGGTGTTGGCTCGGGCCCGCCTCGTTCTCGATGCTGAGATCGGCCGCACGCTGGCGGCTGCGGAGCGTGGGGGCGTGTTGCCCTTCACTCCTGGAACGTTTCTGCAGCGCGAAGCCCACTGGTCCGGCTCGGCTGCGGGTGCCACGGTCGCGGCCTCCCGTCTGGCCGATCGTCACCGGGACCTCGCGCAGTTATGGCAGTCCGGGCGGGTCCCCAGCGAGTCCCTCGCTGTCATCGCGCGGGAGTTGAAAGGCCTTCCAGTCGCGGTCGAGCAGAAGTTCCTCGCCGCTTGTCTCCCGCAACTCCCCCAGATCTCAGTCGCCGGCGTCCGGGTTCTCACCCGGCGTTTCCTGGACCTGCTCCACCCCGACGACCGCGACGCACAGGAGCAGACTGACTGGGAACGGCGAACGCTCACCGTTACCAAGCACGGCGGAATGGCCATGTTGCACGGGGAGTTCCCGGATCTGGAGGGCGAGGCGATTCTCGCAGCGCTCGATGCGCTGGCGGATTCCTTGCGCGTCGAAAACGACCACCGCCACAACGGGCAACGTCGCGCCGATGCGCTCATCACGTTGGTGAATCGCGCCGCATCCTACGGTGATGTCCCCGCCACGCGGAGTGGATTGCCGGTGGCCACCACGATCACAGTCGGAATCAGCGAAGCCGATCGGGTGGCTGCCGGCCAGTCCCGATCGGGCATCCGGGACCTTGCCCAAGACGTCGCGGACGGTATCGATCCTGGTGCACTGGCCGTCTCCGGTGGCGGCAATCCGCTCACCCTGGGTGACGCGGCGGTCCGTTTCGCGCTGTGCACCGGGGAGCACACGGGGGTCGTCATCGATGACGGTGTCAGCTCGGGCGGGTCGATCTCCCGAGCCCTCGGCATCACCCAAGTTCAGCCGCTGGCGATAGGACGGAAGTTACGACTGGCTACCCCCGCACAACGCACTGCCCTGGCGCTGCGAGACCGGGGCTGTGTCATGTGCGGCAGGCCTCCTAGCGAATGCCAGACGCATCACCTCACGGACTGGAGTGCCGGCGGGAGGACGGACGTGGATCAGCTGGTGCTGCTTTGCTGGGTGCATCACAGAGAGGTCGACCTCAACAGATGGACGATCTGCCGAAACCCCGAAACCGACCCGTATGAACCGCGCTGGCTCATTACGCCCGTGCCCCGGCATCAATGGCGCCGACGACGACCCCACGCAGCGTGAACTCGGCCCGCTACGTGTCAGGTGCCCGGCCGGCAGGGCCGAGCTGTAGCACCCAGCCCACGTCACACGAACAGCAGCCCACGGCACTCGAAGGGCAGCCCACGGCACTCGAAGGGCAGCCCACGGCACTCGAAGAGCAGCCCACATCACACGAAGAGCAGCATGTACCCGCTCTGGTAGATGTAGAAGAACGGCACTCCGCCGTCGTACAGCACAGTGAAGAACACGGTGGCCAGGCCGCCGACGAACACCGCTGCCAGACGCCAGGTGACCGGTCGTCCCTCGCTCCTGCCCTGCCGCAACGACCATGCCCGCCACAGACTCTCACCGAGCGCCGCCACGGCGCATTGAGCAGCGATGGCGGCGATGGTCATCGGATTGACGCCGTAGTAGGCAGCCTGCCCCAGCGGGAAGTAGCCGGACGCCCCGATCGCGGCGACCACCCCATACGCGAGAGGTCCCGACAGCAGTGCAAGCGCCAGAATCGGACGGGATGCGCGCCGGCTCCGCAGCGGACCCCACACGACGATCACGGCCACGAACATGCCGAAGCCACGCAGCAGCACACCGAGATTCATGAGCAGCGCGTACGCACCACCGAGTCGGTCGGGGTGGCCCGCGAAGGAACCCACGAACACCGAAGCAAGGACCACGAGGATCGCGGGCACCAGGGCAACTGCCGTCACCCCAGCACCGGTCGCGCTCATCTCGGGGTGTGGGCGCGCCGAGACGGCCGTCACACCACACCGCCGTGCTCGACCCGGTGGCGCAGTTCCGTCAGCCGCCGCGCCATTTCGGCGGTCTTCATCGGGTTCTCGGAGGCGAGGTCATGCTGGGTGCGGGGGTCGGCGACGATGTCGAACAGTTGCGGCGCGGGGCCGGTCTCGTACTCGACGTACAGCCAGCGGTCGTCCCGGACCGCCTGCAGACCCGGGACGTGGTACGGATAGTCGGGGAAGTACTCGTACATGAACTCGTCGCGCACCGAGTCCTCATCGCCGGTCAAGACGTCTGCCACCGACTGACCCTGAGCATCGGGCAGGGGATCCGCCCCAGCCCAGTCGAGCAGGGTGGGTGCCAGATCCGCATTCAGGATCATGGCGTCGGTGGTGCCCGGCTCAATCCCCGGGCCGGCTGCGATGAAGGGCACTCGGGTGTTCTCCTCGTACGCCCAGCGCTTACCGGTCAGCACATGCTCGCCCCAGGAGTAGCCGTTGTCACTGGTGTAGACGACGTATGTGTCCGACAGATCGACATCGTCGATGATGCGTCCGACCTGGTCGTCGAGGCCCAGCAGCGTCTCGTTGTAACGGCGGTACAGGCTGCGCAGGTCGCCGAGGGTGCCCTCCCAGATGTTCTGGTCCATCAGGGACTGGAACGCGAAGGACTCCTCGGGCAGGTCCGACAGGTCCGCCTCGTCCAGTGCACCGGCGAACTTCTCGGGCGGGATGAAGCGATGGTGAACGGCCTTGTGGGCGAGCCACAACGCGTACGGCTTGCCCGATGGTCGTGTGTCGATCCATTCCAGGGCCAGATCAGTGAGGTCCTGCGTGATGTAGGTGCCCGGTCGTTCGGTCATCACCCCGTTGATGAGCAGGGGGCAGTCGATGTACTGCCCCTGACCCTCCTCGGCGGTGAAGGTGATGAAGGTATCGACCCCACGCAGGTCCGGCAACTGACCCGGCATGTGCCATTTGCCGATGAAAGCGCAGTCGTAACCGGCGGCCATGAGCGGTTCGAAGAAGGTCTCGGTGTCCGGGTTCCAGGCTGTCAGGTTGTTCTGCACCCCGTGGTTGCGCGCGTACTGGCCGGACAAGAACGTTCCGCGCGACGGACTGCACAGTGCCGTGGTCACGAACGCGTTCCTGCCCACCATCCCCTGGCTCGCCAGTCGGTCGAGGTTGGGGGTACTCAGGAAGGGTGGGTGATCCGGGTGGTAGCTCACATGGTCCCAGCGGTGATCGTCGCTCACGATCACAACGAAGTTGGGCTTGGCTCCCTGTGCGGCAGCGGGATCGACGGGAACGGGGACCGGGCGCCCGCCCACCTCGCTGGTGTCGGCGCATGCCCCTAAACCCGTGGCCCCGGCAGCGCCGATCAGGCCCGCCATGAACGCCCGCCGTGACGGCCGCGGCGGCGGTCCGGCGATTGGGGTCACCGCACCAGCGTAGTTGTCAGTGGACTGCGGATGTCGACGTCGGATGGGGACGTGGGATGGGGACGTGGGATGGGGGCGTGGGATGGGGTGGGTGGGGGCGTGGGAGGTCGACGGGGGATGTGAGTGAAGGCAGAGGCGTGGGTACCGGCTGCGGTCTACCCTTTGGGGATGCGCCGACGCCTGCTCCCCGGACTCGTGGTCAGCGGGGCACTGGCTGCGGCGGCACTCGCGCCGGCCACGTCCCAGGCCACTCCCGCTGCGGGTCCAGCGTCGACCGCCGCGGCTGACGAGACCGGCGGTGTCACACAGGCGACGTGCTTCTGGTTCGGTCCCATGGGGATGCAGTTCCCGTCCAGCAACCTGGCCTACCCCGACGAAGGGGCGCTGTACTGGGGTGCGCGCTTTCGTCTTCCGCCTGGTTCGGTGCTGAGGCTCGAAGGGCGCTATCCCCACGCCAGGTACATGTCGATGAACTCATACGGCAGGGTCGACGGGGTGGAGCATGCCGCGGTCGCTGCCCTCGAGGACAAGGACATCGAACCGAACCGGGGGAGCACGAACCCCTACCGTGTCGGTGCCGACCGATATCCCCAGAATCGCTCCTACACGATCACCGTCCCCGCCGAGGATCTGGGCCGACGCGGACCGAACTTCCTCGATGTCCCCAGCACCAACGACGGGGCCGTGCAGGAACTGATCTACCGGGTCTACCTTCCCGATCGTGGCCGGGACCGCGGCGTTCGCTCGTTGCCTCGACCGGTGCTTACGTTGGCCGATGGCCGGATGCTGCGTGGTGACGATCTGTGCGCGACGATCAATGACCCCCAGCGGTACTTCACCTTCCAGACGATGCCCGCGGCTCTATACGCCGCCCTGGTCAACACACCGGGTGGTGATCCGACCACCAACTCGGCGTTCAGTCCGGCGCGCTGGGAGAAGTTCTTCAACACTCCGTTGGCCCTGTCCATCTTCTACGTCGGAACGGATCTGGCCGAGCGGCGACTGCAGGATCTCGCGATCGGTGTGGCTGGTGGCTACTACGACAACAGGTCGGTCAACTATGCGGTCGCGCCGATCAACGCGTCCTTTGGTGATGTCCTGGTGTTGCGCGGCAAGCTGCCCACCACGCCGCGCACGGGGCCGCGGGTTCGCACTATGGGTGCCGGACAGATGAGGTACTGGTCCATCTGCCAATCCACCAGCCCGGTGGAAACCAGCACGATCGACTGTCTCGCCGATGAACAGGTCCGCAAGGTGCTCGACAAGGACCGCCGCTACACAGTTGTCGTCAGCCGCCGCGAGGATCGCCCCACCAACGCACGGCCGGCCTGCAACGTCGCCTGGTTGAACTGGGGGGACCAGTGGGACACCCTGGGCCGGCGCAGCGGGACATTGCTCCTGCGCAACCTCGCGTCCGATCCGTCTTTCGACCGGTCGTTGCAGAAGGTGGGTCTGGACGACATCGACGTGCTCGGTCTGCGTAACCGTCCCGAACAGCGGGTCATGGGCGCCTACCAACCCACGGGCGAGTACGTCAGCACTGCGCAGTTCGAGCGCGGGGGCTGCACTCGCGGCGGCGTTCGCGGACTGGGGTGACACAGCCCAGCGTCATCGACATCCGGCGCGGCCGGGTTGCTGTCAGCGCTCTGTTCTTCTGCCAGGGGTTCGCGTTCGCCGCGCTCATCACGCGCATTCCCGCGATCCAGGAAGCTTTCGCGCTGAGCGAGGGGGCACTGGCGGGACTCTTGGCGCTTGTCCCGATCCTCGCTGGAGTGGGAAGTGTGGTGGCCGGGCACCTGGCGGTCCGGTACCACAGCGCCGTGGTCCTGCGCGTCTGCGGGTTGCTGGTCAGCGCAAGTCTGGTTCTGGTCGGGGCTGCCACGACGGTGGCCTCGTTCCCCTTGCTGCTCGCGGCGTTGGTGCTGCTGGGCTTCGGGCTTGGATCTGTGGACGCCGCGATGAACATGCAGGGCATCGCGGTCCAGGCTCTGTCGGGGCGCACCGTGATGGCGTCGTTCCACGCCTGGTGGAGTCTGGCCACCATCCTTGGGGCGGTCGCTGCATCGGTTGCCGCCGGGACATCTTTGCCCCTCGTCGGTTTCATGGTGATCATCGCTGCGGTGCTGATCCCCCTGCAACTGCTGGCGGGCCCTCGACTGGTGCACGAGCGGATCGCGGATCTTCCCGGAGCCGATCCGCTGCAATCCGGGGCTGTTCCCTGGCGCCCCCTTCTGGTGTTCGGGACTGCTGTGGTGATCGCCTTCGTGGTCGATTCGTCGGTGTCGAATTGGTCGGCGGTCGACCTGGTGTCGGTATTGGGTGCATCGGAGTCCGTGGCCGCACTGGCGTATGCCGCGTACGCGGTCACCATGCTGGCCGGGAGGGTTGTCACGGACCGAGTGGTGACGCGCATCGGTGCCCCGCCCGTGATCCGCGCAGCCTCGCTCACGACGGCCCTCGGTCTGGTCGGAGTGGCGCTGGCCCCCGATCCGGGGTGGGCGATCGCCGCCTTCGCCGTCGTCGGGCTGGGGATCAGCCCGATCCTGCCGCTGGCCTTCGTGGCTGCCTCTCGACACGATCCGGGGCACACGGGCGTGGCCGTCGCCCGAGTGAACGTCGGCAACTACATCGGTTTCGTCCTGGGGGCCCCCTTGGTGGGCCTCATCGGGGAGTTCTCGTCGTTGCGGGTCGGCTTCGGGGTCTTGGCCGTTGTGGCCCTCGGAATCTTGTTCACCGCGCCTTCGTTCACTGGGGCCTTCGGTCACGGGCCCTTCGTGTCACGGGGCCTTCGGTCACGGGTGGGTCGCTCGGGGACTGAAGCCGCAGCTCAACCGCGACCCTGTGTCGCCCGAGTGCCAACTGACGGATCATCGCAGTTCGGGCCTGCGGCACCGCTATCTCACCGATCGGGTCTCACTGATTGCGGGTCACCGTGGGTGGCGCCGAGGCGGTCGACCGCCGGCGACCCGGCGTACCAGCGGCCGCGGCAGGTACTGGGTTGCGAGGCTCAGCACCTTGTACTGGTTGCCGGGAACGCTGACGAGGTGGCCCCGGTCGGCGTCGTCGAGGGCCTGTCGCACGACCTGATCGACGGTCAGCCACATCCAGGACGGGACCCCTGCCATGTCCATGTCGGCTCGCTGGTGGAACTCCGTGTGGACGAATCCCGGACACAAAGCAGTCGCCGTGACGCCCGTCCCCGACAGTTCGTTGGCCAGCCCCTCCGTGAATACGGTGACCCACGACTTGGCGGCGCTGTAGGTGCTCCCCGTGATCCATCCCGCAACACTGCTGACGTTGATCAAGGTCCCCGAGCCCCGCTCGACCATCCCGGGCAGCGCCGCATGGGACAAACGCATGACCGCAGTCACCAACACGTCCAAGAGTTGCTGCTCGGCGTCGATGTCACCGCCGATGAAGCCCTGCTTGACGCCGAACCCGGCGTTGTTCACCAGTACGTCGACCGGTCGATCGGGGGAGGCGGCCCGGTCTGCTACGTGATCGACGTCGGCGCGAACCGACAGGTCGGCCGAAACCGTCTCGACACCCACGCCGTAGGTCGCAGTGATACGGGCGGCTACCTCGGCCAGCCGCTCCTGGGTGCGGGCCACGATCACCAGATCGTGTCCCCGGGCGGCAAGGGCGTCGGCGAACCCGAGTCCCAATCCGGCAGTCGCTCCAGTGATGAGTGCGGTCATGAGTCAACCTTGTCCTATCAGGAGCCCAGCCGCTGCCGATCTGCCGGGCCGGGGGCCGCCGGGTGGCCCGGATGATCTTCGCTTACCCTTCTCGATAACGATCGGAGGGCGATGTCACTGCTTTTCAACCCCCGCACCTACGACCCCAGCGGGTTCGACGAGTCCACGCAACGCCAACTCCTGGCTCTCATCGATTTCTTTGAGACCAAGGGATTGGCCCGGAACAAGGCCGAGTACTACTCCGGTGAGTGGTACGACGACTTCCTCGCCCTCGTCGCCGAGCACAACATCTTCTCGACCTTCGCCACCCCGGCGGAGGTGGGCACCCTCATCGATGACGACGATGCCCGCTGGGACCTGGCCCGGATCAACGATCTCAACGAAATCCTCGGCTTCTACTCGCTGTCCCACTGGTATGCGTGGCAGGTGTCAGTGCTCGGGCTCGGGCCGGTATGGCTGAGCGCGAACGATACCGCCCGCAAGCAGGTTGCGCAGATGCTCGCCGACGGCTCGATCTTCGGGTTCGGATTGTCCGAACGAGATCACGGCGCCGACATCTACTCCACGGACATGATCCTCACCCGTTCGCAGACCGGATGGACCGCCGAAGGCGGCAAGTGGTACATCGGCAACGGCAACGTCGCGGGTCGCCTCAGCGTCTTCGGTAAGTTCGCCGACGACGACCCGGAGCATCCCGGGGAGTACGTCTTCTTCCTGGTCGATACGCAGCACGATTCCTACGAGCTGATCAAGAACGTGGTCGCGGGTCAGATGTTCGTGTCCGCATTCAACCTTCATGACTACCCCGTCACCGCTGACGACATCCTGCACGTCGGCAAGCCGGCGTGGGATGCGGCCCTGGCCACCGTCAACGTCGGCAAGGTGAATCTGGGCTGGGCCAGCATCGGCATCAGTGAGCACGCGTTCTTCGAGGCGATCACTCACGCCAACAACCGCATCCTGTACGGCAACCGGGTCACCGACTTCCCGCATGTCCGGCGGATGCTCGCCGACGCCTATGCCCGCCTCGTCGCGATGAAGGTCTACGCGGCTCGTTCGGCCGACTACTTCCGGTCGGCCTCCGCAGACGACCGGCGCTTCCTGCTGTTCAACCCCATCATGAAAGCCAAGGTCACCAGCGAGGGTGAACGGGTCATCGACCTGCTGTGGGACGTCATCGCAGCCCGCGGATTCGAACAGGACACGTACTTCTCGCGGGCCGCCACCGACATCCGCGCGCTGCCCAAACTCGAAGGAACGGTGCACGTCAACATCGCATTGGTGCTGAAGTTCCTGCCGATGTACCTCGGGGCTGCGCATGGCGGGGCTCAAAAGTACCCGGGTGTCGCTGTCCGCCAGGACTCGGCCGACGACGCGTATCTGTTCCATCAGGGACCGGCCAAGGGATTGAGCAAGATCGGATTCGCCGACTGGCGCCCGGCGCTCGACCGGTTCGGGCACTTGCCCAATGTCGCGGTGTTCCGCGAGCAGATCGACGCGTTCACGCAGCTGGTCATGACGGCGCCTCCCACCGAAGCGCAGCAGAAGGACCTCGACTACCTCCAGGTTCTCGGTCAGTTGTTCACACAGGTCGTGTACGCGCAACTGATCTGCGAATCGGCCGCCCTGGCCATGGACGCGGGCCAGACCCGCAGCGGATCGGTCAGTGACATCAGTGATCTCACTGAGGCCCACATCGACCGGATCTTCGCGGTCTTCGTGCAGGACATGGCCGAGCAGGCGGTCGCGTTGAACGGGCAGCCATCGGCGACCGACGCTCAGCGCACCGCCGCACTCGCGATCATCAAACATCCGGTGATCGATCCGGTGGCCGAAACTGAGTTCGTCGCTGAGGTGCTGTCCTATGACGGCACCTACGAGATGAAGCCGTGAGCGCTCACGAGAATCTCGCGAGCGACGACGCCCGCGCCGAGTTGCTCGCCGGCATCAAGAACAAGGCGGTCGTCCACGGCAAGGTGATCTTGTCCAGTGGGCAGGAGGCCGAGTACTACGTCGACCTGCGCCGAATCACGCTGGATGGGTCGACGGCTCCACTGGTCGGTGAGGTGATGCTCGACCTCACCGCGGACTGGGACTACGACGCAGTCGGTGGGCTCACGCTGGGAGCTGATCCCGTCGCGACCGCCATGATGCACGCTGCCGCTCGACGAGGGAGGCAGCTGGATGCTTTCGTCGTGCGCAAAGAGTCGAAACAGCATGGGCTGCATCGGCGCATCGAGGGTCCTGACGTGTCCGGGCGCCGGGTACTCGCCGTCGAGGACACGTCCACCACGGGAGGATCGGTGTTGACAGCTGTCGAGGCGCTGCGCGAGGCAGGGGCCGAGGTGGTCGGGGTCGCGGTGATCGTCGAACGAGGCGCAGCCCCCACAGTCGGCGCGGCCGGCTTGGAGTATCGCGCTGCCTTCCATCTCGACGATCTCGGTCTGGCCTAGCGAACTCGCGACGGTGGGTCGATCCGTAACTCGCGCGCGCGGTGAGATCGCGGCCCGACTGCTCGTCCTGGGTGGCACTGCCTTCGTCGGTCGCGCGGTCGTCCAGGTGGCGCTGGCTTCCGGCTACCGCGTAACCACCTTGAACCGCGGGGTCTCGCGGTCTGATCTCCCCGGGGTGGAACGCTTGCGGGCAGACCGCGACGATCCCGACGCCATGCGCAGAGCCCTCGACGGCAGAGTGTTCGACGGAGTGATCGACGTGTCGGGCTTGGCGCCCGCCCAGGTTCAACCCGTCGTCGATGAACTCCATGACCGAACTCCGCACTACACCTTCGTGTCCACAGTCAGTACCTACGCTGAGGGCGCGTATCAGATCCCACCGGGACAGGCCATCAGCGAGGACTTCGACGCTCTTGCCGGTGACCCGGATGACACCAGTGCACCGGACATGGGGCGCTACGGCGAGCAGAAGCGGGGCTGTGAACTGGCAGTACTGAATCAGTTGGGTCCCGACCGGGTGCTGATTGCCCGCCCGGGGCCGGTCCTCGGTCCTGACGACAATGTCCACCGCATCCCCTATTGGCTGGGTCGGATGGCAGCCGGTGGGGACGTGATCGCGCCCGGTCATGCAGGGCGGATGTTCCAGTTCGTGGATGTCCGAGATCTGGCGAAGTGGCTCGTGACGGCGACATCGGCGCAATTGTGCGGGACGTACAACGTGGTCAATCCTCCCACCAGGGACACCTGGGGGGATTGGCTGCACGAATGCGGTCGGGTGACAGGGTCGGTCGCAACAGTTCATTGGATCGATGACCAGAGCCTCATGCGACACGGACTCAATACAGGGTTCGACCTGCCCCTGTGGTTCGGGACTGATCTTCCTGGTTTCGATGATCGTCTGATCCGGGACACGGGATTTCGCGGTCGCCCGCTGGCGCAGACAGTCGAGGATTCCTGGGAATGGCTCCGGACCCATCCCCATCCCCCAGCTGGCACCCGACCACCACCGTTGTCGCGTGAAGCTGAACTGAGGATCCTCTCCGCGATCAGGGAGGATCCAGAACGGTGATGTTGACAGCCGCCTGACCGTCTTGGGTCAGGACGGTCAGTTGCACCCGCACATCGCCCTTCGTCCAGGCGCTCACCCCACCGATCGGGCCCTCACCGAATCCGCTGTCAAGGGTGAAGCCATTCGCCCGGAGGTCGTCGCTCAACGCTTGGTAGACGGCATCGGGGTCGCCGTCGCCTTGGTAGGTGGCGCTCCAGGTCGGGCCCTCCGGTGAGTTGAGTCGAATCGCATTGACCAGCGGCAGGCCTTGCGGGGTCGGAACATCGGTCGGCCAGTCTTCCGGCAGTGAGGTTCCCGGCGCGGGTTCGATTCCGGGAGCCGAGGACTCGATGACGGGCAAGGTGGCCGGCTCAGGTCCTGCGCATCCCGTCAGCAGGGCGACGGCCGCGACCCCGGAAGCGAACAGGGTCGAGGCGAGTGGCCGGAGGCTTCGGTGACGGTGCATAGGTTCAGCCTGCCCGCTGCGCCCGGACCTGTCAGGCACTCACACGGTCCAGCGCACCTGACTGGCGTCCCTGACCTGCCGTGCGGATGGGGTTCCGTTCAGACGGTGGGGTCTGACGCTTTGCTCGTGGCGCTATTGGCGCGGCGGGAGCGGATGAGTTCCCACAGGATCGGAATGGCGGAGACGAACACCACGGTCAGGAGCATGATCTCCAGGTTGTTCTGGACGAACGGGATGTTGCCGAGGAAGTAGCCCGCCAGGGTCACGCCGGCTGCCCAGATCGTCCCCCCGACGGCGCTGTAGGCGACGAAGGTCCGGTAATCCATCCTGGCGACGCCGGCGATGGCGGTGATGAAGGTACGCACAATGGGCACGAACCGGGCCAGGATGATGGCTCGGGGTCCGTATTTCTCGAAGAACCCGTGCGCCTGATCGACGTACTCCTTCTTGAACAGTTTGGAGTCCTTGCGCTCGAACAACGGCGGCCCGGCCTTGGCGCCGATCCAGTACCCCGTCACGTTCCCCAGGATCGCCGCCGCGGTCAGGATGACGACCGCCAGCCAGATGTTCACGGGGATCGACCCTTGCGCGATGAGCAGTCCCACCACGAACAGCAGGCTGTCACCCGGCAGGAAGAAACCGATCAGCAGACCGCATTCGGCGAAGATGATCAGCACCGCGCCCCAGAACGCGTACGGCCCGAGCGCCGCCAGGATGTATTCGGCATTGAGCCAGTCCGGGAGCAGAGCGGGAACTTGGGTCAACACGTGAGAAGGGTAACCGCCCGCACTCGGGGACAAACGTTGCCTCGGTCACCTCGGCGGGTCCAGCGGAGCACTCGGCATGGCTGAAGCCGCCGGAAGACGACGCCGGAAGAAGACGCCGGAAGAAGACGCCGAAACTGGTGTAGTGCGATTCGGGCTAGCCTCTTCGCCATGACGGGAGTCGGAGTGGGGCCGTGTCCGCGACCCTGGCCCGATGATCCGCGCCTGGACCCGGAGTTGCTGGCCAACGGGGATGCCCGCAACGTGGTCGACCGCTACCGGTACTGGACGGTGGATGCCATCGTCGCTGACTTGGACACCCGACGATTCGGTTTCCATGTTGCGATCGAGAATCTCCAACACGACTTCAACATCGGGTCGATCGTGCGGACGGCGAACGCGTTCCAGGCAGCCGAGGTTCATATCGTCGGTCGGCGCAGGTGGAACCGTCGCGGAGCGATGGTCACCGATCGCTACCAGCACATCCGCCACCACCCCGATCCGGCGGCGCTGGGCCTCTACGCCTCGGCTCGCGACCTGCCGATCATCGGCCTCGACAACGTGTCCGGCTCACTACCGTTGGAGCACCAGGCGCTGCCATACCGGTGCATCCTGCTGTTCGGTCAGGAAGGTGGGGGGTTGTCCGAGGATGCACGGTCCCGGTGTTCGGTGACATTGGCGATCGCCCAGTTCGGCTCGACGCGGTCGATCAACGTCGGGGCGGCTGCAGCGATCGCCATGCACTCTTGGATCAGGCAGCATGCTGGCTGAGCGGCGCTTCCAAGGAGCGCTTCCCTGGGGGAGGAAATGGATGAACATGTGGGGCGAGGAAATGAGGGCCGTGCGGTGATGAAGATCGTGGTCGTGGGCGGTGACGCCGCGGGTATGACGGCGGCGAGTCAGGCGAAGCGACTGCTGCGTGACGAAGCGTCGATCACGGTGATCGAGCAGCAGCAGTGGACGTCGTATTCCGCGTGTGGAATCCCCTATTGGATCGCCGGCGACACCGACGGCCCCGAGGAGTTGGTCGCCCGCTCCCCAGAGCAACATCGAGCCAACGGAATCGACGTGCGAACGGGCATGCTCGCCACCCGGCTGGACCCTGCCTCCTCCTGTGTCACCGCCGAGCCGGTAGCCGGCGGTCCGGCGCAGACCTTTGACTTCGACCACTTGGTCATCGCCACCGGTGCTCGGCCGGTGACACCGCCGATCCCAGGATTCGAGTTGGCTCAACGGGTGCATACGCTCAGCGACGGGCAGGCCGCGATCGATGCGCTCGAGGGCCGACACCCGCGGCGTGCCGTGGTCATGGGTGCGGGCTACGTAGGTCTCGAGATGGCCGAGGCCGCAGTGAGCCGGGGCTTGCACACCACCGTGGTGGACGCGGCTCCCGAGCCCATGATGACCCTCGACCCCGACATGGGTGAGCGGGTGCGGCGACTCATGGTCGAACGGGGCGTGACCATGCGGATGTCCGAGCCGGTCACCGCCATCGAGTCCGGCCCCGACGGTCTGGTCGCCCTGGTCAGGACCTCCGGCGGGGAGTATCCCGCCGACATCGTGTTCGCTGGCCTGGGGGTGCGCCCGCGCACGGAACTCGCGGCCGAGGCAGGTTTGGCGCTGGGAGGCCACGGGGGTCTGCTCACTGATCCCCAGCAGCGCGTTCTGGGATGCGACAACATCTGGGCCGGAGGCGATTGCACCGAGGTCGTCAATCGACTCACCGGGTCGCGGATGTGCGTACCGCTGGGAACCCACGCGAACAAGCAGGGTCGCGTGATCGGACTGAACCTCGCGGGCCGCGACGCGCAATTCCCCGGCGTCCTGGGAACCGCGATCACCAAATTCGCCGACGTCGAGATCAGTCGGACGGGACTCGGAGAGTCCGACCCGGCGGCGGTCGACCTGGTCGCGGCCACGGTGGAGACCGGGACCCGCGCGGGTTACATGCCCGGGGATTCTCCGATGTGGGTGAAGATGACCGCTGCGCGGGGCAGTGGACTGCTGCGTGGCGCACAGATCGTGGGGGGTCCCGGGGCCGGCAAGCGCATCGACGCCGTGGCGACCGCGTTATGGGCGGGAATGACGGTGGCAGAAGTCGTGCAGTTGGACTTGGCCTACGCCCCACCGTTCTCGCCCGTGTGGGATCCAGTCCAGATTGCCGCCAGAGCGCTGTTGTCCCGACTCGACTGACGTACGGAGTGGGTCCTGGCGAGGACCATCAGCGGGTCCGCGCCTTCACACCGCTGCGCGGCTCAACTCACCCATCTGGCGCCCGATCGCGATCGCTCGGGCCAGGCCTCCCGGGAGGACCCCCATACTGGCGAAGCCGTGGATCTGGTCGCCGAAGCAGCGATACCCGACCGCAGTTCCAGCGGAACGTAACCGGTCCGCGTAGGCAGCACCCTCATCCCGTAATGGATCGAACCCGGCTGTCCACACCAGGGCGGGAGGAAGATCGCGCAGATCGTCGGCCAACAGGGGCGAGACCCACACGTTGTTCCAGTCGTCGGGGTCCGGGACGTACTGATGTCGGTACCAGTGCATGTCCGCGCGGCTCAGGTAGAAGCCGTCGGCGAAGAGATCGATGGAAGGTGACTGCAGCCGCAGATCTGTCCCCGGATACAGAAGGCCCTGCGCCACCGGGCCGGCCTCGCCGGAATCGCGCATCGCGATGCTGACGACGGCGGCGAGATTGCCGCCGGCGCTGTCGCCCATCACCGCAACCGCGCCCGGGATGCCATCGGTGGCAGCCGTGTCCCGCAGGTCCTTGAATGCCGCGAGGCAGTCGTGGACGGCTGCCGGGAACGGGTGCTCGGGCGCCAGGCGGTAGTCGACGGACACCACCGTGCATCCGCTTGCGATGGCGACCACCCGACACAGCGCATCGTGGGTGTCGAGGTCCCCAACGACCCAGCCACCCCCGTGCAGATACATGATCGTCGGGCTGAGGGAGGCGTCCGCGTCCCACGGCTGGTAGCGCCTGGCGGACAACCGCCCCTCAGCGCCCGCGACGGTCATGTCCGTGACATTCACCCGTCTCGCCCGAGGCATGGCGATGCGCGCCGAGTCCCGGATCTCCCGGCGCCGGGTCGCCACATCGGCCTCGTCGTCCGTGATCAAGCCCAGCCGTTGTCCGAGCACCAGCATCGCGTGGGTCGCGGGTTGGAGCGGCTCGCCGTCCACCACGACCGGGCCACCGAACAAGCGGGTGAGCAGAGTGGGCGGCAGGCTCAGGGTGGCGGCGAATGCACTCCCTGTGATGTCGTGTTCGAAAGTGGCCATGCCCGATACCTTGCCATCTGCCCCTCGGGCACGCCCGGCTGAGTCATCCAGGGAACGGAGCTCAGCCGGGGTGTGTCGGGCGCGTTCGATGACGAGTCGGGACGCATCACCGGAAGGGGCGTGGAAGGATGCAAAGGAATCGAACCGACAAGGAGAAATGATGCCCGTCGCCACACCCGAGGTCTACGCCGAGATGCTCAACCGGGCCAAGGCCGGCCAGTTCGCCTACCCCGCGATCAACTGCACGTCGTCGGGGACCGTCATCGCCGCGCTGGAAGGGTTCACCCAGGCCGGCAGCGACGGCATCATTCAGTTCTCCTGGGGTGGGGCACAGTTCGCGTCCGGGCAAAGCGTCAAGGACATGGTCACCGGCGCAGTGGCCCTGGCCGAGTTCACCAATGTCGTGGCCAAGAACTACCCGGTCAACGTCGCGCTGCACACCGACCACTGCCCCGAGCAGCACCTCGACTCCTACATCCGTCCCCTGATCGAGATCTCCACGGAGCGGGTGGCCGCGGGCCAACTGCCCCTGTTCCAGTCGCACATGTGGGACGGCTCGGCGATCCCGCTGGGCAAGAATCTGGACATCGCCGAGGAACTGCTCGAGAAGTGCCACAAGGCCAACATCATCCTCGAGATCGAAATCGGAGTCGTCGGGGGTGAAGAGGACGGCATCGAGGCCAAACACGACGCCAAGCTGTACTCCACGCCCGAGGACGGGCTCGCCACCGCCGAGAAGCTCGGTCTGGGAGAACGTGGCCGGTACATGGTTGCTGCCACGTTCGGGAACGTTCACGGTGTGTACAAGCCGGGTAACGTCGTCCTGCAGCCCAAGATGCTCGACGACATCCAGAAGGCGGTCGGCGAGAAGTACGGGGTCACCAAACCGTTCGACCTCGTGTTCCACGGTGGATCCGGATCGCTGCTCGAAGAGATCCGCGAAGCGCTGGACTACGGCGTCGTGAAGATGAACGTGGACACCGACACCCAGTACGCGTACACGCGTCCTGTCGCAGATCACATGTTCAAGAACTACGACGGCGTCCTCAAGATCGACGGCGAGGTCGGCAACAAGAAGCAGTACGACCCTCGAGCCTGGGGCAAGGCCGCCGAGACCGGTATGGCGTCGCGGGTCGTGCGCGCGTGCGAGGACCTGCGCAGCGCGGGCACCAAGATGGAGTGACGACTGCGCAGTCTCAGCACAGGGGCGGGATGGCTTCGGCCGTCCCGCCCTTCCGGTGTCCGGTGTCTCTGAGCGCAGTAGAGATCCGTGGTTGTGCGTGCCGGTTGGTCACGTGTGCGGGTTGGTCGTGAGTGCTCGTCAACGGCGAGTGTGGCGGTAGGCATGCGAGGGTGACCGCCGGGTCAGCCACCAGTAGCGAGGCGTGCCGGAACTCCAGTTGTTGGTGATCCGACCGGCTTCGTCCTTGTACCAGCTGTGGTCGACGCTGCCCCATACAGTGCGCGCGAGGTCGGCCTGAAGGCGAGTGTTGAACTCCTCGAATACGTCTGCGCGGACCTCGATTTCATCGCCGTGGTGCATCCCCTGGAGACAGGTCACGATGTGACGCGCCTGGCACTCCAACATGAACAGGATCGAGTTGTGACCCAAGTTCGTGTTCGGGCCGTACATGATGAACAAGTTCGGGTACCCGGGCAGGCTCAGACCCAGAAACGCCCGCGCCCCGTCCCGCCAGTCGTTACCGAGCCGACGGCCTTCGCGGCCGATGATGTCCATGGGAGCCAGAAACTCGGTGGACCGGAAGCCCGTCGCCCACACGACGACGTCCAGCGGGATCGAACGGCCGTCACTCAGCTGGACCCCCTCAGGTGTCAGGCGATCGATCGGGGTGGTGACCAGGTCGACGTCGGCCCGCATCAGGGCCGGGTAGTAGTCATCAGCCGACAACACCCGGCGGGCTCCGACCGGATAGTCGGGGGTCAACTGCCGGCGTAGGTCGGGGTCGGTGACCTTGTCGTTCAAGTGCCGGTGCAGCATCCGCTCTGCGAGACGGACGAACGCGCGTCGTCCCCGCAGCGTGGGGAATCGAGCTTCGTAGTTGGCCCAGATCCACGTTCGATAGACGCGGGCCATGCCGGGAATCGATGCGAACGCGCGCTGCTCCCACTCGCGATAGGGCCGGTCACCGCGCGGCAAGATCCAGTTGGCGCTGCGTTGGAAGACGGTCAGGTGCTGCGTGTCGTCGGCTATCGCCGGTACCACCTGAACGGCGCTCGCGGCGGTCCCGACCACACCCACTCGCCGGCCATGCAGGTCGAGGTCGGCGGGCCACTGTGCGGAGTGGAACGTCCGGCCAGGGAAGGATTCGAGCCCCGGGATCTCCGGGGTCGCGGGATGGTGCAACTGCCCCACAGCGCTCACGAGGATGTCCGCCCGGATGGTGCGCCCGTCGGCGACGGTCACGACCCATTGCCGTGTCTCCTCGTCCCAGATCGCGCCCTCCACCGCGATGCCGAACCGGATGTGGTCCACGACGCCGGAGTCCTCGGCCACTTCGGTCATGTACTGCAGGATCTCCGCCTGCGGTGCCCACTTGCGGCTCCAATCCGCCTTGGGCGCGAAGGAGTACTGGTACATGTGGCTGGGAACGTCGCAGGCTGCTCCGGGGTATGTGTTCTCCCGCCAGGTGCCGCCGAGCGACTGCGCCTTCTCCAGGATGGTGAAAGATCGGATCCCCGCCCGGCGCAACAGGAACCCGAGGCCGATACCGCCGAATCCGGCCCCGATGATCAGAACGGAGGGCGGGCGGGACATGGGATCACCGTAGTGTCCACCTGCTGTTGTGTGTCACTACCGGGCGCACTGGCGGTGATACAGGCGCGGAGATCAACGGACGTGTCGGCCGACGCCGTCGGGATGGATCGAAACCCGACTGTGACGAGCGGGCCGCGACGAATCCGCACCGGCGAGGCGCCGCGTGAGTCATCGTTGGTGTATGACCACCCGCACCGCGATTCTGGCGTGCGGCGTCGCGCTGGCGCTTGCCGCCGGACCCGCACAGGCTTCCGGGGACCACCACCGAAATGGCGATCGCCGTGAACCCGCGCAGGCACCTGTGGAGTTCACCGACGGCACCGCTCGCTGGCTCGTCTCCCTGCCGCGCGCCACGTCCGCGCGTTGGTTGGCTCGGAACCGGCCCTGCTTGACCATCGACTCGGGATCCGGTGGAGCACGCAACGTGTGCGTCAAAGGTCGCAAAGAAGCCCGGGTGACCCGCCCGGACGGCACGGCCTATTCCGTCCCGATCCGCGCCCGAGAACAGCCCGCGGGCTGGCGCATCACCCTGCGCCAGGCGGATCTGCAGCCCGAACCGGGGACATCATCGGTGACCTCTGAATGCCCCGACGGCGGTTGCGAGTCTGTGTCCGGGCAGGTGTCAGTCCCCCACCTGCGGGTGGCCTCGTGCACGGCACGCCGACCCTTGGTTCGTGCACGACGGCCCGGACGTCGGCAGAGCCGTCGCCCTGACCTTCGATGACGGTCCCGGTCCCGAAACCCATCCGGTGCTGCGGATTCTGCGCCGGTACGACACCGTCGCCACGTTCTTCCAACTCGGCATCATGGTCGAGCAGGAACCCGGAGTGCTGCGCACGATCACGCGGGCGGGGCATGCCATCGGCAACCACAGTTTCAACCATCCCGTATTGCACGCTGGTGACCGCAAGGAACTCACGCGCACGAACAAGGCCATCGTTGCCGCGGGAGCGCCGCGGCCCTGTCTGTTCCGCGCTCCCTACGGTGAGAACCCCCCCGACGTGGTCGCCATGGCCCGCGCGGCGAAGATGGTGACCGTCAACTGGAACACCGACCCCGGTGACTGGCGTGGTCTCAGTGCCGACCAGATCGTCGCGACGACACTGGCCCAGGTCCGTCCGGGCTCGATCGTGGTCCTGCACGACGGGGTGTCCCACCCCGCGACGGTGCAGGCCCTGCCGCGCCTCATCACAGAACTGCAGCAGCGGGGTTACCGCATGTTGACGGTGCCCGAACTGCTGCGCCTGCCGGTCACTTACCGCTGACCTGTCGACGTGTCGACGTGTCGACGTGCTGACCTGTTGACCGCCCACGCTCGCTGATCAGCGGACAGTTGCCCGCAGGCCCGGGTCAAGTGGGGCGGGTGCGTGGTGGGTGGTGTTGGGTCTCGCTCACAGCTGATTCCCAGGTTCCCTTCAGGTACCCCCAGGGGTATTGGCGCACGCTGTGATCAGAGCGCTCGAACGAGCGTCGTGAAGAGGGTGAAACGCCATGAGGATGACAGGACCCAGCACGAAGACACGGCTGATGACAACGAAGAGGCTGATGAACACGAAGCGGCCGATAAACACGAAGCTGCCGATGAACACGAAGCGGCCGATGAACACGAAGCGGCCCACGAGAAGCACGGTTGCGATCGCCATGACGACGGGGCTGCTGGTGATGGGGGGAACAGTGGGGTGCGCCAGCGCCGCTACCCCCCCGACCGCATCACCCGGCACGGTCGCGGGGGCCGCGCAGGGCGGCCCCGGTCACGGGCAACGGATGGGCATGAATCGCGGCGACGCGGTCGGCGTCACCGGAGCAGCGCGACTGTCCGCTTCGGAGAAGCAGGAACTTCAGTACCTGACCGAGGAAGAGAAGGTCGCGCACGACCTCTATGCCCTCGCCTACGACACATATGGCTTACGGATCTTCGCCAACATCGCGGCCTCGGAGACCCGTCACCAGCAATCGCTCCAGCGCGTGCTGGATGCGTACGGTCTCAGTGATCCCACCGCGGGCCAGCCGGCGGGTTCGTTCACGGATCCCGATCTGCAGGCGCTGTACGACTCTCTCAGTGCGCAGGTGCTGCAGTCGCAGGAGGCCGCACTCGACGTCGGAGTGGCGGTGGAGAAGGCGGACATCAGTGACCTCACGCGGGCCAAGAGCGGAATGCCGCGTGAGGTCAAACGGGTGATCGGACACCTGGTCACCGCGAGCGAGCAGCATTTGCGGGCGTTCTCGATGTGGAGCAACTGAATCGGGAGCAAGGACCTGACTGATCACCCGTCGTCCACCGGCCTTCGACTGTGTGAGTGGCGTCCGGCGTCGGTGTCGGTGTCGGTGTCGGCGTCGGCGTCGGTATCAGTGGCGGTGTCGGCGTCGGGCGTTGTTCGCGTGCCGGTGCCGGGATGAGGCGTTGGGACGAGGTGCCGTCGCAAGGCCGGTGGGCCACTTCGGCCACGGTCCGAGGGCTGCTGAGATACCCTCACTTCCGGTCAACAGTGCGTTTCGAGGTGGGACGCCCGCCGCCAGGATCGAGGACTCATGCCGGCAATCGTGCTCGTCGGCGCCCAGTGGGGCGACGAGGGCAAAGGCAAAGCCACCGATCTGCTCGGAAGTCGAGTCGACTACGTCGTGCGTTATCAGGGCGGGAACAACGCCGGGCACACGGTCGTCATCGGTGATCAGTCCTTTGCCCTGCATCTGCTACCCAGCGGCATCCTGACCCCCCGCTGCACACCCGTCATCGGAAACGGCGTCGTCGTCGATCCTGCCGTCCTGATGGACGAGCTCGCCGGGCTCAATGCCAGGGGCGTGGACACCTCGCGTCTGCTGATCAGCCCCGACGCCCACCTGATCACCCCCTACCACGTGACGCTGGACAAGGTCACCGAGCGATTCCTGGGCAAGGCGCGCATCGGAACCACCGGCCGTGGAATCGGGCCCGCTTATGCGGACAAGGTGAACCGGTTGGGGGTTCGCGTTCAAGATCTGTTCGACGCCAACATCCTGCGCCAGAAGGTCGAAGGCGCTTTGCAGCTGAAGAACCAGATCCTGGTGAAGATCTACAACCGACGCGAGATCGTTGGCGACGAGATCGTCGATTCCCTGCTGGCGTATGCGGATCAGTTGCGCCCCATGGTCACCGATACCAGCAGGGTGTTGAACGATGCACTCGACCGGGGCGAGGTGGTCTTGCTCGAAGGCGGTCAGGGGACGCTGCTCGATGTCGATCACGGCACCTATCCGTTCGTGACGTCCTCCAACCCGACCGCCGGTGGCGCCTGCACCGGCTCCGGGATCGGACCCACTCGGATCTCGCGTGTGGTGGGAATCCTGAAGGCGTACACGACGCGAGTGGGATCGGGACCGTTCCCCACCGAGCTGCACGACGCCGACGGCGACCGGCTGCGCACCGTCGGCGGTGAGCGAGGCGTCACCACCGGCCGCGACCGCCGCTGTGGCTGGTTCGACGTGCCCATCGCGCGGTTCGCGGGCCGGGTCAACGGTCTCACCGACTTCTTCTTGACCAAACTGGACGTGCTCACCGGATGGGAGAAGATCCCCGTGTGCGTGGCCTACGAGGTCGACGGTCAACGCGTGGACGATCTCCCGATGACCCAGACTGACTTCCACCACGCCACCCCGATCTACGAGATGCTGCCGGGGTGGGCGGAGGACATCTCCGCTGCCCGCGAGGTTTCGGACCTGCCCGCCAACGCCCGCGCGTATGTGCGGTTCATCGAAGACGCCGCCGGTGTCCCCGTCAGCGCCATCGGCGTCGGGCAGGACCGGGTGGCGACCATCTCGATCCGCGACCTCATCGACTGACGCGGCAGCCACCCACCCGGACCAGTGGGTCGGCAGGAACCAGGTACCCAAGGTCTGCCACCATCTGACCATGGACACCGACCCTCGCAATGGCATGGAGTTGCTCACCGACGACCAGAACTGGGAACTGCTGGCGACCAGCGTGGTGGGTCGGCTCGCGGTCGCACCGGGTGGCCGCCCGGACATCTTCCCGGTGAATTACGTGACCCGGTCCCGCACTGTGGTCTTCCGGACGGCGGAGGGCTCGAAACTGTCCTCACTCGCCGTCAACCAGGCCGTGGCCTTCGAGGTGGATGGCTACGACGCTGACACCAACGAGGCCTGGAGCGTCGTTCTCACCGGGACCGCCCGACTCGTCTCCTCGGAGGACGAGTCCGTGATGATGGAGGAACTTCCGCTGTTCCCGTGGAACACCACGCCCAAGTACCACTTCGTGGAAATCACCCCCGCGCAGATCACCGGCCGCCGGTTCGTGGCCGAAGGTCGCCGGTGAAGGTTCTGGTCATCGGCTCCGGCGCCCGGGAGCACGCGCTGGTCAAGAGCCTGCTGGCCGATCCCGGGGTGACCGAGGTCGTGTGCGCGCCCGGCAACGCCGGTGTCGCGCTGGACTGCACCACCTTGTCGGTGGACATCGCAGACGCCACAGCGATCGCGGACCTCGCGGAACGACTGGCGCCCGACCTTGTCGTCATCGGCCCCGAACTCCCCTTGGTCAACGGCGCTGCCGACGCGGTTCGCGAGCGTGGCATCTCGTGCTTCGGTCCCTCCGCCGCAGCCGCTCAACTCGAGGGCAGCAAGGCCTTCGCAAAGGACGTCATGGCTGCTGCCGGGGTCCCGACCGCGAACAGTGTGGTGTGCGCGGACCTCGCGCAGGTCGAGTCGGCACTGGACCGCTTCGCAGCGCCGTACGTCGTCAAGGATGATGGTCTCGCTGCCGGGAAGGGAGTCGTCGTCACTGACGACCGGGCGCAGGCCCTCAGCCACGCCCGCGAGTGCCTGGGACGCGGGGCCCAGATCGTGATCGAGGAGTTCCTGTCCGGACCCGAGGTGTCGCTTTTCGTCATCACCGACGGCGTGAACGCGGTGCCGTTGCTGGCCGCCCAGGATCACAAGCGCGTCGGTGACGGCGACACTGGAGCGAACACCGGCGGCATGGGGGCCTACACGCCACTGGACTGGGCTCCTGCCGACCTCGTCGAACGGATCATGGACGACGTTGCCCGGCCGACCCTGGCGGAGATGTCCCGCCGGGGGACCCCCTTCGCCGGGGTTCTCTACTGCGGACTGGCTTTGACGCCTGCGGGCCTGCGGGTCGTGGAGTTCAACGCCCGATTCGGGGATCCCGAGATCCAGGCCGTCCTTCGCCTCCTCGACTCACCGCTGGGCACAGTGTTGGTGGCAGCCGCCGACGGCGCCCTCGACTCGCTCCCGCCCTTGCGGTGGCGATCGGGCTCGGCGGTCTGCGTGGTCATTGCCGCGCACGGGTACCCCGGGGATGTGATCACCGGCGACGACATCGTCGGCATCGACCGGGCCGACAACGTCCCCGGCGTGCAGGTGGTGCACGCCGGCACCCAGAACCGGGACGGTCGCGTCGTGACGGCGGGGGGGCGGGTGCTGTCCGTCACGGCCGTCGGTGACGACCTTGCTCAGGCGTTGCAGCGCGCCTACCAGGGAGTCGCCCTCATCGAGATCCGCGGGGCCCACCACCGCACCGACATCGGTCGTCGAGCTGGAGTCTGACCGTGGCGATCCTCCCTGCGCGGATCCCCTTCGTACGCATCATCATCGCCCTGCTGAGTCTGGCCGTGGTCGCGGCGGCCCTCACCATCCTCTTCCTGGGGATGCGCTCAGTGATGGCGATCGGCGGCTACTGCGCCAGCGGCGGTCCGTACGTCATTGCGCAGAAGTGTCCGGACGGAGCCTGGCTGATTCCGGTGGGGATCATCGTCGGCCTGATCGCGGCATTCGGTTACGCCATGGCCGCCGCCGCACTTCCCGGCCCGCGGTTGTGGCCGCTGCTGTGGCCGGCGCTGTTTCTCTCGCTCGGCTGGAACTTCCTCGAGTTCGGGTTGAACCCTCCGATCGGCTCCGGGGTCGCCTGGGGCTGGCTCGTCTGCGCCATCGCGTTCTTCGTGATGGGAGCAGCTCCGCTGGCCTTCGTGTTGTCCCGGGCCGGTCTCCGGGCAGTGTTCTGGGCCGACGCACCGTCCGAAGTCCCGGTCGACCCCTACCGCGGTGTGGGGTATCCGGCGCGCTCCCGACCGGCGAGCTCCCCGAGTCAAAGCGGTGGGCGCGCCATCGCTGCACCACGGGCGGGACAGGCGCCGGACCCCGCATCGTCCGAGAAGTCCGATGACATCTCCGAGGCCTTGGAACGGCTGACCCGGTTGCACGATCACGGATCACTGACCGACGCGGAGTTCACCGCCGCGAAACAGAGACTGCTGGAGGATGGGTAGTGGACAACAGCAACACCACGAAGTCCGTCATGTTGGTCCTCAGCTTGTTGGCTGTGGTCGTCGGCATCTGGATGGGGCTCTGGCTGGTCGGCGCCGCGACTTCCTGATGGGCTCAGCCCGCGCGGTCGAGTGACACCGACGAGAGGGATGCCGGCTAGTCAATCGACGGTGCGATGGATCATCGTCGGGGGTCGCTCCACAGGCAGCGGGGGAGTCCGCTCCCCGGACCATGGAGCCGGGACCGCGTCGATATGTGCGCACAGGTGGTACGCAGGTGCCTCATAGAAACTGCGCCACTCCCGGAACACCAACCAGGCTTCTTCTCCCGTGCGTTCGCAGGGGAATCCGGCGGCAGTCAACCGTTCCACGGCCTGGTAGAACTCCTCAGCCGGCAAGGTGACATCGTCCGGATCCGCCTCGGCGAGGGCCGGGTCCTCCCACCCCTTGAAGCCCACGTTCTCGGCGAGGTCGTTGAAGCACACCATGCCCTGTCGCAACATCATGCGCGCGGCTCCCTGCGGTTGTCCGGGGGCCACCGCCAACTGCAACGCCGCCGCATCCATGGCGGCCAAGAGCGCGACCGCCCAGTTGCGCCGCGACTTCGTGGACCGCAGGGCGATCAGGATCGGATACGACGAATGAGACTCGGAGACGTCCGCCGCCCAGTGCTCCCACTCGTCCCAGAACGCCGGGAGTTGGTCGATGTTGCCGAGCAGCGCCTGTCGCGCCAGCACTTCGGGCCCCCAGTTCGGTTCGCTCGCGCGAGCGTGCATGACGGTGACCATACGTTCGCGACGGTTGTACGCCGCGTACAGCGCCGGCAGGAAGCCGATCAACAGGCCGATGACGACCGGCCCCGTCGCTGCGGCGATGAAGTCCACGAACGACAACTGGACGCGGCCGCTCCACGCGAATCCGAGGGTCAGCAGGCTCGAACCTGACTCGAGGAACGCGTCGCCGAACTGCAGATCACCGGGAACCATCAACAACAGGGTGAACCCGAGGTGGAACAGGAAGATCCACGTGAACAGCAACACGATGATGAGCAACGGCGCCGCCGGCGCGAGGACGCTGTCACGGGTGCGGTAGGTGCGGGTGCGGCGGGCGACGAAGCGAAAGCCGCCGAGCACGACTAACGTGATGCCCGCGCTGATCCGGGAACTCACACCGCGGGGCACGATCAGTGTGCGGATCACGCTGTCCGCACTGACCCCGCAGATTGCGATACCCGCAACGAGGTACACGAGCGGTGGCATGCGCTCACGCTATCGGTCGCGCTGCGCTGACACCGGTGAGTTGGTGGGCTCGGCCGGAGCCTGGCTGCGCCCTGCCGAATCGCACGCGACCACCGGACCGAGGGATCAGCGGCCGCGGACCCGCACGGTTCGGCTCAGCGCTGGATGCCGGGCTGGGATGGCCGGGCTGGAATGATAGGCAGTGTGACTGCCCCCGACATCGCCAACGTCCTCGCCGAGCGGTACGCCTCCGACACCATCACTGCCCTGTGGTCCCCACAGCACAAGATCGGTCTGGAACGGCGGCTGTGGCTCGCGGTGCTGCAGGCTCAGGCGGAGTTGGGTGTTTCAGTCCCCGATGGCGCGCTGGCCGACTACCGCACTCATGTCGACGACGTGGATCTGGCATCGATCGCCGAGCGGGAGCGCGTCACCAAACACGACGTCAAGGCGCGGATCGAGGAGTTCAACGCGCTCGCCGGTCATGAGCAGATCCACAAGGGAATGACCAGCCGCGACCTCACCGAGAACGTCGAGCAGATGCAGGTACGCGAATCGTTGCGGGTCATCCGGGACAAGGCGGTGGCCGCGCTCGTGATGCTCGGCGATCTGGCGACGCGGTATCGGGACCTGGCCATGGCCGGCCGCTCACACAACGTCGCCGCGCAGATGACGACGCTCGGCAAGCGGTTCGCATCGGCCGCCGACGAACTGCTCATCGCGGTCCAGCGCGTCGAGGAACTCATCGCTCGCTATCCGCTGCGTGGCATCAAAGGTCCGATGGGCACAGCCCAGGACATGCTCGATCTGCTCGATCAGGACCGGGACGCACTTCATCAACTCGAGCGGCGGGTTGCCCTGCACCTGGGCTTCGAGCACGTGCTCGACTCCGTGGGGCAGGTCTACCCGAGGTCGCTCGATGCCGACGTCGTAGCCGCCGTCACCCAACTCGCGGCAGGACCGTCGAGCCTGGCGCTCACGGTCCGCCTCATGGCGGGACATGAACTCGCCACCGAGGGTTTCCAACCGGGACAAGTCGGCTCGTCGGCCATGCCTCACAAGATGAACGCGCGCTCGTGTGAGCGGATCAACGGATTCATGGTCCTCCTGCGCGGCTACAACACGATGGCGGCGGACCTCGCCGGGGGCCAGTGGAACGAGGGCGACGTCTCCTGTTCCGTGGTCCGCCGTGTCATGCTGCCCGACACGTTCTTCGCGATCGACGGCTTGTTCGAGACCTTCCTGACCGTGTTGCGGGACTTCGGCGCATTCCCCGCGGTGATCGGCGAGGAACGAGATCGCTACCTGCCGTTCCTGGCGACCACGAAGGTTCTCATGGCAGCGGTGCGCAACGGGGTGGGGCGCGAGACCGCGCATGAGGCCGTCAAGGACAACGCAGTCGCGGTGGCGCTGGCGATGCGGGAGACCGGCGCGGCCAACGACCTCATCGATCGGCTGGCGGCCGATCCCCGGCTCGGTCTCACGCGGGACGATCTCGAGAAGACGTTGTCCGACCCCCTCACCTTCACCGGCGCCGCCGGTGAACAGGTGGACGCAGTCGTCGCGCACGTGGCGCAGCGGGCGCAGGAGTATCCGGCGGCGGCCGGCTACCGGCCCGGGGACATCCTCTAACCATGGGATTCCCGATGGCGCAGGGCATGCGCACCTTGGAGTTGGGGTCACCCGGGCCCATGCGCGAACACCTGAACTCGTTGGTCCTGGCCGGACGCAAGGTCGCGTGTTTCGGGTTGATGGCCGAGTACCGAGAAGAAGGCGAAGCGCCGGAATGGCTCGGGGAACGCCTGGCCCTGGTCGACGATGACGGTCGGTGGATCGCCACTGTCGAGGTCACCGACACAGCCGAGCCGACCTGGGGCACGGTGACCTGGGCCCAAGCCGAAGCCGAAGGTGAAGGGTTCTCCTCGCTGGCGGACTGGCGGCACGGGCACCGGGAGTTCTGGGAGTCAGAGGGTCGCGACATCGCCGCCGACACGGAACTGACGTGGACCCGATTTCGGGTCGTCGATCCGCGGCCGCTGCTGCCGCCCCGCCCGACAGCCGGCGACCTGGGACTGCCCGAGGGCTATGAGCACGTGTACTCGGGCAAGGTCCGCGACCTGTTCCGCACCCCGGATGGTGACCTCCTCGTCGTCGCAAGTGACCGCATCAGCGCGTATGACTGGGTCCTGCCGACGCTTATCCCGGACAAGGGGGCCATCCTCACCCGGATGAGCCTGTGGTGGTTCGACCGGCTGGCCGATCTCGTCCCGAATCATGTCGTCAGCGCTGATGCACCGGGCCGGGTCGGAGCTCGCGGTGTCGTCTGCCGGGACCTGGCCATGCTGCCGGTGGAGTGCGTCGTGCGCGGATACCTGACCGGGTCCGGACTCGCGGACTACCGTGCCACGGGAAGGGTGTGTGGGATCGGATTGCCGGGCGGCCTGCTCGACGGATCCCGACTCCCCGAGCCCATCTTCACCCCGGCCACCAAGGCCGCCATCGGTGACCACGACGAGAACGTGGACTTCCAGCACGTCGTCAGGGTCGTCGGCGGACCCACGGCCGACGAGTTGCGCACGGCGTCGATTGCCG
Organism: Candidatus Nanopelagicales bacterium; assembly: GCA_037045355.1. Classification (NCBI taxonomy): domain Bacteria; kingdom Bacillati; phylum Actinomycetota; class Actinomycetes; order Candidatus Nanopelagicales; species Candidatus Nanopelagicales bacterium. The sequence continues at coordinate 66,009 of JBAOHO010000012.1, read as the reverse complement.
CGTACTCGCGTGCGGAGGCGATCTCCCGCGAGCGCGGCATCATCCTGGCCGACACCAAGTTCGAGTTCGGCCGGATCGACGGCGAGGGAGATCTGATCCTCGCCGATGAAGCCCTCACCCCCGACTCCTCGCGGTACTGGCCAGTCGCGGGATGGCAGCCCGGCCACTCGCAACCCTCATTCGACAAGCAGTTCGTGCGGGATTGGCTGTCATCGCCGGAGTCCGGCTGGGACCGATCCGGACCCGAGCCTCCGCCGCCGTTGCCGCCCGACATCGTCGATCGCACCCGCGACAAATACCTCGACGCCTACCTGCGGATCACCGGACGGCCATTTCCTTGATCCCCGCCGACCCCCGCCGACCCCCCGCCGACCCCCCCGCCGACCCGCCGCCGACCCTCCGGACCGGCGTCGGTTCTCGGTCTGGGTCGGCGGATAGCATGGGGTTCCGTCAACACCGCCGGGCGGCACAATCCCGCTGTTCCGACAACCCGCTGATCGGACATCCGCTGATCGGACATCCGCTGATCGGACAATCCGCTGCAAGGAGAAACCGTGGCCCGAGTCGTCGTGGACGTCATGCTGAAGCCCGAGATCCTCGACCCTCAGGGTCGGGCTGTGCAAGGGGCACTGGCTCGCCTGGGACTCACCGGGGTGTCCGACGTCCGGCAGGGCAAGCGTTTCGAAATCACGCTGGACGGTGACCTCGATCCTGAGCGTGAGACCCTCCTCGCGAAACTGTCCGAGGAGTTGCTGGCCAACCCGGTCATCGAGGACTTCACGCTGCGAGTCGAGGCCGACGTCCGATGACCAGGATCGGGGTCATCACCTTCCCGGGATCTCTCGACGATCGCGACTCCCTGCGCGCGATCGAGGCAGCGGGGGGAACGCCAGTCCCGCTGTGGCACGCGGATACGACGTTGGGTGAGATTGACGCGGTCGTGGTCCCCGGTGGGTTCTCCTACGGCGACTACCTGCGTTGTGGCGCGATCGCGCGGTTCGCGCCGATCATGACCGATGTCATCCATCACGCCAACGACGGACTGCCCGTACTCGGCATCTGCAACGGGTTCCAGATCTTGTGCGAAACCCACCTTCTGCCCGGTGCGCTGACCCGTAACGAGTCTTTGCACTACGTCTGCCGTGACCAGTCACTGAGAGTCGAGAACGCCCACACCGCCTGGACTGGCGGATACGAGGCGGGGCAGGACATCGTCCTCCCCGTCAAACACGGCGAAGGTCGATACATCGCCGATGAGGCCACCCTGGACATGCTCGACGGTGAAGGTCTCGTCGTGGTGCGGTACACCGGGTCGAACCCGAACGGGTCCTTCCGCGACATCGCAGGGATCACGAATGAGCGCGGCAACGTCGTCGGCCTCATGCCGCACCCCGAGCACGCGGTCGAGGACTTGACCGGCACACCGGGCACCGACGGTCTCGGCTTCTTCACGTCGGTCCTGCACAGTCTGGTCGGTTAGCCCGTCGGTATTCCGTACGCCTTTGCCCGGCGTTGCATCGCTCTTGCGCTGATTCACTCTTGCCCTGATTCACCCCCTGGTCGCCTGATCTGGCCGCCACGTTCGAGGGAGGCTGTAGGACCGGTGACTCCGAGCACGGGTACGCCATCTCCTTGTTCGCGTGGTCCCGTGGTTTGTTGGGGTGGCGGGCGGGAATCGATGCCGGAAACGGGCCGCGGCGCACCATCAACCCGCGCACCCGCTGACGGCAACCCGCGCACCCGCTGACGGCAACCCGCGCACCGGCCTACGGCAAGTACCCGGTAGGGGCTCCTTGACCGCGCTGCGAAGGGGCCGGTGACCATGAAAAAGCGGTCGACCGCGGTACCTCGGATCCGGGGCACCGCGGGCGACCGCTTGGTCAACGACTCATGCGTCAGGAGGCAGCGCCGGAGCCGCCACCTGATCCTGGGATCATCGACTTGATCTTGTCGATGAGTTCCTGCTGGTCGCCGGGGGCCATGTTGGCCCACTGCTCCTGCAGAGCCTGACCGGCAGCTGTGACCTTCTGACTGAAATCGGTGGCTGCTTGGGTGGCCACTCCCTGGAACTGCTGGACCGCGTCGGTGAGCTGCTGCTTCTGCTCATCCGTCAAGGACGAGGCCTTCGACTGCAGGTCCGCCAGCGCGGCCTGGAGCTGAGACAAATCCGCCATGGGTTCCTCTTCTGTCGGCGGCACCGACGCTTGCCGGGCCGTGTGGATCGTTCGGGACAGGTCTACCGCACCTTGTCGGTCGTTGCTCGTCGGTCGTTGCTCGGCGATCGCCCCCTACCCGGTCGCCTGGCACTTCGCCCATAGACTGGCACCCTCGCCAGAAGGAGCGTGGATGACGCTGGACACGGTCGCTACCGCCGCTGCCGCCCCCGATACCGAGCAGCCGTTCGCCGAACTGGGCCTGAAACCCGACGAATACGAGCGCATCCGTCAAATCCTGGGTCGACGGCCCACCTCGAGTGAACTCGCCATGTACTCGGTGATGTGGAGTGAACACTGCTCGTACAAGTCCAGCAAGGTCCATCTGCGCCAGTTCGGCGAGAAGGCTCCCGAGTCCGACGCGCTGTTGGTGGGCATCGGTGAGAACGCCGGCGTGGTGGATATCGGCGACGGATGGGCCGTCACGTTCAAAGTCGAGAGCCACAACCATCCTTCCTACGTCGAGCCGTATCAGGGTGCCGCGACGGGGGTGGGCGGCATCGTGCGCGACATCATCTCGATGGGGGCACGCCCCCTGGCTGTCATGGATCCGCTGCGATTCGGCGCTCCCGACCACCCCGACACCAAGCGGGTCCTGCCAGGTGTCGTCGCGGGCATCGGGGGTTACGGCAACTGCCTGGGACTGCCCAACATCGGTGGCGAAGTCGTGTTCGACTCCTGCTACCAGGGCAACCCCCTGGTCAACGCCTTGTGTGTCGGGGCCATGAAACATGAGGACATCCACCTGGCCAGCGCTCGCGGGGTGGGCAACCTGGTCGTTCTCTACGGCGCGCGAACCGGGGGTGACGGGATCGGCGGGGTGTCGGTCCTGGCCAGTGAGACGTTCGACGACACGGGACCGGCCAAACGCCCCAGCGTGCAGGTGGGCGACCCCTTCATGGAGAAACTACTCATCGAGTGCACGCTGGAAGTGCTCGGCGCCGGGCTGGTCGAAGGGATCCAGGACCTTGGCGGCGCGGGTATCTCGTGCGCCACCAGTGAACTCGCCAGCAACGGCGACGGCGGTATGCACGTCTGGCTCGATCGGGTACCACTGCGTGACGCGACGCTCAGCCCGGAGGAAATCCTCATGAGCGAGTCGCAGGAGCGCATGTGTGCGGTGGTAACCCCGGGACACCGCGATGCTTTCCTGGAGATCTGCGCCCGGTGGGATGTCGAGGCTGTCGTCATCGGGGAGGTCACCGACAGCGGACGGCTCACCATCGACTGGCACGGTGAGCGCATCGTGGATGTTCCGCCCCGCACCGTCGCACACGAAGGCCCCATCTACGAACGGCCCTTTGCTCGACCTGATTCCTTGGACTCCGTTCAGGCGAACGGTCCCCAGGGGTTGCCGCGACCGGCCACCACCGCTGAGTTGGCGCAGACCTTCACCCAACTTCTCGGGTCCGCGAACCTGGGCAGCAAGGCGTGGATCACCGACCAGTACGACCGCTATGTGCGGGGCAACACCGTCCTCGCGCAGCCCGAGGACTCGGGCATGATCCGCATCGATGAGATCACCGGCCGCGGCGTCGCGTTGTCCACCGACTGCAATGGCCGGTTCGCCGCCCTCGATCCCTACGTCGGCGCTCAACTGGCGTTCGCCGAGGCCTACCGCAATGTCGCCACGACCGGGGCGGTGCCACTGGCCGTCACCAACTGCCTCAACTTCGGATCCCCGGAGGAGCCGGCGGTCATGTGGCAGTTCGCCGAAGCGGTGCGCGGCCTCGCCGACGCCTGTCAGACCATGGGAACGCCCGTGACCGGCGGCAACGTGTCGTTCTACAACTCCACCGGCGACACGGCCATCCACCCCACTCCAGTGGTGGGAGTGTTGGGGGTCATCGACGACGTCGAGCGCCGCACGCCCCAGGGCTGGGCGGCGGACGGTGAGGCGATCTACCTGCTGGGGACGACACTCGACGAGTTCGGGGGGTCCGAGTGGGCGCACGTCGTGCACGACCATCTCGGTGGGTTGCCCCCACGTGTCGACCTCGACCGCGAACGTGTGCTCGCCGAGGTCCTGGTTGCCGGCAGTCGAGACGGCATGGTCAGTGCTGCCCACGACGTATCCGACGGGGGCGTGGCTATCGCGCTCGCCGAGATGGCGATACGCAGCGGAGTGGGGGCCAGGACTTGGGTACCCGACGGTATGGACCCCTTCGTCCACCTCTTCAGCGAGTCAGCGGGCCGCGCCCTGGTGGTCATCCCGCGCAGTGAAGAGCAACGGTTCACCGCGATGTGTGCAGCCCGCGAACTGCCCGCGCAACGTATCGGAGTCGTGGACAGCGGGTTGGGATCCGACGCCGGGCATCCGGGCGAACAGGTGTTGGTGGTTGCCCTCCCAGGCGATGACGATCTGGTTCTCCCGCTGGTGCAGTTGCGCGCAGCGCACGACGCATTACTGCCGGACCTGTTCGGCTCCCAGGACTGACATGCGCGTCAGCGGACGGATCGACTTCGCGATCAGGGCAGCGGTGGAGTTGGCGTCACGCGCGGGCACGGTTCGACTGGAGGACATCGCGCAAGCGCAGAGCCTGCCCACGGAGTACGTCCGTTCGGCCATGCGTGATCTGCGTCGTTCCGGAATCGTCGGCAGCAGACGAGGTCACGACGGTGGCTACTACCTGATCCGCGATCCCTCCGACGTGACGCTGGCAGACATCATCCGCGCGGTCGACGGTCCACTGACCGAGGTGCGGGGCGAACGCCCCGACCGCGTCACCTACACGGGGGCAGCGGCTCCATTGAAAGACGTGTGGCTGGCTCTGCGGGTCAATGAACGACGCATCCTCGAATCGGTCAGCGTGGCCGACATCGTCACGGGGCAACTGCCGAACGCTGTCACCGAGGCGCTGGCGACCATCGACACCTGAGAATGCGCCGATCCTCGCCGCACTTACCGGCCGGTGAGTCGGCGTTTGTGGACTCAGTCGGGGCCCGCGATCGTGGAGTTGAGTGGGTCGTCGACACCCGACGCGTCATCGCAGGCACAATGAGGGGCGTTACGGAGACTGAAGCTGCCGGAGCTGACGGGGCCCGGAAAAGACTGACGGAGCCCAGAAAGAAGGAGTCTGAGTGGAAACCCTAGGAAGTGTCCTCTACACCACGCTGTGGATCTTCGCGTTGATCTGCTACCTGATGGTGCTGTTCTACATCTTGTCCGACATGTTCAGCGATCACGAGTTGTCCGGGTGGTGGAAGGCCGTGTGGATCGTGTTCCTGATCTTCTTGCCGTTCCTCACTGCGCTGGTCTACTTGATCGCCCGGGGCAAGGGAATGCAGCAACGGGCCCAGCGGCGCTTCGAGCAGATGAAGCAGGCGCAAGACAGTTACATCAAGCAGGTCGCGGCTCAGTCCGACCCGGCGGAGCAGATCGCCAAGGCCAAGCAGCTGCATGATCAGGGTGTGATCGACGATCAGGAGTTCGCGAAGCTCAAAGAGCAGGCGCTCGCCTGATCACGGCTTCGATGGAACTCGAGTGTCGGGCCGGATCCCAGCGGGGTCCGGCCCGACATCGTTACTGACCACGGTTCGGCGTCGCGGCTCCGCGTCCGACCACGGTCCGGTACGCCGGGTGGATCGCCGCCTGACACGCCGTTGGGCACGAGCCCTGGGGACGTGTGGGCTGGCCACCAGGTCGCCACGCCGGCGGTCAGCGGGCGGCTGATTCCTCCAGATCGGCGGGGATCTCGGTATCCGCCTGCGTGATCCGGCCCGCCATCTCGCGACGATGAGCGGTCACTGCGATGGACGTGCCCGCGACGATCAGCAGTCCGACGACTGAGGCTGCGACAAGTCCGGGGACACCGAACAGTTTGGCGATGATGGCCCAGTTCGAGATCAGCACCATTGTCCCGACCATCACTCCCAACAGCGTGCGGGGAGCGCGGTGCGCGAGGCGCGCGGCGATGGGGGCGGTGATGGCGCCACCGGCGACCAGACCGATCACTGCGACCCACGGGATACCGGACTCACCGGCGCCCACGAGGAAGCCCATTGACGCGGCAACGGCCACGATGAACTCTGCGGTGTTGACCGTCCCGACGACCCGGTGTGGGGCGTGCTTGGTGATCGTCATCAAGGACGGCGTCGCCACCGGACCCCAGCCCCCGCCACCGGTTGCGTCCACGAAACCACCGATCAGGCCCACCGGCCACAGGTGCCGGGTGCGGGCGTTGATGGCGGGGATGAGGTTCTTGCCGAACCCGAACCGCAGGATGATGATCACGCCCATCAGGAGGAGGATCAGGGCCATCCAGATGCGGGCGCCGTCCATGGCGATGTTGGTCAGCACGACTGCTCCCAGGAAGGCGCCGACCGCGCCCGGGACCGCGATCACGAGCAGGACACGCTTGTCCACGTTGCCTGCATGCCAGTGGCTGATACCGGACACGAAGGTCGTACCGACCTTGGCGGCGTGAGTACCGGCCGACGCGGCAACAGCCGAATAGCCGAGCACCGTCAGCAACGTGGCCGACGTGATCCCGAAGCCCATGCCCAAGGTCCCGTCAACGAACTGCGCGGCGGCGCCGACGACACCGAAAATGACGACGGTGAGGATGTCGAAGTCCACAGTTGGCCCTTCTCGCTAATAGTACTAAGTCACTATTGTTAGCCGTCTAGATACGGAATGGCAACCCGACCTGCGCAAACAGGCGTCCGGCAGTCGTCGCGAAGGCCGCGGTCACGAATGGGAACTCCTCTCCGGCGGGCTGGGAGGTGGGGTCGCTGAAATGGGTTTCCCCAGAAGTTGAAGTGGGTCCCCGGGGAGGGCTGAGGTGGGCCTGTGGGGACGGCTGAGGTGGGCCTCCGGGTAAGGGTGAAGTGGTTCTCCTGGAGTGCGTGTCCTGGGGAGACGGTGTCCTGGGGTGAGTGTCCTAAAGTGAGCGTCATGGTGACGGTTCATGCGCCGCCGCGGTCCGTGCCGACCGCTCCCGTTCTGCGTCGCCGCAGCCCGCTCGATCCGCCCCCGGGCAGTTGGGCAGTGGTGGGGGTCGGTGCCCATGGTCGCGAGGTGCTCTCAGCGCTCGACCGGTCCGGGATCCCCGCCGTCGGCTACGAGGCGGCCGCGGGTCCGGAGGGATCTCCAGTGCGTTGGGGACACAAGGTCATCGCCATCGAGGAGATCGACGACATCGACTCGCTGGCGGTCACGAGCCGGGCCGCGGGCGAGATCACGACCGATTACTACTCCGGTGTCGTCATCTGCGTCGGCGCCTATGACGACTGGGAGTTCATCGACCCCGAGACGTTGAACGTCTGCGCCGAGGGTCCCGTCCTGGCGCACCGCATGTTCACGCCGCGTCACCCGGCGATCATCGTGTCCGGACCCGACAGCGACCCCGGCCTGGAGCATCAAGCGCAACTGATCGCCGCTTTCGCGGGCGCCCTGCGCGATCACCCTCGCACCGCACTGAGCTTCCACCGCCGCGCCTGTGCCCGGCTGTTGCCCGGCTGGCCCCGGGTGACAACGGATCCGGCCGCGGGCCGGGACTACGAAGAAGTGCTCGCTGAGGACCTCGCGCAGTTGCGCGGTGCCCCGTGAGCGAGCGCCAGCAGGTCGCTGACGTTCTTGATCGTCTCGCGCGGGTGGCCCCCGGGCGCAGTGTCGAGCTGCGGATCCCCCCGTACGGTGCGATCCAGTTGATCGCGGGCCCGGTGCATCGACGTGGCACCCCGAAGGCCACGGTCGAGATGGCGCCGACCGTGCTGTTGGCCTTGGCCGCCGGGACCTTGACCTGGTCGGCGGCGATCGCCGATGGCGCTGTGCTGGCCAGTGGTGAGCGTGCCGACCTGAGCCATCTGTTCCCGTTGGGGTGAACGTCGCCGACCATCCCGGGCCCGAGTGGGAAGTACGTTGCCTTTTCCCGCCAGGCAGGGCCCTGAGGCGTCGTTCCCCCGAAGAGCCCCACCTATTCGCTCATCACCTCGCCGGGTCGCTCATCACCCCCGCCGGGTCGGCATCACCGCGCCGGGCGGTTCATCGCTTGCGAACGAGAGACAAACGCCCCAGGACTCCACACTCAGGGCACTAGGCTGACCGGCGTGTCCCGCTATGGCTCGCAGTTCGGTCCCGACCTGACCTTCCTCGGGGTCCCTGCCTGTACGTGGGATGAGCCCGAGACGTACGCCGGCGCCGACGTGGTCATCGTCGGTGCCCCGTTCGATGGCGGCACGTCCTACCGCAGCGGCGCGCGGTTCGGCCCTCAGGCGATGCGCTCCACGTGCTACCTGCCCCACGACGGGTCCCGCCCATCCCTGGCGCTGCGGGTGGACGGCCTGCAGGGAGATCTGGACGTACGCGACGCCGGCGACGTCGAGATGTTCAGCGGCGACGCGGCCCGGTCATGTGCCGACCTGGAAGAAGTGATCGCGACCGTCTGCGCCAATGGCGCTCTGCCGCTGGTGCTCGGCGGCGATCACACCATCACATGGCCGGATGCGACGGGTGTCGCGCGCACCCACGGCTGGGGTCGGGTGTCGGTGATCCATTTCGACGCGCATGCGGACACCGGTGACATCGAATTCGGGTCACTCATCGGACATGGTCAGCCGATGCGTCGGCTCATCGAGTCCGGAGCGGTGCGTGGTGACCGGTTCCTGCAGGTCGGACTGCGCGGCTATTGGCCCGGCCCCGAGATTCTGCAGTGGATGGCGGAGCAGGGGATGCGTTCCTACGAGATGACCGAGATCGGTGCCCGCGGGCTCGACGAGGTCATGACCGAAGCATTCGCGATCGCGACGGACGACTGTGACGGCGTGTTCCTCAGCGTCGACATCGACGTGTGCGACCCCGGTCATGCACCTGGCACCGGAACACCGGAGCCGGGGGGACTGTCGGCGCGCCAACTCCTCGATCAGGTTCGGCGCATCTGTTACGAGTTGCCGGTCGTCGGTATCGACGTCGTCGAGGTGGCGCCGCCGTTCGATCATGCCGATATCACCGTGTTGCTCGGCAATCGGGTCGTGCTCGAGGCGCTGAGCGCCATCGCGCGGCGCCGCAAAGACGACCGGGACGCAACCACTTGGGATCCGCGACAGCCGCTGCTCGCCGACCGCTTGCCCGGCGAGGGACCCGGCGAGGGACCCGGCGAGGGACCTGGCGAGGGACCTGGCGAGGGACCTGGCGAGGGATAGGTGTTGGTCAGGTAGGTGGCCGGCGCGCGCGCATGGCCGGAGAAGCCACACCCTTCGAAGCGTTGCGGGCCGACGGGGTTTCGGGTGGGCCACTGGCGAGCGACGGCATCGCCGCCGGGGGCGCCCCGATGGTGATGCGCCGTAGCCGGCGGATCGGGGGATCCGGGTCAGGCGCGGCGCGCCGCCAACTGGACGATCTCCGCTTGCTGCGTCGGGGTGGCCTCCGGGACCAACACGGTCACCTCGACGAACTCGTCGTCCACCACCATGGCCACCCGGTTCTGGGACGGTACTGCGAACGCTGCTTGGGCCCCTTTGACGGTGGTCGGAACCGCGGGACCGAGGTTGCGTTCGGTGTTCAGACGGGACTGCCGGAACGTGAACTCGGGGTCCGCGGTGATCGTGCGCGTGATCACCAGCGCCTCGGCGTCGGTCGCGGTCCACTGGCACTGCACGGAGTTCGCGTCAGACTCGGGGACACTCGGCTGGTCCTGGAATGCGATACCGGTGATGTCGGTGAGGGCCTCGCTGGTGAGCAATGGACACTCCTGAGAGCGGTCCGGCATCGTGCTGGGTAGAGAGCCGACGGGGGTCGGCGCAGCGTTGTCCTGGGCAGATACGCAGCCCGCGAGACCGACGCCGACCAACGCAGCGAGCCCAACCCCACCTGCCGCCCTCCAGATCCGCATCCGGTCAGCGTACGCGCGGTGTGCGTCCGGTCACAGGGTTTCGCTGTTCCCCGCATTCCTGACCCACCCCTACACTGTGCAGGTGGGACGCGGAGACGGACTGCTGAATCACCACCTCCCTGGGGACGACCAAGGCCCCCAGGATGCCTGTGGAGTGTTCGGAGTCTGGGCGCCCGGTGAAGCCGTGGCACAGCTGACCTACTTCGGCCTGTATGCACTGCAGCACCGCGGACAGGAGTCCGCCGGTATGGCTGTCAGCGACGGCTCCCACGTCGTGGTTTACAAGGACATGGGGCTCGTCTCCCAGGTGTTCAACGAGGCCGCTCTGGGCAGTCTGCACGGACATCTCGCCGTGGGCCACTGCCGGTACTCCACGACCGGTGCCAGCGTGTGGGAGAACGCCCAGCCCACGTTCCGGCCCACCGCCAACGGAATGATGGCGTTGGCCCACAACGGCAACCTCACCAACACCTCCGACTTGGCGGAGCGGGTCGAGCAGCAGGCCGACCACTCCGGCGAACTCCCCCTGGGCGCCACTGCCTCCGCGAGTTCCGACACCGATCTGGTCGCGGCCCTGCTGGCCGCGCACCCCGGTGAGAGTCTCGAAGCGGCGGCGTTGGCCGAGCTACCCAGCCTCGAGGGCGCCTTCTCGTTCATCTTCATGGACGAACACACCTTGTACGCCGCCCGGGACACCCACGGCATCAGACCTCTGGTCTTGGGTCGACTCGAGCGGGGTTGGGTGGTGGCCAGCGAGACCGCCGCCCTCGACATCGTCGGGGCGACGTTCGTGCGTGAGGTCGAGCCCGGCGAACTGATCGCGGTGGACGCCGCGGGACTGCGGTCGACGCGATTCGCGCCGGAGCAGCCCCACGGGTGCCTGTTCGAGTACGTGTACCTGGCGCGCCCCGACACCACCATCCGTGGTCGCAGCGTCGAAGCCGTCCGCACCGGCATCGGACGCAGGCTCGCGCGCGAGGCCCCCGCCGACGCAGATCTGGTCATCCCGGTGCCCGAGTCGGGGCGCTACGCCGCGATTGGTTACGCGCAGGAGTCCGCGATCCCGTTCGGCGAGGGGCTGGTCAAGAACGCCTATGTGGGGCGCACGTTCATCCAACCGTCCCAGTCCATCCGCCAGCTCGGCATCCGGCTCAAGTTGAATCCTCTGCGCGGCGTTATCGAAGGCAAACGCCTCGTCGTCGTGGACGACTCCATCGTGCGCGGCAACACCCAGCGCGCGCTCGTGCGGATGTTGCGTGAGGCGGGTGCGGGAGAGGTTCACGTCCGGATCTCCAGCCCTCCCGTCAAATGGCCGTGTTACTACGGCATCGACTTCGCGACTCGGGCCGAACTGATCGCCAACGGGTTGTCCATCGACCAGATCCGCGACTCCATCGGCGCCGACTCCCTGGGATACGTCACCCTCGAGGGCCTGACCGCAGCGACCGAACTACCGGCCGAGCAGCTGTGCCGAGCGTGTTTCGACGGCAAGTACCCGGTGCCGCTCCCCGAGCCGCAGCGACTCGGCAAGGACCTGCTCGAGGTCTGGCCCAGCGAGGACTCCGTCCGGGCCGGTGTCGTCGACACCGACAGCATCGCGCCGCAGCCGGTCGTCGATGGGTCGCCACCGGCGCGCACCGGACGCACCGGAGTGGTGCGGTGACGGTCGGTCCCTCGTCGTACGCCGATGCCGGAGTCGACGTGGCCGCCGGTGAGCGGGCAGTCGATCTGATGCGGGCCAGTGTGGCGTCGGCCCAGCGCCCCGAGGTCCTCGGTGAGTTCGGGGGTTTCTCCGGACTGTTCGACGCCTCGGCCCTGCGCGACTTCCAACGACCTTTGCTGACCACTGCCACCGATGGCGTGGGGACCAAGATCGCCGTCGCTCGGGCGTTGGATCGGCACGACACCATCGGCCGCGACTTGGTCGCCATGGTCGTGGACGACTTGGTCGTCACCGGAGCGGAACCGCTTTTCCTGACGGACTACATCGCGTGCGGCGTGGTCGACCCCGAACGGATCGCGCAGATCGTGTCCGGAATCGCGGTGGGTTGCGCCGAAGCGGGTTGTGCGCTGCTGGGAGGCGAGACCGCCGAACACCCCGGCCTGATGGAACCTGACGAGTACGACTTGGCGGCCGCGGGAACCGCGGTGGTGGAGGCCGACCAGATGCTCGGGTCGCACCGCGTGGTTGCGGGCGATGTCATCGTCGGTCTGGCGTCGTCGGGCCTGCACTCCAATGGCTATTCGTTGGCGCGCGCTGTCCTCATGACCGACTCCGCCCCGGGCCTGGACACCCACGTGGCCGAGTTGGGCCGCACCATCGGTGAAGAACTGCTCGAACCCACTCGGATCTACACCCGCTGGTGCCTGGACATGACCCGCGCCGGGATCGGTGTCCATGCCCTGGCCCATGTCACGGGGGGTGGACTCGCCGCGAACCTGGCCCGCGCGATTCCCCCGGGGATGACCGCACTCGTCGATCGTGGGGCCTGGCGACCGGACCCCGTGTTCGATCTCATCGCGCGCACCGGCTCGATCGAGCGCGACGAGATGGAGATCGCCTTCAACATGGGCATCGGGATGGTGGTTGTCGCGGATCCGGAGGCCTTGGCGACATTCTTCACGCGGTATTCCGTCCTCAGCCCGGTCGTGATGGGGCAAGTGCGGGCGTCCGAACCGTCGGATGTCGCGACAGCCGCGCCCAAGGGGGGATCGGGCGGCATCGTGATGGTGCAGGGCGAGTACCGCACCTGACGGCCCCCGCCGGGCGGCACCCACCTTATGGCTCAGTGCGATGCGCGCGAGCCCAAGACCGCGCGCCGATCAGCGCCCGATCAGGGACCGATCAGAGCGCGATCAGGGGTTAGCGGGATTCGTCGTCGACGTACTTCGCGTAGGGGTCCTCGAGGTCAGCGTCCGTCTCGTCAGCCGGGGCGGAGGTGCCAGTATCGTCCGGCTCGCCCTTGAGTTCAGCTTCGAGTCTCTGCAGATCGGTGTCGGGCCCGCTGTACTTCAGTCGGCGGGCAACTTTCGTCTGCTTTGCCTTCGCACGGCCGCGCCCCATGGCTCGACCCCCTCGCCCGGTGGTTTGGGGCCGCTCTCGCGGCCCGGTGCATGCCTGTCGGTTCGGCTCACTTTACCCGTTCGGTCCGGCATTGGGCGACTGCTGTGGACCCGCGCCACCCCTCGTCAGTGGGCTGAGAGCACGGCGACTGGGGGATTGCGTGGCCGATTTGTGATAATCGGTTGCCGCGGGTAGGTACCTGTGCAACATTCAACGCACACGGCGGGCGGTCCGCAGGACTCGGGGAGGGTCCGACCAGCCGGTTGCGAGTGAGGAGCCACTATGGCCGGACGTCCCATTGACGGCGATGAACTGTTGACACCGTCGGAGGTGGCCGCCCTGTTCCGGGTCGACCCGAAGACCGTCACCCGGTGGGCCAAAGCAGGCAAACTGACCTCGATCCGCACCTTGGGCGGGCACCGACGCTACCGCGCGCACGAGGTTTATTCCCTGCTGGACCGCACCACCGGGGTCCGCACCGAGCCGCGTCCCGAACCAGTCGAGCCCCGGCCCGCCGCCCAGGTTCGTCCGATGCCGGTCCGCACGACCGTCCCGCGCCCGGGGGTTCCCCGTCAGATGGGCCAGCAGGTGCCCCAGCGGCCCCCGGCCCGCACCATCAACCTGGCGGCGACTCGGGATCCCTCTCCGCGCTGAGCAGGTCCCGCCAGATCCCTGTCCGCGCTGAGCCCGAGTTCCGCAAGGCCCGAGTTCGCAAGCGTCACTGCGCGCGCCGCCCGGTCAGCCAGGCGGGCCGCTGCTTCCCAACTTGCCGATGACCTGTGACTCCGACATCTGCTGCATGAGTTTGCGCAGGGCGGGCGGCAGGGTTGGGTTGTCCTCCTCGACCAGATCCAATGAAACCGCGTTGCGACCCCACTTGTTCAGTGTCTGATTGATGCTGGCGACAGCTCGGTAGGCCGTCTTGGCCACCAGCCGGGCTTCGGCCCACATCTGCTCGCGCTCGCGCAGTGCCTTGTCGATGGCCTGCCCTTGGGTCGGGGAAGCCGTGAGTTGGAACGCCTTCTGCAGGGACTCGCGCAGGTCGATCCGGTAGTCGTGCCCCACGCGCTGGAAAATCCCCGGCCTTTGGTTCATGCCGTTCATCAGATCGCACACCGCGATCACGAAGCTCGACACCGGCCGGAACAGGGTTTCACGCGGGACCATGGGCGGCCGGGTTTCGGGAGCCCCGAACCACCACGGGCGGCGCACGAACATCGTGTAGGCGAACTTGTTCACGGGGTCGTCGTGGTGCACCACCATCAAGTGCATTCCGGGGGTGTCGGGAGCCTCGGCGGGTTCGGGGACCACGATCATTCGCCGGGCCGGGTCGATCGCGCGGGGCTGATCGGCCCAGGCGTGCCAGGCCCGACTGCGGAACGGGACCCCGAGATACAAGCCCGCGGTCACGTCCATGCTGTCCAGCCGAGCGACACCGCCGACCGCTGCCACATCGAGTGCGACCTGGGCCCCGAGACTCTCGCCGAACTGGTAGAGCCGGGGTCGGCGCACGGGGGGGATCCGCCGGATTCGATCGCTGATGGCCTGCAGGACTTCGGCCTGCAGCCGGGTGCCCTCGCTGGTCTTGTCCAAGGCCAGTGCCGAGGGAACCATCGCGTACTGCGGAACGACGATCGCGCAGTTGCCCCGGGTGAGGTACTCCAGGGCCTCGGCCATGACGTAGTTGACATATCCGACGCCCGTGGGCGAGGCGACCACGATCACGGATCGCTCGAACCCGCCCAGTGCCTCCAACTCGGCCACCGCCAACTCCGCGCGGTGCGAGAGCGCCCCCTCGCGGGGTATGACAGCGCGCACGGGAGCCACGGCAGCTTCGCCCATGACATTGGAGATCTGGGAGGAGTCCAGGGCCATGAGGACGAAGCGGCGTCCCTCCTTGCCGATCGCATCGAACTCCACCAGGCTGGCCGGTCCGCACGAGACGGTGGCGGAGTTGGGTGGAGCGGGATACGCCGGTTCGAGGATCTCGTTGGCGCGCAAGGTGCGCTGCCGCACCGCGCGTAATGCCACCAGGCCCACCCCTGCGAGACCAGCTCCGGTGATGCTGTGCGATAGCCAGACGCCGGTGTCGCCCGTGTCCGTGCCGATGAGTTTCGCCAGCCCCCGGTTGATCAGGTGGGCCGCGGTCTGCTCGGTGACGGCCAGAACGGTGATTCCCGTCGCTGTCCCGAGCGAGATGACGCCGATCGTGGCGATGGCCTTGGCGCCGCGCACGTGGCTGACGGCATGCCGATCGTGTTCGACCCAGCCGAACTTCTGGGCCCTGCGGTTGCGACGGACCATCGTCCCGGCCGCCATGGCGGCGCCGGCACACAGATCGATCGTGAGGGTCGTGGCGATGCTCGGTTCGCGTCCCAGGAGTTCGTGGGCGATGACATCCGATGTAGTCACCATGCCGCCGGCGAGCGCAGTGGTGGCCACGCTCTTCGTTCCCGCCCACACGCTGGCCAGAACGAGATTGTCGCCTGAGCGGGGGCGCACGACCCGTTCTGCCACATAGGCTCCCGTGCCGGCCACGGCCGCCCCGACCAGGAGCGCCCGCCACCCCGCCCGGCGACCCGGCAGACCTGCCACCGCGCTCGACAGCCCCGCCCACGTCGTCGCTCCGAGGGCGTACTGCGCGGTCGCGTTGGTCCCGACCACGACAGCCTGCTGCATCGGGGTTCGGGGCAACAGGCCGCGCGCGAACGAGGGCGCGATGGACCATGTGGCCTGCAGGAATCCCGTGCGCACGGCCGGGTCGGTCGAGAACTGCTGGACCGGTTCCGGGATCAGTTTCGAGATCCGGGCGAACAGCGACATGGGCTCATCATGCCGTTCCTGACCAGCCGACGCGTGGTGCATCGGACGTGCGGCGGGATGAGGGGCCGACAAGGCAGGAGGGGCGGCCAAGGGATGGGGGGGGGGGACGAGGGACGGATAAGGAGCGAGAGCGGGAAAGGGCGAGAGCGGGCAAGGAATGGTCGAGCGCGGAGGTGGTTGTGATAAGTATGAATGCTCAACAACTTCCAGCGCTGTTCCTCGGCCATGGGGCGCCACCCCTGCTGGAGGACCCGGTATGGCCCGGCCAGTTGCGCGAGTGGGCCGACAGCCTGCCTCGTCCCACAGGGATCCTGATCGTCAGCGCGCATTGGGAGTCAGCGCCGGTGGCGCTGAGCAGCCCAGCGCCCGGCACACCACTCGTCTACGACTTCTCCGGCTTCGGTGCCCACTTCTACCGCATGCAGTACGCCACCCCCGACGCGTCCCAGCTTCTGAATCTGGTCACCGGCCGATTCGCCGCGGCCGAACGCCCGCTCGTGATCGATCGCGGGCTCGATCACGGCGCCTGGGTACCGCTGAAGGTCATGTACCCCCACGCCGACATCCCCGTGCTGCAACTGAGCGTGCCCAGCGAGGATCCCGAAATGCTGATGGCTCTCGGCGCCCGCCTGCGGTCTTTGCGGGACCAAGGGGTGCTGATCATCGGATCCGGCTTCCTGACCCACGGTCTACCGTTCCTGCGCCCCCAGGACTGGCAGGGCACCGCGCCGCCGCCAGGCTGGTCGCGGGACTTCGACGACTGGGCCGCCGAGGCGCTGGCCCGCGGTGACGTGTCCGAACTCGCCGCCTTCCGCTCGCGGGCGCCGGGGATGCCCTACGCCCACCCCACCGCCGAACACTTCCTGCCCTTGTTCGTGGCCCTGGGCGCCGCCACAGATCCCGAGTCGCCACCGACGACCGAGATCGACGGGTTCTTCCTCGGCCTGTCCAAGCGCTCGGTGGCTCTGGCCTGATCCGCGGTGCTCTAGTCTGTGCGGAGCCGGACCAACAATGGAGACGCAGCCATGGAGACTTTCTGGGACTTGTTCGCGACCACCGTATGGATCTTCCTGCTGTTCGCGTTCATCCTCGTCCTGTTCTACATCTTCTCGGACATCTTCCGGGACCACACGATGGGTGGGTTCGCGAAGGCCATCTGGATCATCTTCTTGATCCTCATCCCACCGCTGACGTCCCTGGTCTACCTGATCGTGCGCGGTAAGGGCATGCAGCAGCGCGCCCTCGCCGAAGCCGAGGCGGCTCAGAAGGCGCAGAGCCAATACATCCAGCAGGTGGCGGGCGCTACGGATCCGGCCGAACAGATCGCCAAGGCCAAGCAATTGCTCGACCAGGGAGTCATCGACGAGGCGGAGTACTCGAAACTGAAGGCCAAGGCCCTCGGCGACGCCTGATCCGCCGAAGCGGCCTATTGTCGCGGCGGAGGCCCAGCAGGCACTGCCCGCACGGTCGCCCGACCTCACTGGCAGGGCCTGACCCGGCGGTCGCGCCGGACTGTTCGACGGGGCGTGATCAGCCGCGTTTGGCCTGGATGGTCGCCACGAGGTCCGCATCGAGTCCCAACTCAGCCGAGAACTGCAAGGCCAGGTCGCACGCCATGTGCGACCTCTTGTGACCCTCGACGTCGATCACGACATCGGCGGCGCGTGCGTAGAACGGTTCCCGCTCGCGCATGACCTCCTCGGCACTGCGATCGGTGGCGAGCGTGGGTCGGCGTGGGTCCTGCGCCGTCTTCGCCACGAGGCGCTCGATGCTCCCGCGCAGCCACACCACCGGACCGCGGTCGCGCAGCGCGGAGACCTTCCGTTGACTGAAAACCTCGGTCCCGTCCTCAGCGAGATCGACGATCACTCCACCGCCGCAATCGACGATCACCTTGTCCATGGCGCCGATGCGTTCGATGACGGCGAACTCCCTGTTGCGGAATGAGGGCCACCCATGTTCGGCCACATAGTCGGGAATGGTCATCCCGGACTCGTACTCGACGAGGAGGTCGGTCGACAGGACCGGGCGCTTGGTGAGGAACGCGAGCCGGCGGGAGATGTTGGACTTCCCCACTCCCCGCATGCCGATGAGTGCGACGTTCACGCAGGCACCCTATGGTCCTTCGGTGGCCGTGGCACGCAGCACGACCAGACCGTTGAGAGTGCCAACGAAGAAATCCCCGCCAGGCCCGAGGTAGGCGGCGGCGTAGTGGTTGTTGAAGGACACCCCGGCTCCCGCCAGCCGGGTCCAGGATGGGGCGCCGGTGGCGAGGTCGACGGCGGTGAAGTACCAGCCGTCCGTGCCCATGATCTGGACGGGCTTGCTGTAGGTGAGCACGACATTCTGAGTCAGCGATGCCTTGGACACCACCGACGGTATGCGAATCTCCTCGTTCTGCCATTGCAGCTCGCAGGAACCGGTGCGCGGATCCACCCGGACTGCGCTCAGGCCCGCCTCGACACTGCCTCCGGCGACGGTGGTCATCACGGCCGGGGCGTAGCCGTAGTTGTTCTCGACGACCAGTGTGTTCCCGGCCGCGATGAGGGCGTTCTCGGTGGCGGAAGTCTCAGCGGAGAACACTGGCTGCCGACACGTCACTGCGCCGGTGTCGGTTCGTGCGACGACGACGTTCATCTGAGGATCGGCGTTGTCCGTGATCGCTACCAGTCGTCCGGCTGCGAATACCGTC
Organism: Candidatus Nanopelagicales bacterium; assembly: GCA_037045355.1. Taxonomy (NCBI): domain Bacteria; kingdom Bacillati; phylum Actinomycetota; class Actinomycetes; order Candidatus Nanopelagicales; species Candidatus Nanopelagicales bacterium. The sequence continues at coordinate 47,385 of JBAOHO010000012.1, read as the reverse complement.
GGGGTCGTCCCGGATGCTCGACTGGTCTGGCCGGGTTTGCGCCGGGAGCCGGCGTCGTACTCCGTGCGCCACGTCACGGCAGGAGGTTCGTCTCGTGTCGCTTCCAACCGGTACAGCGCCGCTCCAGTGACGACATAGATGCCGTCGCGCGTCACGGCGAAGGAGTTCTCGATCGTTTCCCCGCCCAGGTTGATCGCGCGCGGCTCGGCATCCCCACCGGCGATCCCCACGGTTCCGCGGCTGCCGACGTACCAGTAGCGGTCCGGCTGGTCGGAGGCAGTCGGGTCGGCGGCCGGGCTCCAATCGGGGAGGACCGAGGTCACCTTCTCGTCGGGCAGGAGAGTGTCCGCGACCGGGATCGCGGCCGCCTCAGTGATCGAGGGGCTCGGCCCACCGGTGTCGAGCACACGCAGCGTCGTACCACCGGCCGGGAAGATGATCCGGTCGCGGCTGTCGAGAACGAAGTAGCCGCCGCCTGCGAAGTCGGTGAGGTTGGGGGTTCGTTCGGCGACCTCCTGTTGGGCCAGGACCGTCAGAGTGCTCGGGTCGACGACATAGGCCACAACGCGAGTCAACGTGTTGCACAAGGTGACCAATCGGCCGCGTGAGTCGAAGGTGATGGTGGCGCAGTCCCCGCCGGTGAACAAAGACTCGACGGGCGCACCGGCGGGTTGCCGCGGTCCGTCGAACCAGTAACTGTCGGTGCCCCACGAATCGTTGTGGATGCTGTTCCATGGGTTCGCCGCCAGTTGCGGGTTCTGGGGCGGTGGTGGCGTTTCGGGGATCCCGGACAGTGGCGCCCGTCCTTGTCCTCCGCTCAACACAGCCGCCAACGGGTCGGCGGGCAAGGCCCGCGATGTCGCGCCGATGGCAGCCACGAGGGTCACGCCCACGCCGAACGCGACGATCCACCACCACCATCGGGAAGGTGCAGAGGTGGACGGATGCCGCAGGGAGGCGATCAGGACTCCGGTGGTGGTCAGCGCCAGGAGCGTCGTGATCAACCAGCCGACGCTGACGTGGTGCAGCGTGCCCATCGGGCGCAGGGATGGGATCAAGCCCACGGCCAGCACAGCCGGCTGGAGCACGAGTGCACCGATCCCCCGGTTCCCCCACCCAACCCGCCACGCCGCCAGCAACAGCAGAAGCACCAAGAGGGCGCTGGCGATCCAACCAAGGCCCTGGGCCGTCACATCGGCGATCCGAACGAACGCGATGCTCTTGCCCAGGATCTGGGAGCCGACGAAGAAGTTGGAGACCACCAACGCCGGAGCCACGACGAGAAGAGCCTCCGCCACCAGGAGGACGGATCCGACCCGGCGCAGTCTGGTTACCGTGGACGCGCCCATGTCGGTGACGCTAGCGGAGGGCGAGATCGGCGGGTTCGTCGGTCGGCATGCCGCGGGTCGGCGACCGCGCCGCCGACTGGGTGCCCGAGTGCGACTGGGACCCGAATGGTGGTGCGTGATAGCCGATGGACCAGTGCAGGCGAGGTAGGTTCGAATCGTTGCGGTGTCGCGAGGAGGTCCCCGATGAGTGTGGCACTGGGCGGCTGGATCCTGGCGGGTCTCGGCGTGGTGCTCGCATTCACGGGAGCGCGCTGGCTCTGGTTGACCGGAGCCATCACCGGAGCCGCGGCCGGCTGGCTGGTGATCACCTGGCTACTCCCCGACCTGGGCGCTGCGGTGAGCGTGCTGGGCGTGACGATCCTGGCCGTGGTCGTCGGCTATGCCACGCGGCGTAACCCGCAGGCGATGGCCCCGGCGATCGCAGCGGTGCTGGTGGGGCTGCTCGGACTCGCCCTGCTCGAGGCATGGGCTCAGGGGAACTTGCTGTGGCAGTGTGCGGGCTTCGTGCTGGGGGCGGTGGTCGGCACGCTTGTCGTTCGGACGTCACACGAGGGCGCCGTCCCACTGGTGACCGGGATCGGTGGTGGTGGCTTGGTGTGGACTGGGATCCTCCAGGCCTTTCCGTCCGCTCCTCGGTGGTTTCCCGTCATCACCGCGATCGTGGTCGGCGTTTTCGGATACGTGGCCCAGATGTCGATGGCGGGTAGTCCCGACAGCCCCGACAGCCCCGACAGCCCCGACAGCTCCGGCAGTCCCGGCGCGGCAAGACGCCCTGGGCAGCGAGGTCCCGATACTGAGTGACTGGTTCCCGCTGACTGGCGACCGTTGCCCGCCTGATGCCCCCGTTGCCCGCCTGATGAGCGTTGGTCGCGGTTACGGCAGGTAGCGTCGGGCTCCCGCGTACTCACCCCAGCGCACGGGAACGATCCGGACGTGTCCTGCGGAGTCTGGCGCTTCCATCATCTTGCCGTTGCCCACGTACAGCGCCACATGATGGACGTAGTTCCGATTCCCCCAGAAGATCAGATCGGCGGGCTCGAGGTTCTTGCGGCTCACGGGCTGCCCGGACCTGAACTGCGGATCGGCGTCTCGGGGGATCGTCATGCCGTGGGCGCGGAACAGGTTCCAGATCAGTCCGGAGCAGTCGAATCCCCACGCCGACAACCCGCCCCACGTATAGCGCAGGCCGAGGAAGCGTCGTCCCTGGTCGAGGATGGACTGGGCAGTGGGTGTCAGCGGCGGCCCGACGTCCTCCGCGCGGATGCTCCCAGGGCCATCGGGGGTCACTACCCGGACCCAGTCGGGACCGGTGTCGTCATCGGTGGGCTCGGGGACCGAAAGGCGGGTGCCGTAACTGACCCGCACCGGACCCTTGGCCACTCGGACAGACGCCCGTTTCGCCAGGACGACGACGTAGTCCGAGGTGTCCCTGATCACCGGGACATCGCCCGGAGGACGCAACTGGCGCCGCGGCAGCCAGCCGGGATAGCCCAGCGGATCTTGGGAGTCCGGTTCCTCGGGGAGGGCGACCTTGACCCACTTCCCTTTGCGGTCTCGGACGATGGCTCGTTGTGCGTAGAGAGCTTGCGTCTGGACGTTGCCCACGAGCCAGCGCCGGTCGGCGGCGGAGCGCATCGAACGATTCCACCGCACCAGATCCACCGGGTTCTTCAGGGACGGACGGTCGCTGCGCCGGTGAATCCCGGGGGCCCGCCACAAGGTGGCGACGGACACATCGATCAAAGCCGTCGACCCGACGGGGTACTGGGTACCGTCGGCGCGCGCCGGGCCGGTGAGCGACACCACGAAGGTGAGCGCCGTGGCACCCGAAATTGCCGCGGACAGTGTCAGGCGTCCGCGGGGATTCGGCCAATTCCGGAAGCGGGTCGACATGGGGATCAGTGTGTCAGGCATTCCCGGCGGCAGGGCATGCGGCCGAGCGTCTTCGCCGGCTGAACTCGCGACTGCTCTAACGGGACGCTTCTAGGAGGTGGCGTCGGCGACCTGGATGTCGAAGTTGACGGTCGACCCCTCGATGGATGTCACGGTGACCGTGACGGGCAGCGATTCGCCGGCTTCGGTCAAGGTGCATTCCAGCTTCGCGCCGACCTCTGCCGGTAGGTCGCCGGGGCAGGTGACGGAGTCGGGGGACTCGCCCACCTGAGCGGCCAACTGCTGGGAGATCTGCTGCTCCACATTCGCCTTGTCCACCGAGGCAGAACAGGCTGCCAGGCCGAGGATGAGGGGAATGACCAGGACTGCCGGTTTCCAGATGCGCATGGTGTCCTCCGCGGGAGGCGGGCCGTTCCCGACCTCTGCCGGGGACGTTATCAGTCCGGGGCCCTCGGAGGGGAGCGCATTTCGGTCCTCTCACCAGTTGGACAACGGCAGTGGCGGCTCCCTCATTGTCCGGGCAGTCGGCACATGAACCGAGCCCGGGCGCTCACCCACACTCACAGATCCGGGATGACGTCACCAGATCCGGGATGAGTCACCAGATCCGGGATAACGTCCACATCATGTCCATGAAACTTCGTGCAGGCGCCGTGGCCGCACTGGTGCTCGCGCTGACCTCCTGTAGTTCCTCGCCGGGGCCGCAGCCGACCGAGGCGCCGTCCGCCGCCGCGGCGGCACCATCAGCCGGCCCCAACGGTGTGGCCGATTTGGCACCGACGGAGATTCTCGCGAAGACCGAAGCGGCGATGCAGACGGCCACGAGCGTCACGATCGACCTGGACGACGGCCTCGGTGAATCCGTCATCCGCATCGGTCCTGACGGGTCGAGCGGCACCCTTGGCGGGGACTTGGGGGCGACGGAGATCGTCGAAGTCGCAGGGACCGTCTACGTCAAGGGCGAGGGCTTGGCGGAGCAGTTGGGAGTGGCCGCGCCCGCGGACAAGTGGGTGGCTATTCCGCCCGACGATCCGCTGGCGGCGCAGTTCACGTTGTTCGACTCCCCGAGCGATTTCGTGGCGTCCTCCGGGTTGCTGACCGCGGAGACGAAGATGACCAAGGTCGGTCCGCGGGACATCGCCGGGGTCGAGGCGGTGGGTCTGCGGTCCAAAGACCGCACCCTGTGGGTCGCCACGAGTGGTGAGCCCTACCTTGTCGCCGTGACCCCACCGTCCGGGGAGCCGGGCAGCGCGGTGTTGCGGGACTTCAACGTGCCGGTGAACGTCGTGGCACCGCCTGCCGATCAGGTGGTTGACGTCACGACTCTCAGATAGCCCGGACGCCGGTCCTTATCCGGGCCTAGTGCTTATCCGGGCCTAGTGCTATCCGGGCCTAGTGCTTATCCGGGCCCAGTGAAGGAACTCAGCTGAATCGGACGATGGCCGTCAGAGAACGCGCCAGATCCGACCGCTCGGACGATGTGGTATCGGTGACCGGCGCGGCGGCGTCGCGGGCCTGTTGCTCGCGTTCCTTACGCCAGCCGGCGCGGCGCGATCGGGACTCCTGCCTCGCTCGGCGAGCGGCGCGGGCAGCCTCGTGTCGGGCACTGCGCGCGGCGCGAGCGGCACGCGAACTCTTGCTCTGATCGGTCATAAGATCCCCTGTCATCCCCTCATCGGGGGTCGACATCCCCCGTCAGTGTGCGCTGTGACAGCTCGGAAGTACAGAGCGGGGCCTTGACTCGCCCTCACCGATCCGGGGTCGACCGCGCTGGTGGCCCGATTCGGGAGGTGTCAGGCACAGTGGATACGAGGCGTAACTGGAAGGTTGCGCGGCGTAGCCTGAGGTTATGGACAGTAGGCGTCCCGAACGCCTGCACCGGCGGTGGCGTCGCGCCGCCGGGTGGTTGTTGTTGGCCATCGCGGTGACCTTGCCGGGCAGCGTGGCGGCGGCCGCGCCCGCGCCCGCGCCCGCCGTGTCCGACGCACGCGCCGAACTGATCCAGCGGACTCCGGCCCCCGGTCGACTCATCCAGGTGGCTGGGTTGGGTCATCAGCACCTGTGGTGTCGCGGACCGATCCCCGGCCCTACGACTCCGACGGTCGTGGTGATCTCCGGGGCGGGGGATTTCTCGTTGTCGTGGCGACAGGTCCAGTCACGGCTGGCGTCTCACAACCGAGTGTGCACCTACGACCGAGCCGGGCTGGGGTGGAGCGCCACCGGGCCCAGCCCCCGCACGGGGGCCACCATCGTCGACGAGTTGACCGATCTTCTCGCCGCGGGCGACATCCACGGACCTCTGGTGATGGTCGGGCATTCGATGGGTGGGATCTACGCGCGGATGTTCGCAGCGCGACACCCAGCACGGGTCCGCGCGGTGGCCTTGATCGATCCCGGCGACGAACGGCTGGACGTCACTGTGCCGGCTGCGGAACGCGCCGGGATGCGGGCGGGGACGGCTGCGGCCGTCACCCGTCAACTCGCGTCCGGACGGCAATGTACGGCTGACGTTCTTTGCCCACGACCTGTCACTACTGCCTCTCGTGGAGGACCTCCCGTTGCGCGACGCGCGAACCTACCGTCGGTTGCAGGCTGCCCGATGCCGAATGTGGCGCACGGTAGCCGCGGAGGGCCTGGGAGCGGCCACGACCTGGAAGCAAGCGCGCCGGCTCGACCTCGGAGCGGGTTCACTGGGACATCGACCCGTCGCGGTGCTGGTCAGTGACGCGGATGTGCCCTTGGTGGCTGACCCGGCCCTGAACGCCGTCGTACTTCGCCAGTGGCGAGCCCTGCAGCGCACCCAGGCGCAACTCAGTGACCGCAGCACGTTCGCCGTCGCGCCCGGCAGTTCCCATCTGATGATGCTCGACCGCCCGGGTTCCGTGGCCCGCACGATCCGCTGGGCGCTGCACCGGGTCCGATGAGGACACTCCCGCAGCCAGCCCGGGAACCTGCCGGAGATCCTCGGCGCCTCCAGGGGTGCTCGGACGGCGCCCAGCACCACGCCCTCCGGTGTTCGTCGCGGAGATTCGCGGCACGCGGCGCCGCTTCTACCCTGGTCATGTGCCCCGCTGGATCGCCGCCCTCCTCGACGTCGTAGCCGTGGTCGCTTTCGTCGCCCTGGGGCGCTCGTCACATTCCGAGGCGCTGTCCTTGGCGGGGCTGCTGACCACCAGCGCCCCATTCCTCATCGCTCTCGCTCTGGTCTGGGTGGTTCTGCTGGCGCTGCGCCGCGACCCGGCGTCGTTGCTGGCCGGTGTGGCCGTGTGGCTCGGGACATGGGGGCTCGGCATGGTCATGCGGGCGACAGTGTTCAGTGCGGGGACCGCTGTCGCGTTCGTCGTGGTCGCGGCCGTCTCACTCGGGGTCACCCTGATCGGGTGGCGATTGGTGGTGTGGGCGGGGAGCCGGGCATCGCTCGGGCGTCGCGGGCGGGCTGGCACGCCTGCCGAGCGAGGCTGAGTTACGGTGACGCCATGAGTGTTTCCGCATCCAAGACCGTCACCATCAACGCCCCGCTGGACCAGGTGCTCGCCACCATCCGCGATGTCGCCGGCCAGAAGGACTGGTGGCCCGGGACCATCTCCTCCGACGTCCTCGAAACAGATTCCGAGGGGCGGCCGACCAAGGCTGCCCTGGTCAACGACGTCAAGGTCGCGAAGGATTCATTCGAGCTGGACTACACCCACTCGGACACCGGGATGGCGTGGACCCTGGTGGCACCGAGCAAGGCGCAGAAAGCCCAGACCGGTTCCTGGGAACTCAAGGACAAGGGCGGCAGCACTGAGGCGACCGTCTCGCTGACTGTCGACTCATCGCTGCCGCTGCCGGGATTCGTCCAGAAGAAGGTCATCGGGGACACGTTGAAGGGCGCCACCGAGGGACTGAAGAAGCACCTCAACGGCTGAACCCGGATCCGGCCCTGCCGGACCGCGTGGGCCCGATTCACCCGCTTCGAAGCGGTTCACGTTGGGGGGATCACCCGTCGGACGGGGACTCGTCGTGGTCCTGGGGGTCCTGGGGGTCCCGACCGGTCACCGACCGATACAGCAGGCGCGCTTGCTCGGCGAACAGTTCGGGGAGGCGTCCTGCGTCCGGGATGAGTTTCGCGTCAGTGCCGAACCCGACCTGCACCCGACCGTTGTAGCTGAAGATGCAGATGGTCATCGGCTGATCACCTGAGCTCGGAGCCCACCCGAGCACCCCGTCGACAGGTGTCCCGGCGAGAGCGATCTGAGTCCTCGGCCCCGGCACGTTGGTCAACACGCCGACGGCCTTGTTCGCGAAGAAGTTGGTCAAAAACACACTCAATCGCTCTGGGGTCTCCGAGATGACCCGCTGGACACCGAAGGTGACCACCGCTTCCTGTGAGTCCTTGATCTTGCCGATACGGCGATTGACCTCGCGCAGCCGTTCTTTGGGGTCGTCGATGTTCAGCGGCATCTCGAACGCGACCAACGCGAAGTGGTTGCCCAGTTCCTCGGGCATGCCGGGGTCGAACGGCCTGAGGCTCACGGGAATCATCCACATGACCTCGTCGAGGTGCTCGCCCTTCAGGTGGAGGTACTGCTGCAGGGTTCCGGCGACCACGGTCAACAGGACGTCGTTGACCGTCGTACGGGACCGTCGCCCGACTTCCTTCACCTTGTCCAGCGGGAAAGCATCGACCCAGTGAGCAGTCTTGGCGACCCCGGGGGTTCCGCTCCACACCGTGTCCACGCTGGGACCGGCGAGCCCGAGTTTGGCCACGGAGTCCACCGTGTTGACGGCTTCGTCGGGCAGCGGCGCGAAGGCGGTGAACGCGTCGACGAGCCGGGCCGGATCACCGACGACACTGAGCGCCTCGTCAAACATCGACTGCCCGCTCGACGCCACGGACTTGACCGCCCCGCTCACTTGACCGGGTACCGCCGCTACCGCATCCGGGATCGCCTGCGCGGTTCCGGTGGGATCCGACGCTGCGGCAACGACCCGCCCCACCACCTCGGTCGCCGAGTCCCGCAACGCGTCGACACCGCCCTTGACCGTGTCAGCGGTCGCACGTCCGGTCTCTTGAACAGAGTCTGTGACGGCACCGAGTGTGTCCAGGACCGGAGTCAACGGGCCCCTCGAGGTGGAGTCCTCGACTCGTCCCCGGCCCACCGTGGCCGAAATCGCCGCATCGCCCTCGACGGGGTCACACAGCCCCAGGAACACCTGGGTCAAGCGGACACCGTCGGCGATGGAGTGGTGGAACCGGGCCATGACGGCCGCACCACTTGTTCCGTCGGGGAAGATGACGTCGTCGATCAGATGGAACTGCCACAACGGCTTGGACTTGTCGAGTGGCTTGCTGCGTTGGGCTGCGACATAGGCCTGCACCGCGTCGATCGTCGCGGGGGCCGGCAAGTCGGCGCGGATCAGGTGATTGTCGAGATCGAAGTCCGGGTCCGTCACCCAGAAGTGACCGTTCTTCTTCTTGACCGCCTTCGCAGAGAACACAGGGAACCGATCGACCATCCGCTCTTGGACCACCACAGCGACCGCATCCCAATCGGGACGTTCCCGAAACCACATGATGGAGTCGATGATCATCAGGTTGTTGGGGCGGTCCATGTTCAGCCACAGGGCGTCTTGGACACTGATCGGGGTCTGAGTCATGGGGTCCACGTTAGCCGCGTCCCCCGACGCTCTGCGTGGCGAGCGCAGCCGCATAACGGCAGGGTTCCCGGCGGCGACACTCTGGCCAGCGCAACCTCGGATTCCCTGATCCACCGGCCACCGGGCGCCACCCTCGCGGCGCCGTGTTCACCTGGCGCTAGCGGTGGATCTCGGGGTTCACAGAGGCCTCGCTGGGTTCCGTGCCCCCTGCGGCGATCTCTTCGTCGCTGGTCTGTTGCACCTGGAATCCGTAACTGGGCCCCCGCAGTTCGGACTCACTAGGCAACTCGGCCTCGATGTCGTCGGCGGTGGTGGCGTGCAGCATGAGCCAGCCGGCCCAGGTCAGCAGCACCACGATCGTGATTCCGGTGGCGATCCCCGACCAGGGATCGGGAAGCACTGTCACCTTCAACACCACGAACCCGACGAACGCCGCAGCGGGCAAGGTCAGGAACCACGCGATCACCATGTCGCGCATCACCCTCCAGTTCACCCGGCGCCGCTCGCCGACCCCCGATCCGACGATGGACGCCGAAACCGCCTGGGTCGTGGAGATCGGAACGCCCAGGTTGGTGGCCCCTTCGATCGAGCTGATCGCTCCCAGGTTCGCCGCGAATCCCGACGCTCGTGTGATCCGGGTGATCTTCAACCCCATCGTCTCGATGATCTTCCAGCCACCCCAGATGGTGCCTGCGGCGATGGCAGCGTGCGCGAGGAACACCACCCAGATGGGGGGCTCCAAAGAGGACGCATCGGTATCCACCAGGTAGCCGCCGGCGAACAGTGTCGCGGCGACAACACCCATCGTCTTCTGGGCGTCGTTGGATCCGTGCCCCCACGAGACCCACGCGGACGACCCGACCTGTGCCCACCGGAAGAACTCGGAGTCCTCGTGGATCTTGAATGCGCGCTGTAACAGCCGTACGAGTTGTACGGCAATGATCGCGATGATGAACGCGATGATCGGTGACGCGAAGATCGCGGCCACCGTCGTCTTCACCGAATCCCAGCTGATCGCGCCGAGACCACCGGCGGAGATTCCGGCGCCGATGAGACCCCCGATGAGTGCGTGACTGGACGATGACGGCAGCCCGAAGTGCCAGGTGAGGTAGTTCCAGAAGACCGCTCCCAACAGGGCCGCCAGGGTCATGCGTACTCCGAGTGGAACTCCGCCCGACGCCACTGACGGGAGAGCGTCGATGGCCACGGTCTTGGAGATCGTGTTGGCCACGGCCGTGCCCACGATGAATGCCGGCAGGAAGTTGAAGATCGCCGAGAGCCACACCGCCGTCTTGGGTTTCAGCGAGCGGGTGGCGATGACAGTGGACGTCGCGTTGGCTGCGTCGTGGAAACCATTCGTGAAGTCGAACAGGATGGCGAGGGCCACGGTCACGATGACAGCGAAGAGGATCACATCCATGGCGTGACCCTGTCCGCGCCCCTGCTGCCGGTCCAGCCGAGCAGAGCATCGTGGGCGTGCCGCCTTCAGAAGTTCGCGTTGCGTTCACCCGTCACGGGCGCAATGCCACCCCGGTCGCGATCTCGAGGACACACAGTGCCGCCAGGCGGACGGTACGTTGGTCGGCCGTGTCGGCCGTGGCGTCGACCTCGGCGATGTCCAGACTGACCACCCGCGGATCCGCCGCCGCCAGGCGGGCCGCCGAACGCAGCTCGGCCGCGGAGATGCCACCCGGCACAGACGCCGGGCAGGCGGGGGCCACACTCCGGTCACAGACATCGACGTCGAGGTCCACGTGGATGCGGCCGCCTGAACCAGCGCCCGCGATGTCGAGGGCTTCGGCCATGACGTCGGGCCACGGCCGGCGGTGCAGCGTGTCGCGGTGAACGACCGTGATCCCGTAGTCGCGGGCTCGTTCGGCGTAGTCGTTGCTGTTGGTGAAATCGTCGATCCCGATCTGGACGACCTGCGCACCGGCCAGGCCGGCTTCGATGAGACGGCGCACGGGGGAGCCGTTGCTCCGGCCGTCCCGCAGATCGTGGTGTGCGTCCAGGGTCACCAGGCCATCGGCCCGGCTACCCCGGGCGACGGCGAACGTGATCGAGTTGTCGCCGCCCAGGGCCAGTAGTGGTGTCTCAGGGAGAGCGCGCACCGCCGCGATGGTCCGCTCCTCACCGTCCGGGCCATCGGGGTCGGCGACGTCACCCAGATCGAGGATGGCGAGCGAGCTCAAGTCGATCCCGGCGGAGTCCACCCATGTGGAGTACCGCTGGAGAGCGGTTCGGATCGCCGCCGGCGTGGTGTACGCCCCGGTCGCTGAGATCGATGTCTTGTGCGCGGGAACCCCCAGCAGTGCCAGATCGACCACCGACTGCGGTGTGTGGTGCCATCGGGCGGTGGAGGCCGCGATCCATGCCGCAGCCCGGGGCCAACGAGGGTCATCGGCCATGGTGGTCCTCACGCAGCATCGGTCGACCTTTGCGCCACACCTGGGCGATCAGGTCCACTCCGGGACGGTACGCCAGGTGCAGGTAGGACGGCGCCGCCAGCAAGACGAGGTCGGCTGGTCCTCCCACGGCGAGCCGACCGAGTTCGGGTCGCCGCAGGGCAGCGGCACCTCCTGCAGTCGCCGCCCACAGGGCTTCCGCGACCGTCATGTTCATCTCGCGCACGGCCAAGGCGATGCACAGCGGCATCGACGTCGTGTAGCTGGTGCCCGGGTTGCAGTCCGTAGCCAGGGCCACGGTCGCCCCCGCGGCCAACAGGCGGCGGGCGTCCGGATAGGGCGAGCGCGTGCTGAACTCCGCGCCCGGCAGCACGGTGGCCACCGTCCGGGAGCCCGCCAACGCGTCGACGTCATCGTCGGACAGGTAGGTGCAGTGATCCGCCGAGGCGGCCTCCACGGCAACTGCGACCTGAACACCGGGCCCGGGCTGCAACTGGTTGGCGTGGACCCGAGCGGGCAGTCCGGCTGCCGCTGCCGCAGTGAGGATCGTCGTCGCTTCCTCGGCGTCGAATGCGCCTCGGTCGCAGAAGACGTCGGCCCAGGCCGCGTGCGGCCGACAGGCGGCCAGCATCGGTCCGGACACCAACTCCACGTAGCCCGCCCGGTCCTCGGCGTATTCCGGCGGCAGCACATGAGCGCCGAGGAAGGTCGTCTGCGCGCTGAACTCGGCGGCGATGCGCAGGCTGCGTTCCTCGTCTCCGACGGTCAGGCCGTAACCCGACTTGATCTCGAAGGTCGTGCTGCCCTGGCGGATCAGTTCGGTGACGAGCCGAGCGGTGTTCGCGCGCAGCTCGTCGTCCGTGGCCGCTCGGGTCGCGGTCACCGTGGTGCGGATGCCGCCGGCGGCGTAGGGCAGTCCGGCCATTCGGGCCGCGAACTCAGCCGCCCGGTCGCCCGCGAACACCAGGTGGGCGTGACTGTCGACGAACCCCGGGATCACACCGGCGCCCGCGCAGTCGATGCGGTGGTCGGCGGCGGGGGCCCGCGCCGCGGGTCCGATCCACTCGATCACCCCGTCCGCCATGATCAGTGCGGCGTCGCGGTGTAGGCCCAGGGCAGCGACGTCCGCGCCCTCGGGGTCGGAGTCGATCTCGCGGTCGTCTGCCGCGGCGTCGTCGGGGGTGTTGGTGACGAGTTCACCGATGTCCGTCAGAAGGACCGAATCACCGGCCACGTCAGGCCTGCGAGTCTTCCCGCATGGGAATCCGCACTCCACGCTGTTCGGCGACCTCGACCGCCAACTCGTACCCGGCGTCGACGTGGCGGATGACGCCCATGCCCGGGTCGTTCGTCAGCACCCGCTCCAGCTTCTGAGCCGCGAGGTCTGACCCGTCGGCGACGGACACCTGCCCGGCGTGGATCGACCTGCCCATCCCCACGCCACCGCCGTGGTGGATCGACACCCACGACGCGCCCGACGCCGTGTTGACCAGTGCGTTCAGCAGCGGCCAGTCGGCGATCGCGTCGGAGCCGTCCAACATCGCCTCGGTCTCTCGGTACGGAGAGGCCACGGATCCGCAGTCCAGGTGATCCCGGCCGATCACGATCGGGGCGCTGATGCGGCCGTCGGCCACCATCTCGTTGAAGGCGACACCGGCTTTGTCGCGTTCGCCGTAGCCCAGCCAGCAGATTCGGGCGGGCAGCCCCTGGAACGCGATGCGTTCGTCGGCGGCCCGGATCCACCGCGCCAGTGGTTCGTTGTCGGGGAACAAGTCCAGGACGGCTTGGTCGGTGGCTGCGATGTCGCGGGGATCACCGGACAACGCCGCCCACCGGAACGGTCCCTTGCCTTCGCAGAACAGCGGTCGGATGTAGGCGGGCACGAAGCCGGGAAAGGCGAAGGCCCGCTCGTATCCGCCCAACTGCGCCTCGCCGCGGATGGAGTTCCCGTAGTCGAAGACCTCGGCTCCGGCGTCCATGAATCCGACCATGCCCTCGACATGACGGGCCATGGACTCCCGGGCGCGCACAGTGAATCCCTCTGGGTCCGCGGCGGCCAGTTCGTGCCACGCGTCCGCCGAGACCCCGATCGGACAGTAGGACAGTGGGTCATGGGCGGAGGTCTGGTCGGTGACGATGTCGATGGGAACACCGCGGCGGAGCAGCTCCGGCACCACCTCGGCGGAGTTCCCGACCAGTCCCACACTCCACCCGCGGCGCTGCTCTTTCGCCTCGAGCGCCCGCGCCACCGCGTCGTCCAGGTCGTCGGTCCACTCGTCGAGGTATCGGTGTTCCACACGGCGCTCCAGCCGGGTGGGGTCGACGTCCACGATCAGGCAGGCGCCCTCGTTCAACGTGACGGACAGTGGCTGCGCGCCGCCCATCCCGCCACAGCCCCCGGTCAGCGTCAACGTGCCGGCCAGGCTGCCCCCGAACCGTTTCTGAGCCACCGCCGCGAACGTCTCGTACGTTCCCTGCACGATCCCCTGGGTACCGATGTAGATCCACGACCCGGCCGTCATCTGCCCGTACATCGTCAGGCCGAGGGCTTCGAGGCGACGGAACTCCGGCCACGTCGCCCAATCCCCGACGAGGTTGCTGTTCGCGATCAACACCCGGGGAGCCCATTCGTGGGTGCGCATGACGCCGACCGGTCGACCTGATTGCACCAGCATGGTCTCGTCGTCGCGCAGTGTGGTCAGCGTCCTGATGAGCGCGTGGAAGCTGGGCCAGTCGCGCGCCGCGCGCCCCGTGCCTCCGTACACGACCAGTGAGTCGGGGTGTTCCGCGACCTCCGGATCCAAGTTGTTCGACAGCATGCGGATCGCGGCCTCCTGGGGCCAGCCGACCGCCGACTTCGTCGTGCCGCGTTGCGCTCGCACCGGGATGGGTGTGCCGAGTTCATGTCCCATGGCCACTCCAGACGTCGGGTACAGACACGATCGAACCACGCGGTAGGTCCGGTTGCCGCTCCGCCGACCGACCCGGGTTCGGTTCCCGCGTCACTGCAGTTCGCCGATCGCAGCGGTCACGGCCGCACGCAGCTGACCGGATCCGACGACCTGGGTCGCCGCCGCGATCTCGTCGGCCACGACCCGGTCCGGGCCTGGGCCAGGGACGACCTCACGCAGTGCCGCCACCGCCGCAGCGGTGCCCGGCGCGGGTCGCAGCGGAGCGCGCAGGTCCAGAGCACGGGCTGCCGTGAGCAGTTCGATGGCCAGAACTTGGCGCAGCCCCGCGACCGCGGCCATCAGTTTGCGCCCCGCGTGCCACCCCATCGAGACGTGGTCCTCCTGCAACGCCGAACTCGGGATGGAGTCGACACTCGCCGGGACTGCCAGGCGCTTCAGCTCGGATGCGATCCCGGCAGCGGTGTACTGCGCGATCATGTACCCGGAGTCGACGCCGACTTCGTGCGCGAGGAACGGCGCCAGCCCGTGGCTGCGGGTCCGGTCCAGCATCCGGTCGGTGCGCCGCTCGCTCATCGACGCCACATCGGCCACGGGAATTGCGAGGAAGTCCAAGGTGTGCGCGATCGGCGCCCCGTGGAAGTTCCCGTTGGATTCGACGCGTCCATCCAGCGTCACGACCGGGTTGTCGATGGCGGAGTGCAGTTCCCGGTCCGCGACTCCCATCGCGTAGTCGAGGGCATCGCGCGCGGCGCCAGTGACCTGCGGGGCGCACCGCAGGGAGTAGGCGTCTTGCACGATGTGTGTCTTGTCGTTGCGATGGCTGTCCATGATCGGGGAGTGCGCCAGGAGTCTGCGAAGGTTGCCCGCCGACAGTGCCTGCCCCGGGTGAGGGCGCAACGCCTGCAGATCCGCCGCGAAGACCCGGTCGGTTCCCAACAGCGCCTCGACGGTCATCGCGGTCGTGATGTCCGCGATGGGGAGTAGCTCGGCGAGGTCCGCGAGCACCAGGCACAACATCCCGGTCATCCCGTCGGTGCCGTTGATGAGCGCCAGCCCCTCCTTCTCGGCCAGGGTCAACGGAGCGATCCCAGCGTCCCGCAGCGCATCGGCCGCGGGTCGGACCGATCCGTCCCGGTCCACGACCGACCCCTCCCCGGTGGCGGCAAGTGCCACGTGCGCCAGTGGCGCCAGGTCACCGCTACAGCCCAGCGAGCCGTGCTCGCGGACCACCGGCGTCAGTCCCGCGTTGAGCATGGCGGCGAGCGTCTCGACCACGACGGGGCGGACACCGGTGCGTCCGGTGGCCAGCGTGCGCAGCCGGAGCAGCATCATCGCTCGCACGACGTCGCGCTCAACCCCAGCACCCGAGCCCGCGGCGTGGCTTCGGATCAGGCTGACCTGCAACGCAGCCCGGCGTTCCGGGGGGATGCTCACGGTCGCGAGAGCGCCGAATCCCGTCGAGACTCCGTAGGTCGGGTTCGGCGACGCGGCCAGGGCCTCGATGGCCGCGCGGGTCTGTTCCACGCGGGTCAGGACCGCGGAGGTGACCTCGACTGGTGTCTCGTCGCGGGCCACGGTCACCACGTCGGCGATGCTCACGTCAGCGAGGTCGATCGCCTCCCGGGGAGTACTGGCCGTCACGCGTCTCAACCTGCGCAGGGTTCACTCTGGATCGAGCCGTTGGGGCACGTGACATTGATCCACACCGCGCGCGGGAAGATCGCGCCGGTGAAGTTCGCCCCTTCGAAACTCGAGTTGATGATGATCACGGATCCGAGCGAGGCGTCGGTGAAGTCGGCTCCGTTCATGGCAGTCAGTTGGATCGAACTCGCGTGCATGAAGGCTTGGCTGAAGTCGGCGCCGTCCAACAACCCGCTGCTCAAGTCGGCTGAATACAGTAGGGCGCCGCTGAAGTCCGCGGGTGTCGTCGCGACGACGCCGTAGAGGTTGGCGTTCTCGAGGTTGGCATTGGTCAGGTTCGCATCAGTGAGGGTGGCTCCCCAGAAGTTGGTGTTGATCAGGTTGGTCGTGAGCTTGGGTTTGGCGGTCGAGAACGGGGGTGGCGGCGGGGGCTGGTTCGCGCCTCCGAGGTCAGCGCCAGTCAGGTCCGATCCGTAGAAGTTGGCGTTGCTGAAGTCGCCGTTGTTGAGGGCGGCCTTCTGCAGGCTCGCCCCTTGGAAGTTCGCATCCTCGGCATCGACCTTGGCCAGGTCCGCCTTGTCCAGGTCCACCCCGGTGAGGTCGGTGTCGGACAGTTTTGCGCCCTGCAGGTTCGCCCGCTCGAGGATGGCACTGGACAAGTCGGCGTTACGCAGATCGGCGCCGCTCAGATCGGCAGCGGTCAGGTCGGCCCCGCGCAGGTCCGCACCGCGCATCTTGGCCTTGTGGAAGTCAGCTCGCTTGAGGCTGCCGTGGGCGCGGACCTTCCAGTTGAGTGACGCCTTGGCGCACTTCGCGCGGGGCCCCAGGTCGCAGGTGGCGGCAGTCGCGGGAGGGGCGATGACTGAGGCGGCGAGGGTCACCCCGGCCACGGCGAACGCGGTGATGAGTCGTTGAATCGTCACGCGCTCACTGAATCACGCGGTGGCCCTCGTGTCCCGCGGACCGCCGCCCCAGCTGCCGGCTCAGTCGCTGTGGGCCGGCGCTGCCGTAGGTGACTGCGGCAGTGCTGCGCAGGCGAACCCCACGGCGGCTATGGCGAGCACCGCCGCCAGCGGGAGGACCACAGACAGAATCCCCGCGGCGATGACGAGCACCATCCCGGCGATCAACCAGGCCGGGGCGCCCAGTCCGGTGCGTATCCGGATGAGGATCATTCCGCCGAGGATCAAGAGCCCTGCCGCAGCGAGTGCCGGACCGGCGATCCCATGCAGATGCCCGCCCAGTCCTTCGGTCGCGGTGACGATGGCGGACTTCTTCAAGGCCAGGGCCAGGGCGATGATTCCGGCGATCAGGCTCAGGTGTCCGTAGGAGAACGCGTCTCGGCCCAACCTCGCCTGTTCGGCCCCGCTGCGCGCCGCCAGCGCTGCCAGCATTCCGTCGGCTGCACGTCGGAAGTAGAGAACGTACAACAGTGCGGCACACACCACGCCGATCAGGCCGAGCGCGATCGAACCGGCGGTCGGAGGCGTGCCCGCGATGGCCAGGCCGACGGCGATCAGCGACTCACCGATGGCGATGATGATGATGAGTCCGTGGCGTTCGGCGAAGTGATCCGCCGCCAAGTACCAGCCGCGGCCCCCGCCAGTGAACGCCCCGATGGGGTCGATGATCACCGCGAGCGCGACGAAGACCACCGCCGCCGTCCCCCCGACGATCGCGCCGACGAGCAAGAGCGCCGACGCGACTCCGGCGCTGGCCGCCAGCTGCATGGTCGCCTTCCGCAGTTCGGGTGAGTCCGCCCCCAACAGGCGGAACAGGACGATGTGCAGCGCTCGAACGGCGATGTAGCTGCCGGTGGCCACGATCGCCCACACCCCGCCGGTGAACCAGGCCGGCATGAGCACGGCGACGACGAACATCGCGGCCATGGCTCCGAACAGGGCTGCGGTCGGGGCGCGGTCGTCGACGCGCGCACTCGTGCCCAGCCACGAGTAGGCGACCCAGGAGAAGTACACGAGGCACAGCAGGAGCAACCCCTGCAGAGCTCCATACCCGGTGGGATCAGCCGCCACGAAGGCGGTGACCTGGGTGATCGCGAAGACGAACACGAGGTCGAAGAACAACTCCAGCGTGCTGACGGAGTGCTCCGCATCGGCCCTGACAAGGCGGCTCATGCCGAAATGCCTTCATCCGGTCGAGTGATGTCGGAACCGCTTCGCATGGCCCCTCCCTGGGGGTGTGGTCCGCCCGCCGCCGATCTCGGTGTTTCGGCGGGGATATTACTTTGATATCAAAGTAGTCTGGCAGACATGGCTCGACGGGACAACATCACGAGCGCCCACGATCCGGGCCCTGCGGGCGAGGACAGCGTCGCGGCCAGTGGCTCCGGCTCCGCCGCTCGTGACGCGGGCTCCGCCGCTCGTGACGCGGGCTCCGCCGCTCGTGACGCGGGCTCCGCCGCTCGTGACGCGGGCTCCGCCGCACATGCCGCGGGTCCCGCCGCTCGTGACGCGGGCTCCGCCGCACATGCCGCGGGTCCCGCCGCACATGCCGCGGGTCCCGCCGCACATGCCGCGGGTCCCGCCGCTCATGACAGTGTCGCGGAACTCATCGCCGAGTGGGCCGGGGTGGACCCGGCGATGGATCTGGCCACCGTGGCCATCGTCGCCCGCCTGGGACGGATCAGGACTCACATCGCGATGAGGATGGACGAGGTCTTCGCCGCGCACGGAATCTCCGCGGCGGACTTCGCCGCCATGTCGATCCTGCGCCGCCGAGGGGAAGTGCCCATGCGTAGCGTGGCGGACGGTCTGTACCTCACGGCCGGGACGGTCACACCGCGCATCCGTCGTCTGGTCGACCATGGCCTGGTCCGCGTCAGTCCCGACGTTCACGACGCGCGCGTTCGCCTCGTGGCGCTGACGACCCTGGGAGAACGCACCTTCGATGCTGTCGTGCCGGCCCATCTCGCGACCCAACGCCAAGCGCTCGAGTCGTTGACCGCCGCCCAACGGCTCGAGCTCGCAGGCTTGCTCGCGATCCTGTTGACCGATCTGGAGTCGTGATCAGCCGGCGACCCCGCGCGCGCCGCGTCGAGGTGCTGCCGATTCGCTGAGGACCGGTCGCTGCCGGATCGCTGCCGGATCGCAGCGGGAGGTGATGGGCTCTGGCGGGATGTCTCGGGTGCGGGTGCGGGTGCGGGTGCGGGTGCGGGTGCGTGTGGGGGTGCCTGTGGTGCTGGACACATGCGGCGGAAGTCACAGCCGATTCGAGGCAGGGCCGACAGGGAACCCCGTAGGGTAGAGACACAGCCCCCGCCGCCGCATCTCCCCCGAAGCGACGGCGGGGGCTCATCAATAGTGTGGAGTCAGTTCGGCTTCAGTCCAGGTCAGTTCAGGTCAGTACAGCTCAGTTCAGGGTCGTTCCTGAGAACACTGCGGCACCGGTGCTGCTCCAGGTGCGGAAGCCGACCTCGGAGCCGGTCGGTTCCTTGTACCCAGACGACCGGCAGCCGGAGCTGGTCATCGCGTCCTTGAGGCTGCTGACGTCGAACAACTTGATGCCGTCGATCGAGGCGTACATCGAGTCGCCCTGGGCGATCACTGTGACCAGGTGAGGGCCGTTGACGGTCATGCCGCTCGGCCACTTGACCTTGGCGACCGGATTGCCGCACTCCTTGCCCTGGTTCCAGACCCGCAGCAGAAGAGCTTTGCCGAACGACTTGTTCACGTTCTCGTATCCGGGGTCGTACTGGAACGAGTAGCCGGTGGGTGAGGCTCCGTTGGACAGGCTGGCCCGGGTCCAGATCCCGTAGCCCCACCCAGACCGCAGATCGGCATTGGTCGTGAAGACCATGTCCTGGCTGGAGCGCTTGGTGGTGCTCATCACGCGGGCCTCGTTGCCGTACGTCATGCTGACGTTGTTGCCGGAGATGTCGGCTCGACCGTAGACGAGCTTCCACTGAGTGGCGGGGATCGCCCCGGTGTCGCACCGGTTGAGCACCTGGCGACCGAACTCCTTGGTGTCCTTCGGGCCCTGTCCGGTGACGACCACGCTGAAGACTCCGCAGGGAACACGGTCGAACACGACTTGCCCCGCCCCGTTGCTCACCTCGTGATTGGCGCGGAAGCCCTTGCCGCCCAGCGTTGGTGCGATGGCCACCTTCATGTTCGGGTACTTGGAACTGGAACCGACCGCGCTGTCGAAGTCGACGACGACAACGCCGTTGCTTTCGACGATGCCGATCTTGGGGTCGACCTCAGGCGTAAGTGCCTGGCCGGCTGGATTGATCCGCAGTTCCTTGCTCGTGGCGGTGGCGCCGTCGCTGCTGACGACCCGCACCCACACACTCCAGGTCTTCGTGGAGTCGAGGATCAGATTGTGGCTCAACCCGCTCCCGACGGGATCCCACGTGGGACGGCGGGAGGTGGGGGCGCGATAGCCGACCTCATAGCGTTCGATGCGTCCGAAGCCAGACCAAATCGGCGCCGTCCAACTCAACTGCACCTGATCGGGGTTACCCGGTGCCCGAACCGCAGTCAGCCCACGCGGCTCTGTCGGCTTGCGGCCCTGGAGCAGGACGCTGCTCGTGAAGCAGCCGCCGTACTTGTTGTGTGGCGTGATCTTCGCGACGTAGACACGATCCCCTTCGAGTCCGTCCAAGGACTCCGAGGCGTTGCCCGAGTCGCGGTCGACCAGTGTCTTGCCGTTGGACAGCTGCTTGACGAGGACCCGGTACCCGTCGATGGGGGCGGCGCCCACACTCGCCGGGGGCTGCCATGACAATCGCGCCGAAGTGGCCGTCCGGCTCGCTTCGACCTTGGTGATCCCGCCTGGCGCGAGACGCTCGACGCGGTAGGTGTTCGTCTTGGCGGAACCGCCCACGTCGTCGTAGGCCGTGACCACGACGCTGTACTGGGCACAGGCGCCGGACACTGCCACCGATCGCGATGTCTGGTCACCCGCCACGGTGAAGGACTGATCCTTGCTGCCGTCGAACACGTTGACCACGTAGTGGTCGGCGCCCGGGACGGCCTTCCACGTGATGTCGAGTTGGTTCAGGTCAGCACCGCTGCGGGTGACCTTGAGGTTCCCGGGCGCATCGATGGCCGGCACGGCAGCGACCGCAGCCGGTGCGATCAGGACCGCCGCCGCTGTTGCCGCTGCGGCTGCTCCGGCGAGCGCCCGCCGGAGCATTGTCGTCTTGGTTGTGTCGCTGCTTGCTGTGAGCCGAATACCCATCACTGCCACCTCTTCTGGGCAAGCAAACCCACTTATCGATGCTACTCCGCAGGCGGCGGTCACTCGCGGCGACGCCGTTTCGGCGGACCCGCCAGCGGCTGCCGTGATCCCGCCAGATGCGGCGACATGTGAGCACTGGTTGGCGGGCTCTCGTCATTTTGGGCGCCGCTTCGCCTGCCAGGGGATCGTTGCTGGTGCCCGGCGGGGATTCGTCTGGACGTCGACCGAGGGGTCCGAGGGGTCGGCGGCGTACCTGGTCGTCTAGTTCGCGCACGTTGTGCTGTGATCCCGCCAGGGGCTGCTGTGATCCGGCCAAATGTGGCGACTTCTGAGCACTGGTCGGAGAGCGAGGGCGTCGGCATCTCGCTACGAACCACGATCTCCGACACGGCGAACCGCCCACCGTGGTCCAGGTTGGCGCAAACGAAACTTCGTGCTCGCGCTGGCCGCACCACAGATATGGAAGTAAATGTCGCGATCTGCCACCCGGCAGGGTTTTCACAGGGACCTATGGCCCGAATCGGAACGCGAATCGCACACTCCCGTGGTGGTGGTGCTACACACGAATCGCGACGCTCAGGAGGTCACCATGTCGACAGCTGCCCGAACAGCCTGGGGATCACTCACGATCGTGGGGACGGTGGCAGCACTCGCGATGAGCAGCCTGACGCCGGCCGCGCTCGGCGGCGAAGAAACCGATCAGGCGTTCGACGCTCCCGTCGCGCCCCAGATGACCCAGAACCAGTGGAAACCGGTCAAGGACAACACGACCGTCAACTTCACCGTGGGGCTCAAGCGGCGCGACTCGGCAGCGGTAGATCAGATCGCGGAGGTGTCCGACCCGACATCGCAGCAGTACCGCCGTTTCCCCGATCGATCGGCCATCCGGAACGACTACGGTGCGCGAAGCAACTCCCTCGACGCCTTGCGTTCGAGCGCCAAGTCCTACGACCTCGAAGTCCGTCTGGACCGAACGGGTGTGTTCGCAACGGTCACGGGACGCGCCGGAGACATGGGCAAGTGGCTGGGCAAGCCGGTGAAGGCAGTGGGCGGAGCTGCTTCGGGTCTGGTCTTTGAGATTCTGCGCAGTCAGGGAACGCTGCCGGACAAGGTGTCCAAGAAGGTCCGCGAACTCGTGGCAGTGGACGTCAAGACCGACGCGGATCCGCAGGCGCAGGCCCGCGCACTTCCCCCGTACGAGGGGATCAATGAAGGCACACCGATCAGCTGCTATCCCGAGGACTTGAAGGAGATCGTCTACGGATACAACCAGCTCAGGACCGCCTACGGCGTCGACGATCTGCCTGCGAGTGATTCCGTGGCGAAGAACGCACGAATCGCGATTCTCGCGCTGGAGGATGGATACACCAGCGTGGCTTTGAAAGGCTCCGCGGATTGCTTCGAGGTCGGGCGGTCCATCTTCACCCGCCGTCCTGTCCAGGGGTTGCGGACGCAGTTGCCCCAAGCGACCGAGGGTCAAGTGGACGTCCAAACCGTGCAGGCTGTGCTTCCGGCAGGAAGCCGGGTCGATGTCGTTGAGCAGTCACCGTATGACGGTCGCTGGCACCTGGCGTGGGCCAAGGCGTTCGCGTTGCCCCGGATGCCCGATGTCATCACGGTCTCGTACGGCGTATGTGAACAGGAGTACGAGGGCGGCGGAGGCCTCAAAGGTATGTCGAAGTCGCTGGTTGAGGCTGTCCTGCAGCGCTTGGCGCTCGCGGGCACCTCGGTGTTCGCGTCAGCCGGGGATCAGGGGTCCAGCGACTGTGTCGAGAACAACGGGACGGGCAAGGGCAACAAGAAACTCGCGGTCGACTACCCGGGAACGAGTCCTTACGTCACGTCGGTCGGGGGCACCCGCATCATCCTGGATGCGGCGAACAACCGCACCGGGGAATGGGTGTGGAACTCCACGGCTCAGCTGCCCCCGGACGGTCCGTTGCTGGGTGGTGGCGGCGGCGGAACCTCTCGGTGGTTCGAGCGCCCCTGGTGGCAGCCGAAGTCCATGACGAAGTCGTCGAGCCGAACGGTGCCGGACGTCTCCGCCCATGCGGCTCCTGGCCCCAACTGGCCTTACTTGATGAGCGAGGGTCCCGAGGTGTTACTCAGCGGCGATGGTGGGACCAGCTTCGCGGCTCCGTTCACCGCGGCTGCGGTCGCCGTCATCGTGGCTTCTCAGCGAGCCAAGGGCAAGCCTCCGCTCGGCACCGTGCAGCCGTTCCTCTATCGCCTGAGTCAACAGCACCCGGCGGCGTTCTACGACGTGGTCGATGGCAACAACGACGTATACGACCGGGGTTGCTGCTCGGCGAAGGTCGGCTATGACAAGGCATCAGGTCTGGGGTCCCCGAACTTCGCCCTGTGGCTGGAGCACCTGCCCAAGCCGGGTCGCTGATCCGGGCTGACCGATGCGTCAGCCCAAGTTGTCCCACACCAGTCGAGAAACACCTTGGATCGTGGTGATGCCGTAGGTGAAGCCCTCGGTCCCGCCTGCGCCGACGGGGTCCTTGGTGGTGAGTACGGCGATGACATAGTCGCGGCCCGCACCCTTGACCCAGCCGATGCTGTTGACCTGCCAGGGACATTGGGCGATGGGTTGCGAACACGTGGGCAGGGTCTTCCACCCGTTCTTGTGTGCCACGGTGATGTCCGGGTCCCGAGGGGCGTAGTTGGGTGGGTCGCATGTCGTTCCCCAGGGCCCGCAGGTGATTCCCCAACTCTGGTCCGCCTGGATGTTCTCCATCAGGCCCAGGCCATAGGTTCGTGCCGCCTTGCCGAGGACCGGCTTGCCCTTCTTGCCCTTGGGGTTCTTCTCCGGGGTTCCGTAGGCGAAAGCTCTCATCAAACGCACCTGGTCGGCCGCGGTGGTCTCAGTGTTGCCCCAGCCGTAGTACGTGGGGCTCTCGCACCCGACGTCGGTGTTCGGCATGGGGATCTTCTTGTTGAACTTCGTGAACGCTCGGCACCCGCCCCCGAAGTGAAAGAGCGCAGTGGCTGCGGAGTTGTCGCTCACCTGGATCATCTGGGTCATCAGGTACTGCAAGGAATAGGGGACTCCTGAGGGGATCTCGGTCTTGTCGTCCTGGAACGAACGCAGCCATCCGGCCAAGATGTCGACCTTCATGATGCTCGCCGTGTACTGCGTCGTGTCCGCGTCGGTGTAGACCGAGGTCTTGCCGGTCGTGTTGTCGTAGACCGCGACTTGTACGACTCCTGCGCGGGTTGCCAGGTAGTCCTCCACACCGTCCAGCGGCGCGGCCGCAGCGGGGCCGGTCGAGACAACAGTTACCCCCAGCGCTGCCGTGGTCGCGGCGGCGAGTGTCGTGAGGGTTCTCTTGAAGGAGTTCACACTCCACGGTAGCCCCGATCACCTGCTCGTCGGCGGCGCGCAGCAGCCGGTGGATCGGTGGATTGAAGGTTAGTCTGCCACCGAGAAGCCGGGTTGACGGTGCGAGAACGGAAGCGGGAGAGATGGCCGGGGATCACTTCGTGACGTGCCGTCAGGTGGTGGTCGGATGACGCTGATCACCAAACCCAAGCCGGGGACGCCCAAGTTCGCGGCCATCATCCTGGCGGCGGTCCTCGTGCCGTCTTTCGTCGCCACCGCGATCGGCGGTCAGTACGCCGGTATGGCCTTCGGTATCGCGGCAGGCTTCGTCATGGCCGTTGCGCCCATGTCCCACACGGGTGCCGCCGCCGCGTCTGCGGTTCTGGCCGCAGCGCTGGCAGCCGTGTCGAACGTCGCGGGAAACACCCCTTGGGCGATCGCCGTGTTGATGCTCGTGTCGGCGTTGCTGCTGGGGCTGACGAACCAGCACTCCGCCGGGCTGATGACATTGGCGCCGATCATCGTCATCATCTTCGGCCCCGGTCCGGTGCAACTGGACTGGTGGCAGGCTGGGGCGTGGACCCTGGCAGGCGGCATGATCGGACTGATCATCGTCAAGGTGCTGAAGTTCGAGGCGCCACCACGACCGACACCCGCAGCCGTGGCCTGGCGCCACGCGTTGGTCCTCGGCATCCTGTCGGCGGCCACGATGTACTGGGCATTGGCCAATGGGATATCCCATGGCTACTGGGTGACAGTGACGATCATCGTGGCCCTGCGACCCATGCCGGAGGAACGCGGCGAAACCCTGAAGGGGCGATTGCTCGGCACCGCGCTGGGTGCCCTGGTGGCGCTGCCGATCGTCTTGTTCCTGCCTCAGATGGCTGCTGCCGCGCTGGCCGCCGTTTTCCTGTTCCTGCTGGCCGCGTACTCCATGGGCGGCAACTACTTCATGCAGACGTTGTTCCTGACCCCGATGCTGCTGGTCTTCGCGTCCCTCGGTGATCCACAGAAGGGCTTCACCATCACGGTGGAACGTGTCTACTACACCGTCATCGGGATCGTAGTCGGAGTCGCCGCAGCCTTTCTGTTGGACCGTTGGGATTCGCGGGACACCGAACGGGTGGCCGTGCAGGAGCAGTGAGCCGCGGTCTTCCGGCTGCCGTTTGAGACGCATGCTGGGGAGCAACAGTGTGTCGACGTGTCGCATGATGAGAGTTGACCTGTGCATGGTGTCGTGAGCAACGAGCCCTCACGCTGAACTTGAAGGCCCGAGGTCCTCGTGGACGTGGAACAACCCACACTGGCGCAGCGGTTGGGTCGGGCACCCGATGCGCGGATCGTCATCGTCTCGTGTGACGACATCGGACTGCTGCCCGAGGTGACCCACGGCGCAGTGGACGCCCTGACCTGGGGCGTGGCGACGTCCGGCTCGCTCATGGCGCCGTGTCCAACCGCGGAAGCAGCCGCCACCGAGGTCGCCGGTTTGGATATCGGGGTTCATCTCACCCTGAACTGCGAATGGGAGGGTGTGCGATGGCAGCCGCTGACGCTTGGGGGCAGCCTGTGTCGGCATGACGGCACCATGTTCCGCTCCGTCCCGGGGCTACTGGAGAACGCAGCCGAGTCCGATGTCGCCGCCGAGCTGCGCGCCCAGATCGAACAGGTCCTGGCGTGGGGTGTCGATGTGACGCACCTGACCTCGCACATGTATGCCGTTCAGGATCACTCCCGGTTCCAGGGCCTCTACTTGGAGATCGCCGCGGAGTACCGTCTGCCCGTGCGCCTCAGCGGCTCGGCCACCCACCCCTCTGTGGCTCGCCAGCGCGCTGCGATCGCCGGCGTCTTCACCCCCGACCACCTGATCCCGCTCACGCATGTGGGATCACGGGACGCGCTGATAGCTGCGCTCGCTGACATCCCGCCTGGGGTCACCGAGTTCCACGCTCATCCCGCGCGTGAGACGCCGCAGTTACGCAAGGCGTTCACTGACTGGGAAGGGCGCGTGGATGACCACCGGCTCTATTGCACCGACGAGTTCTTCCGCGCGGCACTGGCCGGGATCGAACTCATCGGATACCGAGAACTCCGGGACCTGATGCGGTCCCCCGGTTAGGCCTGCGGCAGTTCCTGGGCCATCTGCCGGAAGGTTCGGCACGGGCGGGCGCCGAGGCGGGTGAAGTACGACACGGGCCCCACCCAGGCGATCTGCGCGGTGTCGACCCCGCGTTGTGCCAGGTCCGCGCACGCAGCGGACATCGTGGCGGCCCCGACCCCGCGACTCTGATGCTCGGGATCGGTTCCCATCGGCCCCAACCACCCATGGCGCAGTGTCGAATGGGCCATGAAGGCCAATGGCTCAGACCCGGCGAACGCGACGAACAGTGTGCCGGATTCGACCGCGAGGTCGAACTCCACCAGCCACGGTGGCCAGTTCCGTCCGACCAGCTCGCGTGCCGCCGCGACCATGTCCGCGTGATGGGCAGCGGAGGTCAACCGCTCGATCGTGACACCGGCCGGAGGCTCGATGTGGAAGTCGGTGGTCAAGCAGAGGTTGACGGCCTCCCCGGTCTGTCGGGCTCCCCGGTGGGCGGCGAGCGCCAGCGCAGCGTCCCACGCGGCGTCGATGCCCGGCCAGAGGTACCAAGGTGCCTCAGCTCCCCACCGCAGGGATGTGGCGCCTTGCCTCACCATCCAGTCGATTGCGGCATCCAGCAGTTGCGAGGCCACGCCCTGGCGCCGCCTTGCGTCGTCGACGGCGATCAAGCGCACATGGCCGCGTCGACCAGAAGTGCTGCTTCGCAGCGTCGCCGCGAGCACGCCGGAGCGGTCGGGCGTGACGAGCACCAAGCCGGGATCAGCGGCCAGAATCCGGCCCACCTCGGACGGCGACAAGGGCTCCTGCGGTTGTGCTCGGTTCCAGATCTCGACGACCTCGCCCCTGGCATGGTCTAGGTCGGTCAGCCGGACGAGTGGCGCCATGGGGGATCAGCGTAGCCACGCTTGCGGATTCGGGGTGCGCCTGCATTCGCGTCGCGGTAGTTGCGGGATGACCGTGGCAATCGCATCCGGGTCCGTGCCGGCGGGCCTGTCTGGATCTCGAGGATGCGGGGGAGGTCATGACGCTCGGGCGGGGAGCACCGGCCGATGAGGTCAGGCTGGGACTTGGGACCCTCTGACGTCAGACTGGGGATATGGTGCTCAGCGCGGGTCTCTTGCCGTTTCAGTGGATCGAGGGCGATCTGCACGTGTTCCTCACCCATATGGGAGGACCGTTTTGGGAGCACAAGGACGAGGGCGCGTGGTCCATCGCCAAAGGTGAGTACGACCCGGCCGAGGAGGCGCCCGCCGATGTGGCTCGGCGGGAGTTCACCGAAGAACTCGGCATCCCGGCACCCGCGGGGGAACTGATCGAGCTGGGCAGCGTTCGAGTGCACAAGGGCAAGACGGTCCAGACGTTCGCAGTGGAGGTGTCCTGCGAGACCGCGGCCGGACTGAGGTTCCTCGCGAGCAACACGTTCACGATGGAGTGGCCGCGTGGATCCGGTCGACTCGGAGAGTTCCCCGAGTGCGATGGCGCGGCCTGGTTCGACCTGCCCACCGCACGCGCCAAGGTGATGCCGAGCCAACTGCCCATCCTGGCGGCGCTTGTCTCCGCCTGCGACGCCGCGGGTCAGTGATCCGTCCGAGTGTGATTCACAGTCACGCACTGGCTGACGGAAGTAGCCTGAGCTCATGAGGTCGACACGACTGGTGTTTCTGTCCGCCCTGACCGCAGCCACGTTCGGCGCCACCGTCTCCGCGGCGGCCGCCATTCCCGTGTCACCCGCAGCAGGTGAGACGACGCCGACGGCAATGCCGACGTTCCAGTGGGCCGCTGAGCATCCCGGCCAGTTCTCGACGTTCCTGCTCGCGGGGTCTCCCGAGGTGTCCGGCTCGGCCGGCGAGATGTCCGCCGAGAAGATCGACGTCAACTCCAACACCAGCGGCGAGACGAGTTACACGCCCGTGGACCCCATCGACGCCGGTCGAGCGTGGTGGCAGGTGTGCGAGCAGGCGCCGGATTTCTCACGCTCCTGCTTTGCTCCCCGTGAGGTGTACATCCCCATCGACCTCGACGAAGCGCGCCGGTCGTATTCGAGTGCGACGCGCACGGTCCGCGTCAGCCTCAGCGGCAACCTTTGGCGGGGCGGGAGTGCGTCCGTGCGGCTGTCCGCGTCGGGATGGTCGCGGACCTATCGCGCTGAGGTCAGCGGCGGTGGCGTCACTATCGACTCCGCGCGGATCCCTCGTCGCGTCAAGGCAGTGACCTTCTCGGGAGTTGTGTCGATCCAGGGCGTCTCCGAGACATTCCGACTCCCGCGTGTCCGCACCCGCTGACTGCGGTGCCGATGAAGGCCCGCCTGTCGTGATTGGCTTCTGAGGCTGGGAATTTGGTTTGATCGAAACGTGATGGCGTGGTTGTTCGCGGAGGTTCCTGGCTGGGTCCGACTTCTTCTCACGGTGGCGATCACGGTGGCGATCACGGTGGTCATCGTGTGGCGATTCCATGATCGGATCCTCGCGCTGTCCAACGGCGATCCCTGGCCACCGGAGCCCCAGGAAACGGCCGAGGAGTCCGACGGCAAGGCCGACAAAGAGACCGACGACGACAAAGACGACGACGACTCCGGCAAGCCCCCCAAGCCGTTTTACCTGGCCGGGCGGATCATGGCCATCACCACGACAGCCTTCGTGTTCCTCCTGGCGTTCACGCTGAACAACTTCTGGGGTAACGCACAAGACGCCCGGGTCGCGCTCGAAGAAGAAGGCGGCTACTACCAAAGCGCGGTGCTCGCCGCGGCGGGGTTGCCCGATGGACCCCACAAGGACGCTGTCCTCGAAGCTCTGCGTGGCTACGGCACTGCCGTCGTGGAACAGGAGTGGCCGCTGCTGGAGCAGGCGAACAGCGTCGAGGCCTTGAACCTGCACCGCCGCCTCGGTGCCGAGTTGGCCAGGGTGACGGTTCTGGCCGACCCCCCTGCAGAAGTGACCAACGACCCGTCCTGGGGCGCGATCACCACTGCCATCCCGGACATCTTGGATCAAGGAACTCAGCGGATCCACCAGCTCCCCCGGCCGCAGGCCCCCGGCATCATCGGGCTGATCTTCCTGCTGGCGATTCTGAACCTCGCGGTGACCGCTGCCTACCAGCCGGCACCGTTGGTCCAGAACATGGTCCTGATGGGGCTCATGGCGGGGATCGTCGCGTTGATGTTGTTCATCCTGGTCGAAACGAGCAACCCCTTCGCGGGGTCGGGGGCGGTTCTGCCCACGCCGTTCCTGCGCTGAGCGGACCCTCAGCCGAGGACTCTGAGGTCTCGCGTAGATCACCGCTCATCCGAGCACCTGAGCCCAGCTCCGGTCTCCTGAACAACCGGGATTCCGCCCCGCCCAGCTATTTATTACACTGGGCCCGTGGAAAATCCCGGGCCGACGGCAACCAGCCTCCCGCAGGAGGAGCGGTCTGCCGTCAGCCGCCCCCCGTCACCACCGCGGGCGACCAAGCCGCCGGCCACCGTGCGGGGTCGTTACCTGCTCCTGGGCGGCGCAGGAGCCTGCCTGCTGCTCGGGCTCAACGCCGGCGTCCTGCTCCTCGGGCTGCCCGCCCCCTTCAACACCGAGCGCCTCGCCGAAGTCCACGCTCAACTGATGCTCATCGGGTTCCTCGGGACCCTCATCGCGCTCGAACGAGCCATCGCGTTGCGCCGCACGTGGGGTTTCGTGGCACCCGCCGGGACTGCCGTTGGGTCACTGCTACTGCTGTCCGCCGCCCCCGCGGCGGTGGGGCAACTGCTGCAACTGGCGGGCCTGGTCACGCTTCTCTTGGTCTACCGGCAACTGTGGCGCCGCTCGCCCAGCACCGCCGTCGCCGTCCAGACCCTCGGTGCGGTCCTCGCCATGGGGGCAGTCGTCATGTGGCTGGGATCGGTCGCCACACCGGCGCTGTTCCCGTGGTTGGGCGGGTTCCTGATCCTGACCATCGTCGGCGAACGCCTCGAACTCGCCACCGTCGGCGCTCCTCCCCGCAGCGCGGAAGTGCAACTGCTGGTGACGTCCGCCGGCTACGTGGCGGCCGCCGCCGCCACGTTGCTCTGGCCGACGGTCGGGTCAGTGTTCCTGGGATTGGCCACCTTGGCGCTGGTCACCTGGCTGCTGCGGTTCGACGTCGCCCGCCGCACGATCCGGGCGACCGGGCTGCCCCGCTATGTGGCCGTGAACCTTCTGTGCGGCACCGCGTGGCTCGGTGTCGCCGGCGCTGTGTGGCTGTTCGGGGGGCCCGTGGTGGACGGCGCCGCCTACGACGTCGTCGTGCACGCGGTGGGGGTCGGGTTTGCGCTGTCCATGGTGCTCGCCCACGCGCCGATCATCCTGCCCGCAGTTCTGCGGCGCCCCTTCCCCTACCGCCCCGTCCTGTATGTCGCCACCGCCGGACTTCAGGTGGCACTGCTGCTGCGGGTGGCCGGTGATTTCCGCTCGGCGACCCAGCTGTGGCAGGTCGGCGGCATGCTCACGGTCGTCGCGATCCTCGCGTTCGCGGTCATGTCGGCGACGTTGGTGGCACGGCGATGAGGCGAGCCACGTGGCATATGCGCGCCTCGGTGCTCGTCATCGGGTGGCTGCTCGCGGCGGGAGTCGTCGCCTTGCTCCATCGGCAGATCCCGGCGGCGCCGTGGCTGCTCGTGCACCTGCTGCTGCTGGGTGCGGTGACGAACGCCCTGTTCATCTGGACCTCCCACTTCAGCCTCGCGCTGCTGCGCCTGCCCGACCCCGGCACCCGCCGTGCGGAGGCCCTGCGGCTCGCCACGCTCAACGCGGCCATCGTCGCCGTCGTCTCGGGAGTAGTCGCCGGTGTTGCAGCGCTCGTCGGCGCAGGCGCGGTTGTGCTGGCTGCTGCTGTGATCGCCCACGTCGCGACGCTCGTGGGCCGACTGCGCCGCGCGCTGCCGAGCCGATTCACCATGACCGTGCACGCCTACATCGCCGCCGGGCTGCTGCTGATGCCGGGGCTCGCCCTCGGCGCCGGGGTGGCAGTGGGACTCGCCCCCGCCGGGCAGGAGCAGCGCTGGATTCTCGCTCACGCGGTCATCGCGCTCTTCGGCTGGATCGGCATCCCGATCCTCGCCACCGTTGTCACCTTGTGGCCGACCATGCTGCGGACCCGGATGGCGCCCGGATCAGAGCGAGCCGCCCGCACCGGACTGCCCTGGCTGATCACAGGAAGTGTCATCACCGCCGCCGGCGCGCTGCTCGCCATCCGCCCCCTGACCGCCGTCGGCGTGGTCGCCTACCTCCTGGGAGCGGGAGTCACCGCGGTTCCCCTGATCGCCGAGGTCCGGCAACGCGCGCCGCGTTCATTCGCGTCCTGGTCGCTGCTGGCCGGGTTGACGTGGCTGCTCAGTTGCCTGCTGATCTTCGCGGCGCTCACGCTGTTCGTGCCCGACGAAGAGACTCTGACCAGCGCCGCCGGCAGGTTGACCGCCGCCGTCCTGGTCGGCAGCGTCTTGCAGATCCTGCTCGGTTCGCTGTCCTATCTGCTGCCGGTCATGGCCGGGGGAGGGCCCGCCGCGATGCGGTGGCGCAACACCCGTGCTGACACGGCCACGTTCACCCGGCTGGTGAGCGTCAACCTCGGCTTGCTCGTCTGCGTGCTGCCGAGCCCCAGTGTCGTGCGGGTCATCGCCTCCACGATCGTGCTGCTCAGCCTCTTCGCGACCGTCGGGGTGCTGATCACCGCGATGCGTACCCCCAAGCGGTCTGAGCCGGAACCTGAACCGACGCCGGTGGCTCCGGCATCAGGGGTCGCCGTCCACAGCGGCGGGGTCGTGGTCGGGCTCGCCGCTGTCGTCCTCGCCGTGGCGGGCGGCGTCGCGATCGACCCGGCTGCGGTGGGCACCACGGCCACCGATGCCGAGCCGGCAGCCGCCGGAGTCACCGCGACAGGACAGACCACCACCGCCGACGTGACGATCAGTGGGATGCGCTTCACTCCCGCTGTCATCACGGTCCCCGCGGGCAACCGGCTGATCATCAACCTGCACAACACAGGCGACGATCGGCACGACCTGGTCCTCGACACCGGGCAACAGACCGCCCGACTGGCTCCCGGCGAGCGCGCGCAGCTCGACGTCGGCGTGGTGGGGCGCTCGATCGAAGGGTGGTGTTCGGTCGCGGGTCATCGCCAGATGGGCATGGTGCTGCAGATTCAGGTCACCGGCGCCGCCCCAGTCGCTGCGGCTGATCCGCACGCCGCGCACGGCCACGGCGCGGGTGATTCGGCCACGCCGTCGGACACCGCCGAACCCGCGGCGGCTGGTGGACAACTCGACTTGATGGCCGCGCCCGGAGCGGATTGGCGGCCGCGTTCTGCCGTTCTGCCGCCCGCCGGCCGTTCCCGGGTGCACCGCGTCCGGATGGTCGCGACCGAGCAGGAACGAGAGGTCGCGCCCGGCTTCACCCAGACCCGGTGGACGTTCAACGGCACCGCGCCTGGACCGACCCTGCACGGCCGCGTGGGGGACCGCTTTGTCATCACCTTGGTCAACGACGGCACCATCGGGCACTCGATCGACTTCCATGCCGGGGCGCTTGCGCCGGACCGCCCCATGCGCACCATCGAGCCCGGCGAACAACTGACCTACCGCTTCACCGCCGAGCGCGCCGGAGCGTGGATGTACCACTGCGGGACGATGCCGATGTCGATGCACATCGCCAACGGGATGTTCGGAGCCGTGATCATCGACCCACCCGGGCTGCCGCAGGTCGATCGCGAGTTCGTGCTCGTCCAGTCCGAGGGGTACCTCGGGGCGCGGGGTGAGACCGCGGACGCCGCCAAGATCGCCGCCGGCACCCCCGACATCGTCACCTTCAACGGCTATCCCATGCAGTACGACCACCACCCCCTCCAGGCCCGCAGCGGCGACCGGGTCCGCATGTGGGTCGTGGACGCGGGACCCAACGAGCCGTCGTCCTTCCACGTCGTCGGGGGCCAGTTCGACACGGTCTACCAAGAAGGCCGGTACCTGCTGCGGAACTCCCGAGACAGCGGCAGCCAGGCCCTCGGCCTGCTCCCCGCAGCGGGCGGATTCGTGGAGTTCGAGGTCGACGAACCCGGACACTACCCCTTCGTGTCCCACATCATGTCCGACGCGGAACGAGGGGCCCACGGCATCCTGCACGTGCGCTGAGCTTCGGCCGTTCCAGCGGCCCGCCTCGCGACTCCCGCCTCCTGCCTCGCGTCACGCGAGCGGCGAGCGGTCCGGCATTCTGGACCCGTGGCGGTGACGACGCTCAGGCAGCGACTCGACACGTGGTTCGACCTCACGTCGCGCGGGTCAACCGTCGCCCGCGAGTGTCGCGGCGGGGTCGTCACGTTCGCGGCGATGGCCTACATCCTCGTACTCAATCCCCTGATCCTCGGCACCGTGCGCGACCGGGACGGCGACCTGATCGGAGCAGCCCCGGACCAGGCCACCGCCATCGCCCTGGTCATGGCCGCTACCGCCTTCATCGCCGGCGTGCTGAGCATCATCATGGGGGTGGCCGGACGCCTGCCGATGGCCGTGGCGGCCGGGTTGGGCCTGAACAGCTTCATCGCCCTCACCCTGGTCCCGACCATGACCTGGCGAGATGCCATGGGCTTGGTCGTCCTCGAGGGACTGGTGATCCTGGCCTTGGTCCTGACCGGGCTGCGCCGCGTTGTCTACCGGGCAGTCCCCGCACCGCTGCGGTACTCCATGGGGGCCGGCATCGGTCTGTTCATCGCCTTCGTCGGACTGACGAACGCGGGATTCGTCCAGGTCAATGGCCCCCAGATCACGATGGGCGACGACGGCAGGATCCTGGGGTGGCCGCTGGCCGTCTTCGTCGTGGGGCTGCTGCTCATGATCGCGCTTGTGGCCCGTCGCGTCACGGGAGCCATCCTCATCGGGATCGTGGCCACGACGGTGCTGGCCGTGGCCGTCGAGGCGGTCGTCGGCCTCGGACCGAGCGATGCGGACCACCCCACCGGGTGGAGCCTGACCGTCCCCCGGATCCCGGAACAGCCGTTGGCGACTCCCGATCTGTCGCTGATCGGGCAGTTCGACCTGCTGGGGGCCTTCAGCGCGGTCGGCGTGGTGGCCGCTCTGGTAGCGCTGTTCTCGCTGGTCCTTCCCGACTTCTTCGACACCTTGGGAACCGCGTTCGCCCTGGCCGACGAGGCCGGGATCGTGGCGGACGACGGTGACATCCCGCACCTGCAGTCGATCCTGGTGGTCGACTCCCTGGCAGCCGGAGCCGGTGGCGCGTGCTCGGTGTCCTCCAACACCACTTACGTCGAGTCCGCGACCGGCATCGCGGACGGTGCCCGCACGGGCATCGCCGCGCTCGTAACCGGCGTCTTGATGCTCATGGCGATGTTCCTGGCGCCGGTGGTCGCGATCATTCCCTTCGAGGCCGCGGCACCCGCTTTGGTGATCGTCGGCTACCTGATGCTGACCCAGATCAGGTCCATCGACTTCCTCGACATCGGGCAGAGCCTTCCGGCGTTCTTCACGATGATCGTCATGCCGTTCACGATGTCGCTCACCAACGGTATCGGCGCCGGGTTCATCGTCTACGTCGTGGTGGCCGCAGCCCAGGGCCGAGCGCGGTCCGTGCCCTGGCCCACCTGGCTCGTCGCCGGCATCTTCGTGCTGTACTTCCTGATCCCCACGTTCCAGCTCATGTAAGTACTGCTCGCCATTCTTCGTGCCTTTCATGTCGAGCCGGGCGTCTCGACCCGGCGACAGTCGCTCGTCGCCGGGTGGGGGGTCAGTGATGGAGATAACCGAAAGGGGGCAATCGTGCAGGCAGTCGTGAACGCCCGATCAGAGATCGAACAGTGACTGACCCCAGTAGCCGCCTGGCTGGACCCCCGGAGGCACGGCGAAGACCGAACTGCTCAGGTAGCGGACGTACTCGTTCATGAGGTCGGACTTCGACAGCCGCATCTGGAGGGGAATGAACTGCTTGTCCAGGTCGCGCTGGAAGGCGAGGAAGAACAGCCCGGCGTCAAGGCGCCCCAACCCGTCGCTGCCGTCGGTGTAGTTGTAGGCGCGGCGCAGGATCCGCTGCCCGTCATTGGCGGACGGATGAGCCAGCGCCATGTGGGAGTCCGCCGCGATGAGCGGTTGGCCGTCACTGCCGGCCATCGTGAAGTCGGGGGTGTCGAACTCGCCGCCGCCGGACAGGGGGGAGCCTTCTCGTTTGCTCCGCCCGAACACCGCCTCCTGCTCCCGTAGCGAGGTTCGGTCCCACGTTTCGATCGTCATGCGGATCTTGCGCACTGCCAGGTAGGTGCCGCCAGCCATCCACGCCGGGTCGTCGGTCGGGGCGACCCAGAGGAATCGGTCGGTGTCGGCGGGGTCACCGGTGATATTGGCGGTGCCGT
The DNA here is from genome assembly GCA_037045355.1 of Candidatus Nanopelagicales bacterium. Classification (NCBI taxonomy): domain Bacteria; kingdom Bacillati; phylum Actinomycetota; class Actinomycetes; order Candidatus Nanopelagicales; species Candidatus Nanopelagicales bacterium. The sequence continues at coordinate 11,563 of JBAOHO010000012.1, read as the reverse complement.
CCTTGAACCCGAAGAGATTGCGCGGCGTGGCATCGTCGGGGGACGTCACGGAACTCTTGCCGAAACCCGCCTGCGACCAGCGGACAGTGGTGCGCCCGAAACCGATGCGAATCAGATTGCGCACGGCGTGCACCGCGACCTGCGCGTCGTCGGCGCACGTCTGGATACACAGATCGCCACCGCTGATCGCCGGATCCGTCATGTCGCTGGGGAAGTGCGGCAGCTCCCGCAACCCGGGCGGGCGGTCCGCGGCGATCCCGAACCGGTCCCGCCCGCGCTGGTCGCCAAAGAGAGTCGGGCCGAAACCGATCGTGACGGTCAGACCCGACGCAGGCAGGCCCAACGCCTCGCCCGTGTCCTCGGGCGCAGCGTCATAAGACCCGCCCAGGGCACCGAGGGCGTCGATCTCCCGGCCCTGGGTCATGGCGGCCGCAGCCTCGGTCCACTGCCGCAGCAGGTCGATGAGGTCCTCGCGGGAGTCCGTCGTGACATCGACCGCCGCGAAGTAGAGGTTGTTCTGCATCGGCGTCGTGATCCCCGCCTGATGCGCTCCGAAGAAGTCGAACCGACGGTCGCCGGCCGGCGCCTCCCCTGCTTCTCGCGCGAGCGCCACGCCGGCAGCCCCGATGCCTGCCGCGGTCGCGGCCCCGGCACCGAATACCCCCAACAACGCGCGACGCGACAAGCCCGTGCGAGCTGTCCCCTCCTCAGCCGGTTCGCGCATGTCAGCGCCCTTGCAGCACGGTGACAGTCAAGGCGGACAGCGGCTCGCCCAAGGCATCGACCGACGTCGCGAGTTCCCGGATCTGCTTCGGGGTCAGGTCGGGGTACAGGACGAACCCGTCGCCGCGACGATGCCGGTCGAGGGCGCTCTGGATGTTCGCGAACTCCTCATCCAAGGTCGCGGCGAGTTTCGGGTTCCGATCCGCCACCACCGGACGGACTCCGGCGTACATCACCTGAGCACCCTCGAGATTGGCCTGGAAGTCCCACAGGTCCGTGTGCGACCAGGCTTCCTCCTCGCCCGTGATCTTCCCGGTGGCGACCTCGTCCAGCAGTTCCTTGGCGCCGTTGCCCAACTGATCGGCCGTGAAGGTCAGATCCTGGGTCCGGTCTGCCAAGGTCGTGGTGTCGGTGACGAGTTGCTCGGCGAGTTTGTCCCGCTGCTTCTGCGTCAACGGCTGGTACCCGCTGCGTGGTGGCCACAGGTCCTTCTCGATCCGATGCCACCCTGTCCACTTCTGTCCCGGCTCGAGGTCGGCCTCGCGGGCGTCCAGGATCGGGTCGAGGTCGCCGAAGGATTCCGCCACCGGCTCGATCCGCTCCCAGTGCATGCGCGTGGGCGCATACAGCGCCCTGGCGGTGTCGTCGTCCCCCGCCTGGTACGCCGCGGCGAACTCCTTGGTGTCCTTGAGGAGTTGGTCGGATTGATCGCGCACGTAGGCGGCGTAGTTGGCCGTGGCCCGTTCGATCACCGCCGAGTCGTCGTCTGATGTCGGCATCGGCACGCCGGAGTCGTTCACCGCGAAGTCGGAGCGGATCCCGTCACCGGTCATCCCCGGCTTGCAGGCCAACTGATACGAGCCCGGGGGCAACTGCACCACGAGATCCCGGGTGAGGCCGGGCGCGATGTTCTCCGCCTCGCCCATGACCCGCAAGCCGTCCTCGCCCAGGACGTAGAACTCGGTGACCTGGCTGCCCGTGTTCGATACAGCGAAGCGAACGACCCCTGAGGCGGCATCCGCGGCACTGACCTCACACGATTCGTCGCTGCTGGCCACTGAGACCACTCCGGTGTCGGCGCTCTGAGACGGGGTGGACGACTGGCAGGCGGCCACGGTGACGACGAGCAGTGGCACCGCGACAGCAACGACCCCGGTTCGGACAGACAGATCCACGGACCCTCCAGATTCGCGACCCCACCCTGAGGTCAAGTTAGGTAAGCCTAACCTTATGAAGGGACTGGGGGCCTCTGGGGGCCGTTCGGTTACCGGCCCGCTGGTTCGACGTCCTTCAGGCAGAAGAACCAGTCGACACACTCGACACCTTCTTCGGCGCCTTCCATGCGTTCCTTCGCGGTGCCGCAGGAGCCCGCCGGCGGGACGATCACGCGGTCGCCGGGGCGCCAGTCCGCGGGGGTCGCCACCGCATGCTGGTCCGCGGTCTGCAAGGCGATGATCGCGCGCTTCAACTCATCGAAATTCCGACCCATGCTCAGGGGGTAGTAGATGATCGCGCGGATCACAGCCTCGGGATCGATGATGAACACCGCACGCACTGCTTGGGTGCTCGACTCGCCCGGCATGATCATGCCGTATTTCGACGACACCTCCATCGTGATGTCCTCCACCAGCGGGAAGGTCACCTCGACGTCCTTCATGCCGTTGAACTCGATGCGCTCCTTGATGGTCCGCAGCCACGCGATGTGGCTGAACAGGCCGTCCACCGACAGTCCCAGCAGCTTGGTGTTCAGCGCGGCGAACTCGTCCTGCATGGAGGCGAACGTCATGAACTCGCTGGTGCACACCGGAGTGAAGTCCGCCGGGTGGCTGAAGAAGATGACCCAACTGCCCGCGAAGTCCTCGGGGAACGACACGTCGCCTTGGGTGCTCTTCGCGGTGAAGGCCGGCGCCTTGTCGCCGATCCGGGGCATGGGGGTCGTTGCGGGCGTGGGGGTCGTTGCGGGCATGGGGGTGGAGTCCTGAGTGAGGGTCATGGGTCTTCCTTTCGCTGGCCATGATACCCCAGGGGGTATCTGTGGGTGGCGTCAGAGGTGTGACACGAATAGCTCTTGCGCCATCTGCACCTGGCGAATCGACGAGGCTGGCGGCCAGCCTCTGCCGAGAAGTCCGTTGTCGGACCATTGGCGCGTAGGGCAGGACTTTGGTCCCCGCAGCGTGCAGGGAATCCGGCCTACCTTGGACGTAGGTGTCGGAGTGTGAGCGAACACGTCTGGCCCGTTCGGAGCGAGGTGCGGCGTGGTACTTCGACGGTCCCGCGGGGCGACTCTCTTGGTCGTTGCCGTGGCACTGGTTCTGGGTCAGTTGTTGGTGCCGGCTTTCGGTCGGGCCTCCTCCACGCCGGGTCTTGAGACGTCCATCGCACTGCCCGGATACCCGAGTTCCACCGTCGGTGGTGTCACCGGTCCGGATGGCAACCTGTGGGTCCCCTCGACTGGCGGCCAGATCTACGTGGTCAACCCCACCAGCGGGGCCGTGAACACAGTGACAATCGGCAGTGGCTACAACCGGATCACCGGACTCACCGCTGGGCCCGACGGCAACATGTGGGGCACTGTCCTGCAGCAGACTTCCACCAGCGCTCATGTTGCGGTCGTCCTCATCTCCCCGAACGGTGTTGTCATACCTTTCACGTCGGGGATCAGTTCGACCGATGGGCTCGGTCAGATCGTGACGGGGCCGGACGGCAACCTCTGGTTCACCGAAGGTCCGAACAAGAGGATCGGGCGGATGAACCCCTCCACCTACTCCATCACGGAGTACACGACACCCTTCGAGCCCGGAAGGCTCACCGCTGATCCCTCCGGCTATGTGTGGATGTATTCCAACCTCAGCGGCTCGGGATTCACCACCGAGTTCGGCAGGATCTCCACCAGCAACTTCTCGATTCCCACCTACAACTTCGGATACGACGTCTACGACATTGCCATCGGCCCCGACGGCGCCGTCTGGTACGCGGAGACCACCAACGTCGCTGTGCCGACCGTCACCAAGTGGTTCCCCGGCGGCACATCAGCGACCTACCCCGTGCAATACGCGGGGGGTGGGCTGACGTTCGCCGCCGACGGGGGACTGTGGGTCTTGGAGTCCACCGGTAGTCAAGGCCAGGGGAATGCGCAGCGACTCAATCCTGCGACCGGTGCCGTCACCGACACCTACACGTTGGACCCCAGCCTGGGACTCGGCGGGGTCTTCGCCGGCCCGGACGGAGGGCTGTGGGGGAGCGGATCGCGATCACTGACGCGGCTGTCGACCTCGGTGAACCCCACGATCACGGGACCCACCATCAGCGGGCAGCCCTACCAGGGGTACCCGCTGGTCTGCGGGGGCGACACCTGGGGGAGCGTCACCGCGCCGATCACCCCGACGCAGCGCTCCTACACGTGGTTCCGTACCGGAACCGCCGCCCCCGTCGGCAACGCGAGTACCTACACACCCGTGGCGGCTGACGTCGGCAATGCTCTTTCGTGTCGCATCACCGCCACGTTGCCGGCGGTTCTCACGCCGCAGATCGCCACCAGTGGACCGGTGAGTGTGCAGGCCCGACCGATCCCGGTGGTGGCATCGGTCGCAGCCTGATGAGGGGCCTTCGGCCGGTGGGACCGCAGTCGACTATCAGCGGCACGGGATTCGTCACCGGAGCTCTGGTCGAATTCGGGGATACGGAGGCCACCGATGTCACGGTGGTGTCCGCCACGGAGATCCAGGCGACGACCCCGCCGGGCGCAGTCGGTGACGTGGACGTGATCGTCACCAACCCGGACGGAACGGCGGCGACCCTTCCGGACGGTTACCAGTACCTGCCCCCGGACCCGCCCACCATCGCGTCGGTACTGCCCACCTCGGGTCCCTCAGCCGGCGGTAACCAGGTCACGATCACCGGTTCCGGCTTCACCGCCGCAACGACCGCCCGATTCGGTGGCAGTGCGGCGACCGTGTCCGAATGGTCCGCCACCGCACTCACGGTGACGGCGCCGGCGGGCAGTCCCGGGGCCGTGAACGTCAGCGTCACCGACGTCGGGGGTACCGCCACCCTCACCAGCGCCTACACCTACACCGGGCCTCCCGCCATCACCGGCGTCCAGCCGGCATCGGGCGACGACCAGGGCGGCACATCCATCACCGTCACCGGATCCGGGTTCACCGCCTCAGGAGCATCGGTCACGGTGGGCGGTGCGGCTGCCACCAGCGTGACGGTCGTGTCCAGCACTCGGATCACCGCCGTGACGCCGGCCGGGACTCCCGGCAGCAGCAACGTCACCGTGACCAACCAGTGGGGCAGCGCGACCCTCACCAACGGCTTCACCTACGTGTCCACGCCACCGACGATCAGCGATGTCTCACCAGGGTCCGGACCCGCAACCGGCGGCACCGAGTATCACCATCACGGGAACCGGATTCGTCGATGGCGCGACCGTACAGGTGGGAGGGCGTAACGCCACCAATGTGGTGCGGGTTTCGGCCACGGAGTTGACGGCGACAACCCCCAGCGGTCAGCCGGGCTCGGCGTCCCTGGTGGTGACCAATCCCGACCAGGGTGTGGCCACGGCATCCTTCACCTACATCAGTTCCCCCACGGTCACGTCTGTCTCACCGGCGTCGGGTGACGACGCTGGGGCCACACAGATCACGATCACCGGCACGGGCTTCATCGACGGTGCCGCTGTGACCGTGGGCGGGTCGCCGGCCACCGACGAGTCGGTGGTCTCGGGGACCCGGATCACCGCGGTCACCCCCAGCGCTCCGGGCAGTTGCGCATCGACCTTCCCGTGCACGGTGAATGTGACCGTGACCAACTCGGACTCGGGGACCGCCACCCTGGTGGACGGCTTCACCTACGTGGCCGTCCCGCCTGAAGTCGACGCCGTCTCGCCGTCGTCGGGACCGCTCGTCGGCGGCAACGTCGTCACCCTCACAGGCGCTCGGCTTCCAAGACGGCGCAGCGGTTCAGTTCGGCAGTCGGTCCGCTTCTGAAGTCTCCTTCGTGTCCGCGACGGAACTGACCGCCACTGTGCCGTCAGTGACCCGCGCCCAGACAGTGACGGTGACCGTGACCAACCCGGACGGCGGGACGAACAGTCTCGCGAATGCCTACTGGTACCTGGCGGATCCACTCGTCCAAAGCGTCGCGCCGTCCTCCGGGCCGACATCCGGCGGCACGACGATCACGATCACAGGATTGGGATTCGAACCTGATCTGCGTGTTCTGGTCGGAGGGGCTGCGGCCTCCGATGTCCAGTACGGCTCCTCGACGTGGCTGACAGCTGTGGTTCCCGCCGGCTCGGTTGGTGCGGTGGATGTCGAGGTGGTGGACCCCGACGACGAGAGCGCGCTGCTGGCGGATGGGTTCACCTACACCGCCGAGCCGACACCGACGCCTACGCCCACGCCTTCACGCCCACTCCGACGCCCGACGCCCACGCCGACGCCCGACGCCGACCCCCACGCCTTCCGCCCACCCCGACGCCGACCCCAACTCCGACGCCAACGCCGACACCCACGCCGACGCCATCCCCATCCCCCTCGACCCGAACGACCCTGTCGGTGTCGGCGAAGACCCTGAAGGGCAAGCGTGTCCGGTTGACGATCACCGCCTCGCCGGCGGCTGCGCGCCGGGCCGAGATCTATCGCCGGTCGGGCAAGAAGTGGGCCCTCGTCCAGCGAGCGCCGACCTTCCCCTCACGGCAGTCGGCCGCCGTGGTCACCGTGGTGAAGAGGGTCAGCCCCGGCACGAAACTGAAGACCGTTCTGCCCGCCACAGCCAGTGCGACGGCCGCCTCGGACGTGGTCCGCGTCAAGAGCCGCTGACCCGGCAGCGATAGGTGGTGGTAATGGCCCTTTCCACGGCGGGGTGGCTCAGCGGCCGACCACCGTCAGGTCCACGTCCGGCTCCAGGAGCAGTCGCACCCCGCGGCCGGTTGTGCAGGACAGGACATGACCACCCGCGCGCCGATCCGAGGTGAGGCCGTGCAAGTGCACGCCCACCGGCGCCGCTCCGCTCAGATCCGGCCCGGTGCGAAAGCCCACGAGTTGGGCGCCACGACCCGACAGGTCGAACTCGGTCTGATCGGTGGTGACGTCGGCGAGCGCGGCCCACGGTCGCTCCTGTCGCGGCACGCTGCGGGTGGTGAGTTCCGTGAAGTTGCCTCGCACCTTGACTGCCACCAGGCCACGCGTCGTGCCGACGGCGTCGTCGATCACCTGCACCAAGTTGGTGCACTGCGCGCCGGCGGGGAGTCGTCGCTCGATGACCGGGTGGAACTCGATCGTCTGCGCGAACGGAGTGCGTCGTGATAGTGACACCTGCTCCGGCTTGCCGCTCGTGGGTACCCGATACGCGGTGCCGCCCATGACGACGAGCTCACCGTCGAGCGCATGGAACGTCCCCAGTCCGATGCTGCGCGGGGTCACCACGCGACGCAGGGGCGCGAGACCGGAGTAGTTGGGGGAGTTCAGCCACGCGTAGGTGCCGATCTGGCGCGCCTCGCCGCGGGAGTCCGTGGGTCCGCCGAGTACGACGCCGTTGGCTGCGGGCAGGGCCAGGGCCACTGCCGTCACCGCTGCCGTCGCCACTGCGAACAGCGCGGTCGTGAGCCGGAACGTCATCCGCACACTCGCCTCCTTCGGTGGGTGGCCATTCTGACAGGTGCCCTCTCGACCGATTCACCATCACCGCCAACCCTGACACCGGACCCGACCAACCCCACTGGCTCATCACCACCACCCCCGACACCAATGGAAACGACGATCTCCATGAAACGACGTCAACGAATCGGAGTCATCGAAACGGGTGCGCGTGCGGAGTGGTCCGTCACCAGTCCTCGCCCGGTGGCGGCGGAGCGGTTGCGGTGCGGTCCCGGCCGTCGCGCTTGGCGCGGTACAGAGCGGCGTCCGCGCGGCTGAGCAGGGTGTCGGGGTCGTCGCCGGGTTGCGCAAGCGCGACACCGATGGACAGGGTTACGGGTACGGTCCCTCCGGTCGTCGTCACCGGTGCCCGCACCGCGGTGTGGATCTTCTCTGCGATGGCGACCGCGTCATCGAGCCGGTCCACCGCGGGCAGGACGGTGATGAACTCGTCTCCGCCGTACCGCGCCACAAGGTCACCGGCGCGTACCGTCGCCCGGATGCGGATGGCGACCTCCCGGATGACCTGATCGCCGACGACATGGCCGTGGGCGTCGTTCAGCGGCTTGAGGGAGTCGAGGTCGAGGAAGAGCACGGCCACGCCACGGCCGGTGTGGGACGCGTCGAGCAGCAACGCCTCCACTCGAGAGAACAACTCGCGCCGGTTCATCAGCTCGGTGAGCGAATCGTGCGCAGCGAGGAACCGCAACTGGTCGCGGACCTGGCGGGACTCGGTCACGTCGATGAACTGCGACACGAACGAGGTGGCGGTCCCGGTCTCGTCCCGCACGACGCCGATCGAGTGCTCGACCCAGATGCGCCGCCCATCGGCGCGGATCATCCGGTGCTCGCGGGTCACGGATCGCTGGCCGCTGGCCAGGAGGTCCGCTCGCATCCGTCGGTCGAGGTAGTCGTCGTGTGCGTCGAGCACATCCCCAACGCCGTGCTCGGTCAGCCACGCCTCGTCGTGGCCCAGCAGTCGGCACAGCGCCGGGTTGACCTCAAGGAAGTCCCGTTCTGGGGACACCACAGCCATGCCGGCGGGTGCGGACTCCAGCGCTGTGCGGAACCGCTCCTCACTGCGAGCCAACGCCTCCCGGGTCTGTCGCTCGACTTCGATGTCACGTGCCGCTGCGACTCGCCCGACGACCGCACCCGTCGAGTCGGTCACCGGGCGCAGCGTGACGGCCATCCACCGATAGGTGCCGTCCTCCGTGCGCCAGCGCGCCTCATACTCCGCACGCTGACCGTCGTTGGCGTGGGTCCCGGCCGTCCGCATCTGAGCCACGTCGTCGGGGTGCAGAAAGGACGTGACGGGCCTCCCAATGAGGTCGTCAGGGTCCAATCCGTGGAGGTACTGCACGGACGGTGACACCCACTGCAGTACCGCGGACGCGTCACCGAGGGCGACCACGTCGGAGGCGTTCTCGGCCAGCAGTCGGTAGAGCTGTTCGGACTCGGCCAGCTGCTCCCGCGCGGACCGAAGATCGGTCACGTCGAACCCGACGCCGCGCAGGACGGTCGACCCGTCCGCCCGCGCGACGCACTGCGCACGGACTCGCATCCACACCGACGACCCGTCCTGCCGAGTCGCGCGCAGTTCCTCTTCGGTGCGCTGACCAGGCTCGAGCGCGAGGATCGCGGAGAGTCGGTCTGCGTCGTCTTCGGCGATCTGCGAGCCGAACAGCGCGGGATTCTCACGCAGTTCGCCGGGTGTTTGGCCGAACAGCCCCTGGATCGTGTCGCTGATGTACTCAACCGCACGGTCGGGTCGAGTGCGGACCTCGAACACCACGCCACCGCCGGCCTCGACGACCGCCTCCACCCAGCCTCGGGGCTGATCAGCAGGGACGCTCACACCGCCCCCTCACCGTCGGACGCCTTGGTCCATCGACCTCTTGCCACACCAGTGCTGAGTCTAGTGCCGGGCGACGAACGGAGCCCGCCCGGCGAGATCGACCACGTTGTACGGTCGTGGGTGCCGATGCGAGGCGAGCGACAGGGAGGCGGACATGGGGAAGGCCACCAGAACTTTCGGGGCCGCGTTGGCCGGGCTCACTCTTGTGCTGGCAGCGGCCGGACAACGTGTCGGCTCCGCCGCACCGGCGACGGCCGAGGTGGCCTCCATTGGGACGCCCGCTGTCCGGATCACCTCGGTGAAGGTGCGGTACACCGCACGAGAAGTAGTGGCGAAAGTCGTCTTGGGGCCACGCGGGGCAGTGGCCGAGACGATAGCCGGCGGCGGCAGCGTCTGGACGAAGTTCTTCTTCCTCGGCGGACCCACAGTGGTACTCAGACGCAACGAGTCGAACCCGCAGATCCCTCCCCGGGCGCCGATCAAGACCTTCCGGAACTCGCAGCGGATCAACTGCGGAGCCACCGTCGCGGCCGACCCCGACCGCGATCGCTATGTGTTCACTGTGCCCATGGACTGTGCGCCCGGCGCGGGCAACAAGGTCCGCGCGCAGGCGGCCACCTACATCCCCTTCTACTCGTCCATCACCCCTCCGACGTCCAGAGGCTGACCTTCCGAGCAAGCCACTGACAAGCCTTCCGAGCAGGCCACTGACAAGAGCGCCTCGACCACGATCAACTCAGAAGCTGTCGGTGTATCAGGGGCAAGGGTCACCGAGAGCCACCTGGCCTCTCACGTCCCCCCCGACGGGTGATGCATCCGGCCGCGCACTCCACCAGACTCGGTCGGCATCGACAAGGTCGTCGTGGATGTCTCCGGTGACAGGGACCTGGACCACGAGGCGCAGGTGCGCGGCTGGTTCCTGCTCCACTGATGCCACCCGCAGCGCAAGAAGTACTGAGAAAACCAGCAAGGACACGAAACCAGCAAGGAAACGAACCAGCAAGGAAACGAACCAGCAAGGAAACAAGGCGAGAGGAAGCGACATGGGACTGCGAGATCGAATCCGAGGCGACGAAGGCTCCCACAACGCGCGATATCAGATGCGCGAGAAGTTGATGTCCATCGGTGACGACTTCTGGATCGAGGACGAGAACGGCCAGCGGGCCTTCAAGGTCGACGGCAAAGCCGTTCGGATCCGTGACACGTTCGTGTTGCGCGACGCTGCGGGACAAGACGTCGCCAAGATCCAGGAGCGCAAGGTTCGGGTGCGCGACACCATGGAGATCGAACGACCTGGGGGGAACGTCACCGTCAAGAAGGCCCTCGTGGGCCTGCGTGACCGGTTCGCCATCGACGTCGAGGGTGGCCCCAGCATGAAGGCGCAGGGCAACATCGTTGATCACGAATACGAGATCGAGGCCGATGGGGCCACGGTGGCGACCGTTTCGAAGAAGTGGTTTCGCGTCCGTGACACCTATGGCGTGGAGATCGCACCGGGTCAGGATGCCGCGCTGTTGTTGGCGATCACCGTGTGCATCGACAGTCTGACCAGTCCTTGACCGCTACCGCGCAGTTGACCGCAGGTTCCGCCTGGCCATCCAAGCCATGACGTCGTCGACTGGGCGGCCGGTGCGCAGAGCCTCAAGCGGTGTGCAGCGGGTGCGGAATCCCCGATCAGGGTGAGCGCCGGGGTGTGCTTCTGTGCGCGCCTGGTTCCAGCAAACGTGCCGCGAAGAGGGGTTCCCCGAGCTCTTGGAGGTCGCGACGCGACGAGACGCCCAACTTCCGATAGATGGAACCCGTTTGGGTCTTGATCGTCTCTGGGGAGACGAACAGCGAGTCCGCGATCTCGCGAAGTGTCGCTCGTGTCAGGAGTCGCTCGAAGACGCGCCGCTCGGCTTGGCTGAGATGGGCGAGCCGGAATTCACCCTCCACGGTCTCGTGCGCCATGGCCACGAGGTCGGCCAGGAGCGGCGAAGTGTCGAGTCCTCGGGCCGCCGCCACCGCCGCCTCGAGGTGGTGTCCGGCCTGGATCCGGTCGCCCAGGATCGCCTGGGCGGCAGCGGAGAACGCATGGCTGATCACGTTCAGCCACGGAAACACCGGTCCGAACGTCAGTACCGCCTCGTGTGCTTGGCGAAGGCGCTGTGCCGCCTGGGCGTCTTCGCCCGAACGCGCGGCGAGGAATGCCGCGGGACCCGACAGCAGTGCCCCCGACGCAAGGAAGTGGGTGAGGCCTCGCTCCTCCCAGGTCTGCAGGGCCTCTCGCACCAATCTGTCTGCGGTTGCGATGTCACGGCGAGACAGTAGAACGGTCGCCAACAGTGCTTTGGTATGCCGA